>NZ_JBBKTR010000008.1:0-195931 GCF_037892465.1 Pontibacter sp. H249 | reverse complement strand
AGGAGCCTGTAACAGCTCCTTTGTTGTTATGTAATACTATTGGTTTACTTTTAGTCTAGTTCATTATCTTCTGTTGCATCCACTGTTTTGGTTCGGGTAGTAGTATCATACTCTACAACAGTTTCAGTAACTTCGTATTCTGTAGCAACAGAGTCACGGTCTACTACTACACCTTCGTCTTCTGTGGTACCTTCTGTATTTGTTCTTTCGCAGGCAAATAAACTCGTTGATCCAACAATAATTATACCTGCAAATAATATCTTTTTCATCGTTTTATGCTTTAGTTAAACATTGCTAAATACAATATCGCGCGTGTTGTAAATGGATACTGTATATACTATGATTACGTTTAACTTTAAACAAAGGGTTTGGATTCAGGATTTTGGGTTGTTTAGCGCATCAAAATAATACTAGAATAGGCCATACTCTGCAGGCTGTTTGCGATGGTTGCTGCAGTTAAGTTTTTAATCCAAAATACAACTTAAGGTGGTATAGGCCAGTGCAGTATGTTTTACCGTTCTTACCTCTTTAGGTTTACCTTAAAGGTTGTACCCTTTTCCAGCTCGCTTTCTACCTCAATTCTACCTCCTGCATTTTCGATTATTTTCTTCACAATATACAAGCCGATGCCGGAGCCTTCTACGTGGTCGTGCAGGCGCTTAAACATAGAGAACATCTTGTCTTTATCAGATATCTTTATGCCTAGTCCGTTATCTGTTATGGTAAGTATAAGGTGCTCTGGCGTTGTCTCTGTAGATATGGTAATGCGTGGCGTACGAACTGGCGATTTATACTTAAGTGCATTACTGATGAGGTTGTAAATTATACTTCGGATGTTCTTTTCAGAAAAGTTAACAGCTGCCTCTTGGGTAAGGTGCATCTCAAAAGTAGCACCGGAAGAGACAATCTCAGGTTTAAAGTCCAGGAGCGTTTCTTCTATTACTTGATTAAGATTGATCGTGGATACATCCTCGTTCGCTTCCCGTTGAATGGTGGCAACTTTAGTGAGGTCCAGTACCACTTTTTTAAATCTGTTTACAGAACTCTGTATGTGCGAAGTTAGCTGTTGTACATCTTCGGAAGCTAGTAAATCAGCTGGCAAACAGTCCATCAGGGCGTGAACCAAACCTTCGATATTGTGGATAGGGGCCTTCAGGTCGTGAGATGCGGAATATACAAAGTTATCCAGGTCGGCATTGGTGGCCAAAAGCTCTTTGTTCATACTTTCGATCTCCTGCCTTGCCTTTAACTGCTCGCTTATATCTATGGCTACTGCTATAATACCTGTTACAAAACCCTGATCATCGCGCAGCGGATGGTACACAAAATTTAGGAATAGGGTTTCTTGCTCGCCGTTGCGCTCCAATACCAATGGTAATTCATTGGCTACAAAAGGTGTGCCTGTTGCCATTACACCATCCAGCAGGGCTTTAAAGCCTTGTTCTTCAGCCTCGGGCAGTACTTCCATGATAGGCTTACCCAGCACATCTTTCTTCTCTACACGCCAGATTTCGCATACACCGGGGTTGGCTATATCTACAATATAGTTAGAGCCTCTGAGCATGGTAATACCCACAGGTGCCTGCTCAAAAATATCGTTTAGGTATTCCTGCCGCTTCAGTATCTCCTGCCTTGCCTGAACGTTGGCAATAGAGGTTGCGATTTGTCCGGTTAGCAGGTTGTGGAAATCTTCGTAGGCCTCGTTGTATTCTTGTTTTTCGCTTATGCCCGAAATAAAGAACCCTATACAATGATCGCCACCCGGCTTAAGTATAGGAAGTATAATTGCTTTTGAAGGAGCATCAGGACAGCTGTCCTTAATCTTTTCCGGTAGCTCTACTACCATACTTTGCAGCGACTGTAACACCTTTGCAGCCGGCCATTCGGCCTCCAGTGATTTGAGGTTAATAGTTGCCGGCACCAGGTCATCTTTTATGCAGCCGGTTTTACAAACTAATGTAGCCTCAGACCCTATACTGTTAGCCAGGTAAACCATGCTGAAGGGGAGGTCGTTTGAGTTTTGCTCTAAAACTTCCTTAGCGGTGGCACTCAATTGCTCTAAAGTTTGTGCCTGCGAGAGGTTATCAGATATGTCTTTGAGCGTTCTAAGCCTGCGCTGGCCCAGTATATACTTGGTTTCTTCGTTGCAGGCACAAAACATACCCGCTACCTCACCCTGGTCGTCAAATGCAGGGCTGTAAGAAAAGGTCCAGTACGTTTCTTCTGAAAAGCCTTTCCGCATAAGGTACAGGAGCATGTTTTCTGCATAGAATGATTCACCGTTCTCCAGTATGTTTTCAGTAACACCACCTATATCAGCCCATATTTCGGACCACATTTCACGAGCCGAAGCTCCCAGTGCCTTTGGGTGTTTATCACCCAGAGCAGGCAGATAGGCATCGTTATGAAACATATATAAATCCTGCGACCACCAGATAAACATCGGGAAATCGGAGTTTAGGATAAGACGAACAATGTTCTTCAGGCTGTCCGGCCAGTGGCGTGGGTTTCCAAGCGGGTGAGCATCCCAATTGTACGCTCGCATCATGGCCCCCATTTCGCCGCCGCCTCTAAATATGTGAAGCAAATCGGTATTGATACTTAAAGTTTTATGGTTTCCTGACGTCATTAGTTGGTAGTCTGTACTTATATTTTTCCAATTTACTACTCTCAACTGAGAAAAGCTAAACGTAGTTAACTTATACTTGGTTTTAGCACAGTTCCTGATCAACAGTTGTGCAACAGCTATTGTTATAAGATAGTTGTGTGCCGGGTTTGCTACTTTTTACCCTTCGCTATACTTTCTAAAACCTGAAGCTGAAAGTAGTTTCCTGACTAGAAGTAGAGGTGGCATCAATCTTGATTTTGTGAAATTTTACGACTGTTTTAACAATAGCTACTCCCAGGCCTTGGCTCTCGCCGTCTGCTCAACTTTTGCGGCTGTTTCTTAGCCTTTAGCTGCTAGTGCTATGGCATTTTTTTGCGCTGTTTCGGCAACTACTTGGCCGTGCTGCGCTATCTTTTCGCCTTCTGCTGTGGCAGTTGTTTTATACTTTGAGCAGTTTCTGAAACAAGCTGGCCATGATTCTGTTCTTTATTTTTCTTCTTTTAAACTTTTACAGATGCGGCACTATTTAGCGCTGTGTTGCCATTAGCCGGAGTAGTTTCTGTGGCAGAAGTTGCTTTTGTAGCAGTGGCGGTCAAACAGCAGAATTAGCTTACACGATTGCTCAGAAAGTATAGCATGAAACCTACAATAAGTATAAATGTATACCTTCGTTTCACTTTTAGCTAGCATAACTTAGTAAAGTCAATAGTAATTGTTACTTCTATTTTTGCAGCAGAAATTATTTGTGACTTTGTAAAATGCCATGAGCGTTATTAGCCGTATATAGTGGTATAATGCCCTAGTTCTTGCCTAAATCTTATACATGCCTTGCCCCCATGACAACTAGTACCACCACATCAAGTACCTCATCAAACAACCTGTTTGCCGGCAACAGCCAAATGCACAGGCAGATACGGGAGTTTAATTGGGCGGAGTCCGTGCTCGGACCTGTAGAAGACTGGCCTCAAAGCCTGAAAACAGCCATACATATCATACTTGGCTCTGATTACCCGATGGCTATCTGGTGGGGTGAAGAAATGATTATGTTTAACAACGATGCCTACATGAAGTTTATGGGCAACAAGCAGGCATCATCATTAGGCAGGCCAGCTAAAGCTATGTGGGAGGATATATGGGAGGTTGTGGGGCCTATGTTTCATAAAGTGCTGCAAACAGGCGAGGCTTGGTTTGCTGATAAACTGCTGCTCTATAACGAGCGCAAAGGCTTTAAAGAAGAGGCATACTTTACATTTTCGTGCAGTCCTATCATAAATGAAAACGGCAAGGTAGGCGGTATCTTTTGCACTAGCTCCGAAGAAACCAGGCAGGTCCTCAGCGAGCGGAGACTGGATACCCTGCGGCAGATTGGTGCCATCAGTATGGAGGAGGGAAGCCTGGAAAAAGTAAGGACTGAGCTGCTCAGTATTTTAGACGCCAACAACAAAGACATATCTTTTGCGCTGTTGTATAGCTATGCGAACGGTGCGTGCAACTTAAATGGCAGTACATCCGGTGCATTTAATACAGACCTGCACCAGCAACCTAACATTACAAATTGTTCTGTGTGGCAACTCCCAGGCGAACTGAAAAACCTAAGTCCTGTGCTTTTAGAGAATGTATCTGTGCTGGCGCCATTTTTCAAAACACCGGACCATCGTGTGCCTCCGCAACAGGCGTTTGCCTTGCCTATCGTAAGCTCTGGCAACGAACAACTCTCTGAGTGGCTTGTAATCGGTTTAAGTCCGCTTCTGGAGCTTGATGATCAGTACAAAGATTTTATAAACCTGTTGCACACACATGTAAACGCTTTGTACGCCAACATAAAAGCTATTGAGTATGAGCGCCAGCGCATCAAAAAACTGTTGGAGTTGGATGAGGCCAAGACCACTTTCTTCAGCAATATAAGCCACGAATTCCGTACGCCTATCACGCTCTTACTGGGGCCTGTAGAAGAGCTCCTGGATAAGGGGAATTTCAGCACGGAGGAGGAGAAACAACAACTGGAGACCATACGCCGTAACGGGCTTCGTTTGTTAAAGCAAGTAAATTATCTCTTAAACTTTGCAAGTATAGAATCAGGCAGGGCAAATGCAGGCTACTGTGCCATAGATATAGGTGCTTATACAAAAGAGTTGAGCAGCATCTTTACCTCTGTTATGGATCGCGCCGGCTTAAAGTATACCATCAGCTGTGATCCCGTTTCAGAGCCGGTGTACGTGGACCCTGAGATGTGGGAAAAAATCATCTTTAACCTGTTATCCAACGCTTTTAAGTTTACGCTGGAAGGGGAGGTGAGCATAAGCTTAAAAGACAAAGGAACAGAAGTACAGCTGGTAGTGCAGGATAGCGGTGTAGGGATTGCCGAGGAAGAGTTGCCACACATTTTTAACCGTTTTCATAAAATAAAAAATCATTGTGGCCGGTCTTACGAGGGATCAGGTATAGGGCTTTCGATGGTGGCTGAACTTGTGAAGATGCACCACGGAAGTATAACCGTAGAAAGTACGCCCCAGCAGGGAAGCACCTTTACCATCACACTCCAAAAAGGAAAAGAGCACCTGTTGCCGGAAAGTATAAATGTTACCGAGCCCCTTCTTACCTATACCGCACAACAAGCAGCAGACAATCCCTACCTGATAGAGGCATCCTCGTGGCTAAAGGCATCGGACGCCATAGTGGAGTTTAGTACTGACGCTGCTATAGCTGAGCAAGCAGCCTTAAAACAGTATACTGTATTGCTGGTAGAAGATAACCAGGATATGCTGGCGTACATCAGAAGAATTCTGCAACCGGCATACCGGGTGATAACGGCAACAAACGGTTTAGATGCCCTGCAGCTTTTAGAGGCAGAACAAGCTGATATTGTGCTGTCGGATTGTATGATGCCGCAGGTAGATGGCCTTGCCCTGGTGCAGGAAATTAGGAAGCAACCAAAGTATAGCACAGTGCCGGTTATACTTTTATCTGCACAGGCCGGCGAAGAAGAAAAATTAAGAGGCTTAGGAATAGGTGCCGATGACTACATGACAAAGCCATTTAGTGCACGTGAGTTAATGGTACGCATAAAATCTCAGCTATACATAGCTGATTTGCGTAAGCAGGCAGCACAGCGAGAGCATCAACTGTTGTTAGAGTCGCAGGCACTTAGAACAGAACTGGATGATATACTGGCAAACATGAGTGATGCCTTTATTGTACTGGACGATGAACTGCGCTACACTTACGTAAATGCAAATGCGGGCAGGTTTACTAACAGGTCAGAGGTTGATTTTCTGGGCAATGTGATCTGGGATGTTTTCCCGGACCTGGAGGGGACTGTTTTTCAGGAGAAAGTACTGGAGTCGCAGGCAAGCAGAAAGGAACTGAACTTTGAGTTTTATTACCCTACACTAGATGTGTGGTACGATGTACGCATTTATCCATACAAGCACAACACTGCCATGTATATATGCGATATATCGGCTAAAAAACGCGTAGAGCAGGCTCGGCAGGAATCAGAGGTAAGGTTTAAGGTAATGGCAGATGCAGCTCCTGTTCTTATTTGGGTATCGGCACATGGTTCTGAGCCTATATACTTTAACAAACGCTGGCTGGAGTATAGGGGAAAGTCCCTGGAAGAAGAGCAGGATACAGGTTGGCAAGAAGGTGTGCACCCAGATGATTACAAACTCCTGGTTAAAACCTACGAGCAGGCCCTGGAGCAGAAAAGCACTTATGAAATTGAAGTAAGATTAAAAGGAGCTGATGGTGAGTACCGTTGGTTCTTGAGCCAGGGAGTGCCTCGCTTCATGCCTGACGGTACGTTTATAGGGTACATTGGCGCCTGCGTGGACATTACAAACCGAAAGTGGGCTGAAGAAATTCTAAGCAAGTATAATCGTGATTTAGAGGAACGGGTAACGCAACGAACATCAGCCTTACTAAAAGCAAACGAACAACTGCAGGAGCAAATAGCTGCCAAGAAAAAAACACAGGCATCGCTGGCACGCTCTCATGAGCAGCTGCGGGCATTAACGACTCACCTGCAGGTAATGCGTGAAGAAGAGCGAAAGTATATTGCCCGTGAACTGCACGATGAGCTGGGGCAGGCGTTCACAGCGCTTAAAATTGATGTAAGCCTGTTGATTAAGCGTTTGAATAACAGTGATATGGAGCAGGTGTCGGTGCGGGAAGAGCTGCAATCTATGATGAAAACAATAAATGCCTCGATTGCCTCTGTGCGTGAAATTGTTGCTGCTTTGCGTCCGGCAGTGCTGGATAACTTTGGCCTGATGTCGGAAATAGAATCGCAGGCACAGGAATTTCAAAAGCGGACCTCTATAAAAGTGAACGTAATTTCTGACATAGAATATATTTCACTTACCAGGGAGATATCGATCGAGGTTTTCCGTATTATACAAGAGTCCATGACTAACATTGCACGGCATGCCAACGCTACCGCGGTTACTATTAATGTAGGCAAGAGTGGAGATAACTTCTGCTTTACTGTGGCCGATAACGGGGTAGGCATGCAAACAGAGATTTTAACAGATATTAAAACATTTGGCCTTCTTGGAATGCAGGAACGGGCAGAGCGAATCGGGGCAGACCTGACGTTTGACTCTGAACCTGAGCACGGAACACAGGTTAAACTGAAAGTACCTTTTTACCATAACTTACCTAACTAACTAATAGGAATTACCCGAGAATATGATAAAACTTTTGATCGCAGATGATTACGAGTTAATCAGGGAGGGACTTAAGAAAGTGCTTAAGAACGAGCCCGGAATTACCATAGTGGCAGAGGCAGTAAATGGTGCCGAGGTTACTAAAAAACTAGAGAAAAGCCAGGCTAATTTAGTAGTACTGGACATTAATATGCCTGTAAAAAGCGGCCTGGATGTACTTATTGACCTGAAGCGAACGCACCCGCAGGTGCCAGTGCTTATCTTAAGTATGTATCCTGAAAAAACGTATGCCCTCCGTTGCCTAAAGGCTGGTGCTGCCGGGTATATCTCTAAAGAAAGTGCTGCAGACGAATTGGTAGCTGCCATACACAAGATATGGGGAGGAGGCAAATACATCTCCGCGTCGTTGGCCGAGCTGCTCGCCGACTCAGTTGTGAACGAGTACAAGCCTAAAGTACCACATGAAATACTTTCTGACAGAGAGTTTCAAATACTATGTAAAATAGCCGAAGGTGAGTCGCTTAAGAATATTGCCAACAATTTAAGTCTTACGCTTAGTACTGTAAACACTTATCGTAACCGCATCTTCGATAAAATGAAATTTACATCGAACGCAGAACTTATACGCTATTGCATTAATAACGAAATTGCCTAAAGTATAACTTGTTAACCTAAATTTTCTTGGTGCCTTTGTTATTCTTTACAGGGGTACTAAGGCTTTAATTTCTTCACCCTGCCTATAATATTTAGCTACAGCACTGCTGGTACTAATAGGTGCTGGTGAAGTGCCTTGTCGTATTTTTTGCGACATCAAAATAGTATTTATACTACATTAGTTTAACGACGTGTAGCCTTTGGGTTAGCGCTATTGCACGTATCTTTGTAAAAGTAGTTTTGTAACTGCTTTTCTTACATTTCAGGTTACAAAAGTATAACGCTAGCCTGGGAACTCCATTTTTACATTAGAAGGCAATTTTCCTTTTATAAAAGTATTACCTGTTAAGTAAGCACATTCGCTTATAATAATTACTATTTTTTTAAGCTAGAGCCAATAGAAGAATACCTACTCTCAACACATAACAAACCCATTATTACTATGGTAAAGGAGTTTGAAAACGAGTTCGGAAAAACCTTCTGTAAGGTTAGTTACCTTACTGGGTATAAATCTATGTTGGTGGTATGGTATGGTTATACTACAAAACTGCAGCTGGAAACTGTAATGGTGTGGGTAACGGGGCAAATGCAATTAACACCTTTCGAAGTTTTTATCAACGACTGTAGTGAAATCCTTTCTGTTTGGGGAGACTCTATTGGCTGGGTTTCCCGTATATGGGCTTATAAAATGACACGTATGGGTATGCATAAACTGCTGCATGTTGCCAAACACAACAGCTTTGGTCATAAAATAGGCTTAGAACTACAAGCTGCTCTAATTGATCAAGTGGTATTTAAAACATTTGAGAATCGTACAGCTGCTTTGGCCTGGCTTGAAAACCACTTAAAGTCTGCCCATTTCTGAGTTATCCTGTAAAAATTTAAAAGATGAGCTTATAACACCAACTGGAGCTGGTAACAATTACAGTTTAGTACATGAAAATATGTTGAAATGTACAGTGGTGATAAGCCTAGAGGTTGCTGTGGAAACAAGCAGGCTATTTTATGGTTTTGCATTGTAGCCTTCGAATTGCTGATTTAGCTGCATGGTGGCTAATCAGATTAAAATATTATGTTTAAATTGCCCATACTGTACCTTAACGGGTGCTTAGGCCGGCAATAAATTACTATAAAGTATGAGTAACAGTGTAGCGCCAATAAACATAGCTATCGAGAAAAATTATGATTCAGAGTTTTGTGGAAGTATACCGCTGCACCTGGTAAACCTGATACAGCCGCACGGCGTGTTGATTGTACTGGATAAAGTTAACCTTCGCATCCTGCAGATAAGTGAAAACACAGGTTCTTTTTTTGATGTGCCCGCTGAGGAACTGCTTGAGAAATCGCTTTCAGAGTTCTTGCCGGAGGGGCAGTATGCAGATATCATAAATAAGGTTAAAGCGCATGGTAATCAGGAGAAAATTCCTTTCACGTTAAGCTTTTTAATAAAAGGGCAAAAGGTACCTGTTACCGCACTTATCTTACCACAGCAGGATTACGTGCTGGTTGAGCTTGAAGAATACCAACCTTCCCCTGATGATTCTTTCGTTCGCCTGTATCAACACATCAAGTACATAACTTCTCTTCTTAAGCAAGCCGGAAGCTACCAGGAAATTGCACACGTAGCAGCGCAGGAGCTAAAGCTGTTCACCGGTTTTGACAGGGTGTTAGTATATCAGTTCGACCCGCAGTGGAACGGCATTGTAATTGCGCAAGCAAAGGAAAAAGACATGGATGACTACATGGGACTCCGCTTTCCGGCATCGGATGTTCCCAAACAAGCGCGCGATCTATACTTTAGAAATCCTTATCGCCTGATACCAACCCGAGAGTATACACCAGTACGTTTGTTGCCCGTTATAAACCCGCTAACGCAGCGTTTCACAGATCTTTCTGAAAGTAACCTGCGCAGTGTGGCCAAAGTGCATTTAGAGTACCTGACTAACCTGAATATCATAGCTTCCATGTCGTTGCCAATCATCATCGATAACAAGTTATGGGGATTGATCTCTTGCCACCATAAAACTGCCAAGTACCCCGATTACGAAATGCGTTCTGCTATGGAGTTGATGACGGGTATACTTTCGGCGCAACTGGAAGCGAAACAACGGGAAGAGAATATGGCATTGCGGGTGCGGTTGCGTAATATGCATGTTAAACTGATGGAGCAGCTTTACACATTTCCTAGCTTTGTAGATGGCCTGCTGGAAGGGGAGAGCAAAGTACAGGAACTGCTTTCTTTAACTGGTGTAGCGATTATGTACGAAGGCAATGTAGCAACAAGCGGAAGCACGCCAGGCAAACAGGAAATAAAAGACTTAGTTTCCTGGCTTCGGCGAAACAGAAATAAGGGCTTGTTTTCCACTAATACCCTCCCGGCAGAGTACCCGAACAGCAAAGCATACAAAGAGATAGCAAGCGGACTTGTGTCGCTGCCGATCAACGCTGAGCAAGGCGAGTTTATACTTGGTTTCAGATCGGAGGTAACACAGACTGTAAACTGGGGAGGTAACCCGGATAAAGCCATACAAATGGAGCCCGATGGGAAAACCTACCATCCCCGAAATTCTTTTGCTACTTACCAGGAAGTAGTAAAAAATACTTCTCTGCCATGGCTGGAGGAGGAACTAGAGGCCGCAGAAACACTTAGAAACGCCGTACTGGAAAAGTTAATTAAAGAGCGGTACTAAATAGCCAGGGGCAATACCAACCTTAGCTAAATAACAACATCACAGTAAAGAGAAAGGGAATAATGACATTATCTAAATCAACTCCGACAAAGGAAGATAAAAAGCCTGCTGCAGACCATTATCTGGTAGGCATCGGTGCCTCTGCGGGTGGTTTAGAAGCAATTCATAAGCTGTTCGACCATTTTCCGAACAACTCCAGCTTTTCTTTTGTGATAATTCAGCACCTCTCACCAGACCACAAAAGCCTGATGGCCGACCTGCTGAGCAAGCACACGCAGATGCAGGTGCGCGAAGCAGAGGATAACATGTTTACAAGGCCAAATTGTGTGTACGTACTGCCAAGCGGTAAGCAGCTAACAATAGAGCACGGCCGCCTGCGCCTTGCTGATAAAGCCCGTAGCCGTGAGCCTAATTTTGCGATAGACCTTTTTTTTGAATCGATGGCTAAAAGCCGGGGCAAGTATGCCATTGGCGTAGTGCTTTCCGGCACAGGTACCGATGGAACAAAAGGAGCCAAAGCCATTAAAAATGCAGGTGGCATGGTAGTAGTGCAAGACCCTGATACAGCTAAATTTGACGGCATGCCCCGAAGCGCCATAGATGCCGGATTTGTAGATTTTGTACTTCCTCCGGAGTATATGCCTGAGGAGATTTTAGAATACACCCGTAAAATTCCGCTGGTGAAAAGTTTATTAGAACAGCATGAACAAAGCGAAGACGAGATCGCTTTGAAAGAGATTCTTGATCTCGTTTGCACCCATACCCAAACAGACTTTACCAATTATAAAGAGGCCACCATTAACCGGCGCATCCGCAAGCGCATGGATCACCTGGCAGTAAAGTCAATGAATGAGTACCTGATGTACCTTCACGAAAACCCGGCTGAGATCAAAACGCTTTGCCAGGAGTTCTTCATAAACGTGACGAACTTCTTTCGTGACCCGGAGGCATTTGAGGTACTGGAGAAAGAGTATATTCCGAAAATAATTGCTAGCAAGGCCGAAAACGAACAGGTAAAAGTATGGACAGCCGCCTGCAGCACCGGCGAAGAAGTATACTCGCTGGCTATACTTTTTAAAGAGGCTTACAACAAGTTGGGCAAAGAGTCTAATGTAAAGCTGTTTGCCACCGACATAGACCAGCAGGCTATAACACAGGCCTCGAAAGGCAGCTATCCACTCTCCATAGCCAAACACGTGTCAGCGGAGAGGCTGGAGAAGTTCTTTTATCAGAGAGGAAACCGCTTTTATGTAAACGAGGATATACGTAAGCTGGTGGTATTCGCCCAACACGACCTGCAGAAAGATCCTCCCTATAGCCGCATAGACCTGATCTCGTGCCGCAACATGCTCATCTACCTGAACCAGGACCTGCAAAACAAAGTGCTGGCACTGTTCCCTTACGCTCTTAATTTAGGTGGTTATCTTTTTTTAGGTAGCAGTGAGCACATCGGCGATATGAAATCTTACTTTGTGGAGGAAAACCGCAAATGCAAGATTTTTCGAAAAATAAAAGAAAGCAGAGGCATCCGGCAAAGCTACGGAATTACAGATTACGCCCACAGCAGTAGCAGCCAAATAGGCCAAAACACGAAGTATAAAAGCGCGCCAGAGGTTCGCTACAACGACTCCTTTATGGATGCCGTTTGCGAAGACTTTAAGGTAACCGGCTTGTACGTGGATACAAATTACCAACTGCTGCATGGCATAGGCGATATAAACCGTTTCTTAAAGTTTCCGGATAGGCGCCTGCACTTTAACTTAATAAAAATGGTACCCGAAGAACTTGCCGTTACCTTAAGTGTAGGTATACGAAAGGCTCTGAAGCAGGACCGGAAAGTGGTAGCTAGGCAAGTAGCCGTAAAGATGGGCAACAAAGAGCAGATGGTGCATGTGTCTATACGTCCGATTTCTCTTGATAAGGGGCAATCCAAGGTTATACTTGTGCTGCTGCAGGAGATGGGAGAAGTAACGCCACTACCAAAAGTTTCTGACCTATCCTTTGTTTCCGACTCAGATTACTACCAGCAGCTTACTGCCCTGGAGATGGAGTTGAAAGAGGCGCGTGAGGGTCTGCAGCTAACCGTGCAGGACCTGAGTACAGCCAACGAAGAGTTGCAGAGCACAAACGAGGAGCTAATGTCTTCAAACGAGGAATTGCAAAGCTCTAACGAAGAGATGCAATCACTTAACGAGGAGTTGCACACCGTAAACTCAGAGCATCAACTAAAAATAAAAGAGCTACAGGAACTGAACGAAGACCTTGATAACTACATTCGTAGCTCAAATATCGGGCAATTGTTTGTAGACCATCACCTGGTAATCCGCAAATTTACCCCATCCATAGAGGGACTAATTAATATTATTGATAGCGACTTAGGCAGGCCCATACACCACCTGTCGCACAACCTGAAGTATAGCCGCCTGATAGAGGATATACAGCATGTGAACAACACTTCGTCGGAAGTGGAGCAGGAGGTAGAAACCGCTGATGGCAAGTATTACCTGATGCGGATTATCTCTTACCTGAAGCATGATGGCAACAAGGATGGCGTAGTGGTGAGTTTTGTGGATGTAACCACGCTAAAGACATTGAGCAACGTAGTACAGGGAGTACTGAACAGCTCTCTGAATACTATTATGGCCTTTAGGTCGGTTAGGAGTGATAAACAAGAAATAACAGATTTCTCGTGGACACTCCTGAACAGAAACACTGAGAAAATGGTAGGCCAGTCGCAGGCCGAGTTACTGAATGCAAGTGTACTCGAGGTTATGCCGTTCCTGAAAAAAAGCGGCCTGTTCCGCAAGTTTATAACTGTTGTAGAAACTGGCCAGCCGATACATATTGAGCAGCAACTGGAGGTAAAAGGCGAAAAAACGTGGTACGAGATTGCTGCCGTTAAAATGGGTGATGGCGTAACAGTAACCATGGCCGATATCACTGAGAAAAAGAGCAGTGAGGACAAAGTGTTGGTAGCCTACGAAGAGCTAAAGCTGGCTGAGGAGAACCTGATCAAGTTAAACAATGAGTTAGAGAAGCGTGTAAGCGAGCGCACACGCGAATTGGCTGCCAGCGAAGAAAGATTCCGGATGGTATCGATGGCAACAAATGATGTAGTCTGGGATTGGGATTTGGTTAACAACGAAGTATGGTGGAGCGATAGCTTGGATACAATGCTGGGCTTTAGCGCCGATGCTATGGGTAAGGGTGTAGATGCATGGTTTAACCGTATTCACCCCACCGATAAAGAGGATGTAGTAAAAGATTTAAACAAAGCTATAAATTCTGGCAAGGATCAATGGTCAGGGGAGTACAGAATTGAGAAAACAGACGGATCTTATGCGTATGTCTCTAACAGAGCCTACATTATGCATAATGAGTACCAAATGCCTTATCGTGTGCTCGGCTCTTTTATCGACCTCACCGACCTAAAACTAACCCAGGAAAAACTGGAGGAAACCAACGAGCACCTGCTTCGGGTAATCGAAGATCTGGACACGTTTGTTTATACGGCTTCCCACGACCTGAAGTCACCGATCGGGAACATAGAAGGGTTAATGCTGCTACTGGAAGAGCAGATAAACTCAGCAGGTCCTATACCGGGAGAACCAACGCAGCCTGTATTTGATATGATGAAGGGAGCCATTACCAGGTTTAAAAACGTGATTAAAGACCTGACAGATGTTGCTAAAGTACAGCGTGACGTTGAAGGAGAGCCGGAGCAGGTTGAGGTACAGGAGGTGTTTGATAAGGTGAAGGAAAGCATGCAGGAACTACTCGAGAGCGAGCAGGCCGAATTGGAAGTGAATTTTGACAAAGCTCCCCAAATTAATTTCTCTAAAAAGAACTTGTACAGTGTACTTTATAACCTGGTTAGCAATGCCATAAAGTATAGAGCTAAAGACAGAGTGCCTAAAGTAAATTTGAGAACAGACCGGATAGATGGTTATGTGCTTTTAACGGTTATAGATAATGGCTTAGGCATCAGTGAAGAAAATCAGACAAAGCTTTTTACCTTGTTTAAGCGATTCCATACACACGTAGAAGGTACCGGCATGGGCCTTTACATTGTAAAGCGCATGGTAGACAATGCCAATGGCTTTGTAAAAGTTAAAAGTAAGGAAGGTGAAGGAACAACCTTCGAGTTATACTTCAAAGATTAATCAAATACTAAAGCAGCCAGTACAGCAACATGCTACTGGCTGCTTTAGTATTTTACCGGTAATGATAAGCTCATATTTATACTTTTAGTTGACCACGACCAAACTACCAACTACATTAACAGGCAGGCCATCTCAAGGGCTGATGATGAGCTGATTATTGCCAGAAACGGATTGGAGGCGCTGCCTATAGTGCAGGAGCGTTATTAAGGTTTAAGAACTAAAGAAGCGGTTGCTATGCCTTGGCTTATCTTGTTAGACCTTAATATGCCGGTAATAGATGGCTCTACTTTTTTAGAAGAGCTGCAAAACCACGAATGGTATAAGAGCCATGAGGTGCTGGTGGCAGTGCTTACAACCTCCCTTAACCCTACCGACCAAGAGCGGGTGCAAGCACTTGGCATTAACAAATTCATAAATAAACCTCTTACAAAAGAACTACTGCAAAAACTTGTTCAGGGCATTGCCAATTAAGCTATTCATCCTCTGTTCGTTTGCATAAAGATAGCCCCAAAACGGTACTTTAAAAGTTCAATTGTTGACATTTTTAAGATGCTATGCCAATGCTGTTGCTTATTTTATATATAGTTAAAGTACAGTAAGTTAGGTTGTATAACCCATCTTGATCCGTAACTGCAGCTAATATACTCTTTTATAGGTTAATATTCTTTGTAAGCGGTTGATATAGAATGTGTTTGTGCTTCGTTGTAATTGTATGCCTTTTGCTATGGAGAATGCGGTGAAGTATAAACTAAAACATACACTTTTTGGGATGTTATATCGACCAATTGTGTAAAGTTCACGTAACTGATAGTGATAGACATTTACAAACTCTTTAAATAATCCAGAGATGGTAGTCAATAATTACCGTCCGGACCTTCAGGATAACATCCAGGAAAAAACAAAAAAAAGAACCCGGGGCATTATGTTTTGGGCGGTACTCAGTGTGCTATTTTTAATATTAAGTATAGCAGTTTCTGTTGTCATCTACGAGATCCGAACTTCCGAATTTCAGGCCAGGCATATTTCCGAATTTGCATCCCGGTTAACATACAAACTAGAGAAAGGCCCAAGCAGATCAATTGTGTATCCAGAAAAAGGACCATTTGATATCCGGCAGGGGTACGCTCAATTACCACAACTTTTGGAGCGGCTGCAACTACGTGGCATGAACATAGAATATCAGTCTGCTTTTTCGCCGGAACTTTTAGAATATGCCGCCAATATGTTTTTTACGCCTTACCGCGAAAAAGCGCAGGCAGGGCTAAGCATAAAAGGCAGTAACGGAGAAGTAGTGTACAAGTATAGTTATCCCCACTTGGTGTACGCATCTTATGACTCTGTACCACCCCTTATTGTGCAGTCGCTGCTGTTTATAGAGAACCGGCACCTGTTGGATACTAGCAGGCAATTTATGAACCCTGCAGTAGACTGGCGTCGCTTTGCGAAGGCCTCTTTACATGAAGCGGGTAACCAGATTGGCATCAAGAACAAGTCTATAGGAGGCAGTACCTTGGCTACGCAGATCGAGAAATTCAGGCATTCGCCTGGTGGTATAACAAAAGATGCCCAAGAAAAAATGAGACAAATGGTTTCGGCTAGTGTACGTGCCTATCAATCAGGGCCTGAAACATTGCCTACCCGAAAAGATATTGTACTGTCTTACATAAACACAGTGCCGCTTTCCGGTGCACCGGGCTATGGAGAAGTAAACGGCTTGGGCGATGGGTTACAGGTATGGTTTAACTCTGATATGAGGCAGGTGAATCAGCTGCTTAACTTGCAGGAAGCGAAGGGCGATACCTTACTGGCAAAAGGGCAGGCATTACGGCAGGTGCTTTCCCTGATGATAGCACACCGCCGCCCAACGTATTACCTGGGCGATGGCGGTAGATCTGAACTGAATACACTAACTGGAAGTTACCTTCGCCTGCTGGAGAGTAATGGTTTTATAAGTCCTGAGTTGAGAGATGCCGGGCTTCAGCATGACGTAGTGTTCAGGGATTTTGATGTTGACCCAGCCGTTGCACCCAAAAACACAGATAAGGCAGCTTTAATAGCACGAACGCACCTTTCTGAGTTACTAGGTAAAACATTGTATGACCTTGACAGGATGGACCTGGCTGCTACCACTACCTTGCAAAACGACTTGCAGGAGCAGATAAGTACCTATTTGCACAAACTTGGGGAGCCGGATTTTGCGCGTGCTACAGGCGTTTTTGGTGATAGAATGCTTTCGCCGGATCGTACGGCTGCTGTTGTTTATAGCTTTACGCTTTACGAACGCACGCCTCAGGGTAACCTGGTGCGTGTGCAAACAGATAACACCGATCAGCCGTTTGATATGAACGAAGGCAGCAAACTGGAATTGGGTTCCACTGCCAAGCTGCGTGTACTAATCACTTACCTTCAAGTAGTTTCTGAAATTCACCACCGCTATGCGAGTGCAAGTACAACAGAAGTAAGAGGGGCGCTGCAGGAGCCACAGGATAATCTGAGCAGGTGGGTATTGCAGTACCTGCTAAGGGCAAAAGATAAAAGCCTGAAGGCTACACTCGCCGCAGCCCTGGAGCGACGCTACCGGGCAAACCCAAACGAGGCATTCTTCACAGGCGGCGGTATTCACTACTTCAGCAACTTCAGTTCCGACAACGACTATAAAAGACCTACTGTGCGGGAGGCTTTCCAGAAATCTGTGAACCTACCCTTTGTGCGCCTCATGCGCGATATTGTGAACCACACCATGCACCAGCAAGTGGGAGGCACAGCCAAACTGATTTCTGATATAACTGACCAGCGCCGTAAAGTATACCTGGAACGGTTTGCAGACCGGGAAGGCAAAGTATTTCTGCGAAAGTTCTGGAACAAGTATACAAACAAGACTGCAGACGAACGCTTTGAGCTTTTGCTTAACAGCTTATATAAAGATGAGGTGCGGTTAGCGGTTGTGCATCGCTTTCTGTACCCGGAGCAAAATTACCAGCAGTTTTATACTTTCCTGCACGAGCAGCTGCCCAATGATGATGAGATTGAAGACGAAAGAGTAGTGGAGCTTTATGAACGCTACGGACCCGATAAGTATAACTTGTCTGACCAGGGATATTTGTCGCGGGTGCACCCACTGGAGTTATGGTTGCTTAGCTTTCTAAAGCAGCAACCTGACGTGGAATGGGACCAGATAGTAGAAGAAAGTGAGCAAAAGCGGCAGGAAGTATACACATGGCTGTTCCGTACAAAGTATAAAAAAGCACGCGACTCCAGAATCAGAATAATGCTGGAATTAGATGCTTACCAGGATATTCATAAGCGATGGGTGCATATGGGTTATCCTTTCGGGTATTTGGTACCATCACTGGCAACAGCACTTGGCTCATCCGGCGACAGGCCGGAGGCTCTTGCCGAATTAATGGGCATTATTTTAAACAACGGTTTACGCCAACACACCAAACGTATCGAAGAGATACACTTTGCTGCATCAACACCTTACGAAACCCTGCTTAAGTGGAAAGAGCAGGAGCAGGAGCAGGTAATAGAGCCTGCGGTTGCCGCCTTGGTTAAAGAGGTGCTAACAGAGGTAGTAAACTCTGGTACCGCACGCCGCCTGCAGGGAGGCTTTACCGGAGTAGATGGTACAGTAATGCAATTAGGAGGAAAAACTGGTACCGGCGACAACCGTTCCTTTACAATCAACAAGCAGGGGCACAGGCTATCGTCGCGCACAGTAAACCGTACGGCTACCTTTGTTTTTTTCCTGGGAGATAACCACTTTGGTACCCTTACTGCTTTTGTGCCCGGGCGGGAGGCCTCCGACTTTCATTTTACATCTTCTTTACCGGTACAAGTACTAAGAGGAATGGCACCTATACTGGAGCCCTACCTGCATCAGCAGCAAATGCAAAGGGTACCGCTTCCTGAACCGCCAAAGGATACTGCTCCGCAAATTATTTTAGCAGATGAAAAGCTGCCTGCAAGTAAAGTCTCTGCAGATAGTATAAAGGTGCTGGTAAGCGAATAAATGCACACCTGAATTTCATGTCAAACTGATTAAGGTATTCTGCATGAGTAGTTTTTATAAGAAACAGGAGCGGCGCGTGTAAATAGGGGTGTCTGGACAGACTAATTAGGGCACAATGCAAATATTAGAGTATGTGCTTTGGGGCGTATAGGTATAAACTATTATAACAATCGACAGGTATAAGCAGAGTGCACTGCTTAATTGCACAATGATGGATGCAGAAGAAGTAAGCTTAGTTGTAACTGTAATAGGAGGCGTTGTACTTGTACTCGGACTTTTCTCCAAATATTTAGAAAAGAGTCCGGTCCCCCAACACTTCTTGCCTTGATTATAGGTATACTTCTTGGTCCGGAGGTCTTACATGTATTTGATCCTGCCAGACTAGGAAATAAAACAATGGTATTAGAAAATGCTGCACGCTTAACCCTTGGCATTGGCCTCGTTAGCGTAGCCTTACGAATACCTAAGCACTACCCTCAACAGAACTGGCGGCAGATGCTCACGCTCATTGGAGCAGGTATGCTGCTTATGTGGGGAATCAGTTCACTGCTGATATACCTGATCTTAGGAATACCGTTCTGGCTGGCTGCACTTATTGGTGCCATTATAACTCCAACCGACCCTATTGCGGCAAGCCCCATTGTTACCGGTGAGGTGGCAGAACGAAACCTGCCAGAGCGAATCAGAAACGCAATCTCTTTTGAGTCCGGGGCAAACGATGGGCTCAGTTACCTGTTTGTGTTCCTGCCGTTCCTGATGCTAACCATGAGCCAGGAAAGCGCACTTTCAGACTGGTTGTTGCACACATTGCTATGGGAAGTAGTGGCGGCTACCGGTTTTGGGTTGCTGCTTGGTTACGTAGCTGCAAAATTGCTAAAGTGGTCAGAAAACAAAAAATTTATACAGGAGGAGTGGCGGCTAATGTACTCTGTGGCATTGGCTTTGGTAGCTGTAGGTGTCGGAAAACTGATCCATAGCGATGAGGTGCTGTTGGTATTTGCAGCGGGTGCCACCTTTGACCAGATTGCCAGTTCTGATGAGCGGAGGGAAGAGGAGAAAGGGCAGGAGGCTGTAAACCGCTTCTTCTCGATTCCGATATTTACATTGCTTGGCGCGGCTATTCCATGGGGCGGCTGGGATGCATTAGGCTGGAGCGGAATACTGCTGGTGGTCGCAATTCTAGTGCTGCGCCGGTTGCCGGTTATATTTATACTTAAGCCATTTATACCAGCTGTACATCATGTAAAGGATGTGCTGTATCTGGGTTGGTTTGGACCTATAGCTGTTGCCGCCATTTACTATGCCGCCATGATGGAGCACCGCTTAAAAGACCCTTTTGTATGGGATGTGGTCAGCCTGATTATCTGTGCTTCTGTAGTGGCCCACGGAACAAGCGCTACTCCGCTAACACAACACTACGGTGCGGCTACTAGCAAGAAGTATCCTTTAGAAGATAAGCCTGCCGCAAAGGCAGCTGGTAACAGTTAGGCAGCATATGTCAGGAAGTATAGGATTTATACTTTCACTCGCTTGCTTTGCCTTTCTGTTTCTCCACAGCTTTCTTAACGGCAGGTGCCACCACAGTTCCAAGCAACTCTATGGCATGCATTACTTTGACATGAGGTAAAGTGCCTACACTGATGTGCAGCAAAAAACGGGTATTGCCAAAAAGTTCGTACTCATACAGGATCTTGTCGATCACCTGCTGCGGACTGCCTACGAGTAAAGAGCCTTCCGGTGCACGCATCATTTCGTAGTGTTCCCTGTTCATCGGCGACCAGCCCCGCTCACGCCCCAGCTGGCTCATGACATAAGCATAAGGTCCGTAAAATTCATCAGCGGCTTTCTGAGAGTCATCAGCGATATAGCCATGTGAGTGTATCGCCAACTGCATTTTAGCCAAGTCGTGGCCGGTACCTTTGTAGGTTTCTTTGTAGAGGTTGGTAAAAGGCACAAAGCGATCTGGCATGCCACCGATAATAGCCAACGCCATCGGTAATCCTTTACTAGCAGCTCTCACCACCGACTCAGGTGTACCACCCACTGCCACCCAAATGGGCAACTCTTTCTGATATGGTCTCGGGTAAACGCCACGATCATCTATGGATGGCCGGTGCCTGCCTGTCCAGGTTATTTTTTCGCTTTTGTTCAGCTTTATCAGCAGGTCCAGCTTTTCAGAGAATAGGGTGTCATAATCTTTCAGGTCGTTGCCAAACAGCGGGAAAGACTCAATAAAAGAACCTCTGCCAGCCATAATCTCAGCCCTGCCTTTGGAGAGCAAGTCAACATGGGCAAAATCCTGAAAAACCCGAACTGGATCGTCGGAGCTTAACACCGTAACAGCACTCGATAACTTTATACTTTTGGTTTTTACCGCAGCAGCTGCCAGCACAACAGCCGGAGACGAAACTATAAAATCGGGGCGGTGGTGTTCGCCTATAGCAAATACATCCAAGCCCAGCTGGTCCGACAATTCAATTTCCTCCATTAGGTTAGCCATTCTTTCGTATGGGCTAAGCAGCTTGCCGGTAGCAGGGTCGGGAGTATTTTCTACAAATGTGCTGATGCCGATTTCCATAGTATCTGGTGTAATCTAAAAGTATAAATACGAAGGTGCTAGCAGATGTTTGGTCCAATTGTTAGCAAACTGTCTGCTTTGCCTTTACAAAGTATAAATTTTATCGGCTGTAAACGTACAGCATCCGTTTTATAGGTAAACCCATAGCTAGTACATATGCTTGATATTGTCATAGAAGCACGTAAGGCCTCACTGGCTCCCGGAATGGATGTACGCCGTATCCTGCCTTTTCGGATGCGAAGAATGGTAGGTCCATTTATATTTATGGATCATGCTGGCCCTGTGCATGTGCAGCCGCAGCAACTACACAATATGGACGTGCTGCCGCACCCGCACATTGGTTTATCCACGGTAAGTTATTTATTTGGAGGACAGGTAACACACCGTGACAGCCTGGGGGTAGAGCAGGTGATAAAACCCGGTGAAGTGAACTGGATGACAGCCGGAAGCGGCATTGCCCACTCCGAAAGGTTCGAGGACCCGGCCACGCTGGCAGGAGGGCAGCTGGAGATGATACAAACCTGGGTGGCTCTGCCGGAGAAAGACGAAGAGGCAGCACCTGCTTTTGATAACTATAAACCTGATCAGTTACCTATTTACACCGGCACAGGTATCTGGATGCGCCTGATTGCGGGCAACGCCTTTGGCCTGAAGAACGACGTGAAAACGCACTCTCCGTTATTTTACCTGCATGCCCAACTCGAGAAGGGTACCCGGTTTACCTTGCCTACAGGCCATCCGGAGCGTGGCATTTACGTAGCCAAAGGAAGTATAGAGGTAGCTGGCAGAACCTATACGGCTGGGCAGATGCTGGTTTTCAAAAGAGAGGCAGAACCGGCTATTTTGGCAAAAGATCATGCTACACTAATGTTGCTGGGCGGTGAGCCGCTGGGAGAGCGATTTATCTGGTGGAATTTCGTGTCGTCGAGGAAGGAGCGCATTGAGCAGGCAAAAGCAGACTGGAAAGAAGGCCGGATTTTATTGCCGCCACTCGATAACCAGGAATTTGTACCGCTGCCGGAGGATAAGTCAAAGCCAGCCGGTGATCCATCACCTCAGGCACTGTCTTGAGTATAAACTGCTTAATCTGCCTTTCTTTGAATTTAAAAAGTATAAAACAACTCATTTAGTAACCTGCTGCACCTGGAGTGGGTAACACTAATTAAGAGCATGTTCAAAATTTATACTTTACGCTGACTTCCCGGAAAAACCCAAACTAGTTTCGCTGTAAAAGCAAAATTTAAGTATGCTCCGGATATACAATTAACAAGATTTTATGCTGAGAAGAAATAACACAGAACATACCGGACCTGATGTGGTGCTGATCGGGGCGGGCATTATGAGTGCAACCCTGGGAGTTCTGCTAAAACAACTGGAGCCCGACTTAACCATTGAGATTTACGAACGCCTGGATGAGGCCGCAGCCGAAAGTTCTGATGCCTGGAATAATGCCGGTACGGGCCATGCCGCCTTCTGCGAACTTAACTACACACCCGAAAAACGGAACGGAAGTATAGATACAAAGAAAGCTGTTCAGATTGCGGAGTCGTTTGATATATCGCGGCAGTTCTGGGCATACCTCGTAAGCAACGATCTGATCCGGCTCCCGCTTAACTTTATCAAAAGTATACCGCACATGAGCTTTGTGTGGGGAGATAAAAATGTAGATTTCCTGCGTAAACGCTACGATGAGATGCAGGAATGCCATCTGTTTAAGGGGATGCTTTACTCTGAGGATAAGGAACAGTTAAAGCAATGGATGCCGCTTATTATGAGCGGCCGCGATGATGCGGAGAAAGTAGCCGCAACTTACATGCCTATCGGTACGGATGTAAACTTTGGCGCTCTTACCCGTGGCATGTTTCATTATCTGCAGCAGCAGCCTGGGGTTAATTTATACTTTGGGCAGGAGGTACGTAAGCTGCGGCAGGAGGATAATGGGCGCTGGAGACTAAAGATAAAAAGTGTAGCTACCGGAGATAAAAAGAAAGTGCATGCCGGCTTCGTTTTTATAGGAGCTGGTGGTGGTGCACTGCCACTGCTTATGAAGACGGGTATACCGGAGGGAAAAGGCTACGGCGGTTTCCCGGTAAGCGGACAGTGGCTGAAGTGCACCAATCCTGAGGTGATCGAGAAGCACCATGGCAAAGTATACGGCAAGGCCGCTGTGGGCTCTCCTCCTATGTCGGTACCGCACCTGGATACCCGCTTCATCAACGAAAAGAAAGAGCTGTTATTCGGGCCTTATGCAGGCTTTACTACGCGGTTTCTGAAGCAGGGCTCCTACCTGGACCTGCCTCTCTCGGTTAAAGTAGGCAACCTGCGCCCTATGGTAGCAGCCGGCCTGAAAAATATTCCGTTAACCAAATACCTTATAAACCAGGTAAGGCAAACACCCGAGGATAAGATGATGGCCTTGCGGGAGTATATGCCGGAAGCAAAGCAGGAAGACTGGGTGCTGGAGCATGCCGGTAAACGCGTGCAGGTAATAAAAAAACATCCCGACCATGTGGGCGTGCTGGAGTTTGGTACAGAGGTAGTAAGCGCAGCTGACGGCTCTCTGGCAGCCTTGCTGGGTGCCTCACCGGGGGCATCTACGGCTGTGTCTATTATGCTTACCTTGCTGCATAAGTGTTTTCCGGAAAAGGTAAAAACGACTAAGTGGGAAAGTATGCTGAAGGAGATGATCCCGTCGTATGAACAATCGTTGGCTGATAACCAGGAATTGTTAAGAGAGGTAAGAGCCTATACAGCAGATGTGCTTGGGCTGGAAACACTACAGCATACAACATAACACTACTTATATAATAGCCACAGTTGCCCCTCATAAGGTGCAACTGTGGCTATTATACTTTACAGCTTATAAAGCAGCATTCGAGACAACGCTTGCCTGTTCTACTTCGTAAAGTCAATCCATAAAACACCCTTAACTTACAGTTTATGCAATACATCTTCCAGGACTGGGAAGCGAACAAAGGCAACTTAAAAGGCCGTTTAGTAATGGTACTTTTCCGGTTAGCCCGACCTGCTTCCATCAATAAATTTTTCAGAATCCTCTGGCTGCCATACCTTGCTTTCTATAAAGTGTTTGTAGAGTGGTTTCTCTGCATCGAACTACCCCACTGGACAACTGTAGGCAGTGGTTTTTACCTTGGCCACGGTCATGCACTGGTTGTAAACGGTTGCTCTATAATTGGTAAAAACTGCTTTTTCAGGCACTGTACCACACTTGGCAATGTACGCCGAGAAGACGGTTCTTATTCAGGTTCGCCAATAATCGGAGACAATGTAGAACTTGGGTCTAATGTATGTATCATCGGCGAGATAAGAATTGGTAACAATGTGCGCATCGGGGCCGGTTCTGTTGTAGTAAAGGATATTCCAGATAACTCAGTAGCTGTGGGAAATCCTGCCCGTGTGATCAAAACACTTTCACCAGTACCAGAAGTGACTCACCCGCAGCCAAATTCTCTTGAGCAAACACTACAGTTAAGCTAAGCTTGTTGCTCATTCAGAAAAAATCGCTACTTTTATATATATGCCACCATTGTAAACAGAGAAGGCGATAACTATAGTCTTAAGGTATACAATAGTTAAAGGAAACAATATTAGTAAGTTCAAGAAGTATTTTTGTATGAGGGAACACTAGGATTGATTTTTAGTGTTTAAACATTTATATCATTGTCTATTCTATTTTTGCTTTGCTGCTATAAGGCGGCATAAGCGTGTTTAAAAGCAATTATGAGCTTACAGCCAGAAGCTTTATCTGCGAAGATACAAGCCACTAACTTACCGGAAAACTACTATAAACTGATGATCGAGAACCTTACCGATTACGCAGTTTTTATGTTAGATACTACCGGCCATATTGCCAGCTGGAATGCAGGAGCCGAACTAATTAAGCAGTATAGTGCAGAAGATATTATAGGTAAACACTTTTCCACCTTTTATACGAAAGAGGATATTGATCGGGATTACCCAGCTACAGAGCTGGAAGAGGCAATTAGGTTAGGACGGTACGAAGACGAGGGCTGGCGCATAAAAAAAGATGGCTCTGTTTTCTGGGCGAACGTTATCATCACACCTGTTTATGATCATGATGGTGTGTTAGTCGGTTTTTCGAAAGTAACGCGAGACCAGTCTGCCAAAAAGAAATCGGAAAGCGAGTTATACGAAGCCTTTAAAGGGCTGCAGGAAAGCGAAGAACGATTTAGACTTTTAATTGAAGGCGTAACGGATTATGCCATCTACATGCTGGATCCTGCCGGTAACGTAGCCAGCTGGAACGAAGGAGCCCGAAGAATGAAGGGGTATGAGTCGGAAGAGATCATCGGGAAATATTTTGCGAGGTTCTTTGGCCGTGAAGCCATCAAAAACGGATTTCCGGAGTATGAGCTGAGCAAGGCAAAAGCCGACGGACGCTTTGAAGATGAAGGTTGGCGCTATCGAAAAGACGGGACTGCTTTCTGGGCTAACACCATACTCACTGCCATTTACAACGCTAAAAAGGAACTGGTAGGCTTCTCTAAAATTACCCGCGACCTCTCTGAAAAAAAGAAACTGGAGCAGCAGTTGTTCCGGATAAATGAAGACCTGAAGGAAAGCGAAGAGAAAAGCCGCCTGTTGATCGACAGTGTGAAGGATTATGCTATACTGATGCTTAACCCGGATGGGATTATTATGAGCTGGAACAGCGGCGCAGAGCGTATAAAAGGCTATAAAGCCAGTGAGATAATCGGCAAACACTTTTCTACTTTTTATAACCTTGATGCTGTTAAAAGTGGTTTCCCAGAATTTGAGCTCAGAACAGCACTCGCAAACGGGCAATTTGAAGATGAAGGCTGGCGAATACGCAAGGATGGAACAGCGTTTTGGGCAAATGTGGTGATATCGCCAATCTACAACCAGGATAATCGCCTGCTTGGTTTCGCCAAAGTTACCCGCGACCTTACCGAACGCCGCCGGAACGAAGAGCTGATGCGCCGTAACAAAGAGCTGATGCGCATTAACAACGAGCTGGATAGCTTTGTGTACACAGCCTCTCATGACCTTAAATCACCGATCACAAACCTGGAAGGCTTGCTTACTGCCCTGGAAGAAGACATGGGAACTGATGTTCAAAAGTACAGCCAGATTATAGGTATGATGGGAGGAGCTATAAAATCCTTAAAAACCGTAATCACAGACCTGACAGATATTACAAGGCTACAGCAGGAGGAGCGCTATATAGAATCTATTCATTTGCCTGCACTAGTGGTAGAGGTTAGAGAGACCCTGCGTGATATGATAGCAACAAGTAAAGCAGCTATAACAGTAGATTTTAGTGGGTTTACTAACCTGAGCTTTTCCCGCAAAAACCTACGAAGTATACTTTACAACCTGGTATCTAATGGTATTAAGTACTCTGATCCTACGAGGGCACCAGAGATAAGTATAACTACTACAGTTGCAGAGACAGGAGAATACGTGCTATCCGTTAAAGACAATGGCTTAGGAATTGCAGAGAACCATCAGGATAAGATATTTGCCATGTTTAAGCGAGTGCATGACCATGTGGAGGGCTCAGGAGTTGGTTTATACTTGGTTAAGAAGATACTAGATAACTCAGGAGACAGGATAACTGTGGAAAGCGAATTGGGTAAAGGCTCAGTTTTTAATGTATACTTTAAGCATTAATGAAGGCAGGGCAGGAGGCAAGTTTAAAAGTCCTGCCCCAGCGAGATTTGCCCGATGTGTTTGATTTCGTTCAGGTCTTTGTAAAATTGCTTTACCCGCAGCCCTTCCGGCACAATTACATAAAGCTTTATTGTGGAGTTCTGCTTGTCTTTGGCCTGTACTACGTTTATACTTTTAGTCATCACATCATGCTTCTCCAGTACCGAGATGATCTTACTGGTCTCAATCTTAGCCGACTGAAACCTAATTTTTAGCGTTTTCAAAGACCCGCCGGTAAAGAAGCGTTTCCCCACCTTATCTAAAATAGCGAGCACAAACAGCAGCAGCAGCGTAGCCACCACTGCAGCACCATACATACCCACACCAACCGACAACCCGACAGCTGCCACAGCCCAAATAGTAGCTGCCGTTGTTAAGCCGTGCGTATTGCCTCCCAACCTAAAAATGGCGCCAGCACCCAGAAAGCCTATGCCAGAAACAACCTGGGCAGCAATCCTGCCGGGGTCAACGTTAGGGTAATTATAAAATGTTTGAGGTATATAAATAGAAATGAGCATTAGCAGACAAGAGCCGACACAGATGATCATGTGTGTTCGCAACCCCGCCTGCTGCCGCCTGCTCTCTCTTTCCCAGCCAAGCATACCTCCAAGCAAAGTGCTTAGCAGTAATCTGACAACAACAGTAGTAGTAGTTACTTCAGTAGAATCAAGGGCGAGTAGATCCATAAACATTTTTTAACGCAAGTATTCTGTTAGCATTTACTGTTGCTGCAGCTGAAGGTTGTGCTTAAAAGATGTGTTGAAAAGGCTGTTTTAACAGATAAACGCACAGTTATTTAATGTAGTGCAGCGTATGGTTTTGTAAATGGTTGATACATTTATACTTAATAAATTTACTACACAAAAGGACTGATTTAATTAATTTACTGCCTTCTGTAAGATTTTTAGGTAGAGCGGAGTCTACTGACAAGCTGTTCATTCGTATTTAAATTGTAGGAACTGATAGGGCAGCAAAAGTATGAAGGCAAATATAGTTCACAGGCGCAGGTTGGGTAAAAGCGGAAGTTTGGCCATTGCGTTACTGGCTGGCTATGTTACTGCGCTGTTTGTTTTCCGAAGGGCTTATAAGCAATGGGGAGCCAGTGATGAAGAGGTTGCAAAGCGTTTGCCCGGTGATGAGCTGATGGCCCATGCTTCAGCTAATCATGCCGTCACTATACAAGCGCCGGTAGATGCAGTGTGGCCCTGGCTGGTGCAGATAGGGCAGGACCGTGCTGGTTTTTACAGCTATTCATTCCTCGAAAATCTAGTGCTGGCTGATATTCACAATGCTAACAAGGTAGTGCCCGAGTGGCAGCACCTAAAAGCCGGAGACACAATCAGGTTGGGATCAAAGGAAGTATACGGTGACATAACACTGCTTAAAGTTGTAGCACTTGAGAAAAACCATTACTTCATACTAAAAGACTGGGGTACTTTTATACTTGAGCCTGTAGATGCTAACACTACCCGTTTCCTCATCCGATCGCATGGGCAAAAAGAAAACTGGTTCAGGCAAATATTACTCTTCCTGCTTTTCGATCCGATTCATTTCTTGATGGAGCGAAAAATGATGTTAAGCATAAAGAAACTGGCAGAGCGGAGTTATAGAGGTCATCAAATATAGTAAAACCAGGTTTACCTAAAGCTTAAACATTATAAAAGAGTATCAAAAAGCTATCAGGCACATAGATAGCATCTACTGCAGTATTCTTGTAAATGACAAAGAGTTTTATACTTTAAGCTAATTTTGAGTGGCAGCCAGCTTGTTTTTAGCTGCTTCAGTTGGCGCGTCTTTATCCTGTTCCGGGTACATAAACTGTTGCACATCCTTTAAATACCTTAAGCTACCATTAGGTACGTTGCTTAGCACGATAAGGGCGCTGTGGTCTTTGGGGTTTCGGAGCAGGTAAGTAGTGTAGCCGTGCCACAAGCCAGCATGGTAAACTACGGTGTCGCCGTTATCAACTTGTTTAATGCGCCAGCCAAAGCCATAGTCTTCGTCCCCTTTTTTGTCTTTGCGGGAGCCGGCAAAAGCTTCTTTCAAAGTTTCCCGCTTTACCAGTTGCTGCGTGTATAGTGCCTGATCCCATTTGTACAGGTCATCTACAGTAGAGTACATGCCTTTATCGCCTAGCACAGTATCCAGATAATCAGGCCATCTTTTGCGCCTGCCGCCAGTGTGGCCGGTGGCAACTTTTCCAGTCATCGTGGCTACATCCGGGCTAAAGGTAAAGGTGTTCTTCATTTTAAGCGGACCAAAAATATGCTGCTGCATGAAGGTAGCAAAAGGCATCCCCGAAGCTTTTGTTACAATAGAAGCAAGCAAGGCATATCCGGTGTTACTGTAGTTAAAGCGGGTATCTGGTTGCAGGTAAACAGGTGGCTGGTGTTCTGCCATTAAGTCCAGTACATCCTCGTTAGTGATGGGCACTTTTCGATCTGGCCAAAGTTCATCACTAAAATAAGTATAGTTAGAAAGGCCGGAGCGGTGCGTCAGCAGGTGCCTGATGGTAACGCCGTTGTAAGGGAAATTAGGAATGTACTGCTGCACACTGTCGTCGTACTGAAGTTTGCCCTGCTCTTTTAACATCATGATGGCCATGGCTGTAAACTGCTTCGATACAGATGCTAGCTGGAAAGCCGTTTTTGTGTTGAGGGTGTCTTTGCCAGTAAAATCAGAATATCCGAAAGCGCCTTTGTAAATAACCTGGTCATACTTGGTAACGAGCACGGTGCCGTTAAAGCCTTTTCTCTTGTGGAGGTATGTAAATATAGAATCAAGTTGGTGGCCCATTTGCTGAGCTTTGGCCGCTGTAAAAGAGGCAGGGATCACCACCTTTTCCCTTTCGTCGCGTTGTTCTATTTCTGCCCGGCTTTCTTGTTTGTCTTTTTGGGCATCCTGACAAGAAAAGAGGACAAGAAAACAAAATGAAAAAATAAGACTAAAGATCGTACTTTGTACTTTTTTATGAATGGCCATACTTCGAACTACCAACACAGATTCAAGCTATAAATATAAGCTTTCAACGGTGTGGGTTCAAGGTAAATTATGTGAATATCCAGATTTCTGTTAAATCAAAGGAGTACCTATCTCTGACTTTCTCTTGTAAAAGGTACAAATAACACTGGCATCAGGTTTTTAGTGATTATCTTCCCTTTTCTTTTCTCAATAAGCTTTAGTGTTTGCGTCATGTAAGGAGAGCCTACAGGGATCACCATTTTTCCTCCTTCTTTTAGCTGCGCCAGCAGGGGAGGCGGCACAACTTCGGCACCAGCTGTTACCACAATGGCGTCGTAAGGGGCGTGTTCTTCCCAACCCTGGTACCCATCGCCAATCTTTACTTTAACGTTGCTATAACCCAGGTTCTTTAATTTTTCCGCAGCCATTTTTCCATGCTCCGGCACAATTTCGATGGTAAACACCTCTTTTGCAATATCAGCCAGCACTGCGGCCTGGTAGCCGGAGCCAGTGCCAATTTCGAGTACACGCATATTTGGGTGAGGCTTTATTACAGAGGTCATGTAAGCGACCATGTAAGGCTGCGAAATAGTTTGTCCGTAGCCAATAGGCAGCGGCCTGTCGTCGTAAGCATAAGGCACCTGGTCTGATGGAACAAACAGATGACGTTTTACAGAACGCATAGCATTCAGGACCATGATATTTTTTACGCCTCTGCCTTGTATCTGCTGCTTTACCATGTTCTCCCTCTTCACTTTATAGGCATCATTCTGTGCCGGGAAAAGGATCAGGGCGAACATTAACAATATGGAAAAAGGAGCTAACATAACATGCTTTATCGAATCTAAGGCAAATTAAGCAAAAGCATTTTCTGCTACAAGCTAATTGATGTTACCACTAACTTATACTTTTGTTGATAGATTTGGTTGATGCCTAGAGATATCTGTATTATAACATTTAGATTTATTGAGAAACTACAAATAAGTTTTTGACGGCATAACTCAATGGCTAACTTATGCGGCTGTTACAGGATTATTTTGTTATAGTTAAAGTTAGCTGAATTAATGGCATACGTGATGCATGGATGATTGCCCGTCATTTTAAGAGTTGTAAATAACCTTATCTTAAAATTCTCACTTTACCTACCTGACTGGCTTAAGCATAAAAAAAGAATACTGCTGTGTTTACTCGCGCTGCTTTTTTTAGTAAAGGCACAAAGCAAACCTGCACAGAACCTGGTTAAGTATGTTAATTCGATGATTGGCACTGCGAAAATGGGACACACTTACCTCGGCGCGACAGTACCTTTTGAATGGTGCAACTTAGTCCCGATACTGATACCATACCTTACGAAGTAAACGGTAAGTATAAAAAGGATGTGTACAAGTACTGCAAAAGGATGTGTACAAGTACTGCGCCGGCTACCAACACAACAATAAAACCATTGTAGGCTTAAGTCATACTTACTTCTGCGGCACCGGGCACTCTGTCTGGGGGATTTACTAGTTGAGCGCATCACCTGCTCTAGATAGTGCTGAACTGCCAGAGATTAATCATATTGTGTTAAGAGATGGTACTATTTGGTTTCATACTTATACAACATTAAATATATGAATTGTATTGCTATAGTCAGTAAAATCATTTTGAGATTAACTTTGACTAAATGTTTATGATTTATAACTAATTATATAAGAGTCTTAACTTTCTATTTAAAATAAATATCATTAAAACACAACGTTATAAATTTTGAGTTAGTAAAAAGTAGTAGTACTTAGTTTTTAATCATTATCTTAAGTACTTGTCAATCACATGCTTGTAACTGTGATTGCTCATTTGTTAGTCCACCCGCTGTAATATCAAGATAACTTAAGGTAAATAACTTATTGGTTGATATTTATAAAGTTATATTTCTTCTGTTTGTGGCAGAAGGCTGAAATTGTATTGTTTTAGATTTTATCATTTACCAGATAAGTATGCTATAACCAAGCTTAATGTAAGTTTTAATCCATAAAATACAAATGCTATGAAACAGTTATTACTATTGATTTGCGTATTGTTCGCAACCAATGTCTATGCGAAAATTATCCGGGTTAACAACCAGGAGCCTACAAACCCACAGCAAAGCACTTATGCCAGCTTGCAAGATGCCTATGATAATGCACAGGCAGGAGATACGATTTATATTGAGGGGTCAACTGTAAGTTATGGAAGCTTGACAGTTTCTAAAAAACTTACACTTATAGGACCGGGATACTTTCTGGCAGAGAACGTCAATACCCAGGCAAATGTACAGCCGGCTGTTTTACACCAGGTAACAGTTCAAAGCGGTGCTGAAGGCTCGAAACTTATTGGTCTATCTATTAGCCAAAGTGCCTCAGCTTGTTACGATTGGAAATTGGTGATATTGAAATTGAAAAGAGCTATTTTGGAAATGGAGCAGAAATAGATATTCGCCGAGGTTCACTTAATAATATTAGCATACGTCAAAGTTACTTCGTTTCTCAACCTATCATATGGAACTCACTAACTGAAGCTGCTATAAACCTATTTTTTGCCAACAACATTGTATTAGGTGAATTTAAATTACAGAATAATACAACTGGCACTATTGTCAATAACATATTTGTGAACAGCACTTTTAATGTTGGACCCAATTCTGTACTGGATATGCACAATAATATTCTTTTGGGCACTAACACTTCCGAAGTAGTACTACCTGCTCCACAGTCCAGCATTACCCATAACATTGCTGCTCTCAGCCAGTTCGGTACTGAAAATAATAACCAGGCAAATGTAGCGCCTACAAATATTTTTATAGGAGGTGAATCTCCGGACGGGCAGTACCAGATAAAGGAAAACGGACCAGCTGACAATACCGGCAGAAACGGAGTAGATATAGGAGCCTTTGGAGGACCAGCCCCTTATCGCCTATCTGGTATTCCGAATATCCCTCACATTTACGAGCTTACTACCGATGGTTTTGCCACTGAAGCAGGTGAGCTAAAAGTTCAGATTAAAGTTAACGCTAACTAATATGGCCATGAAAGGATTATTTTTTACACTAGCTGTAAGTATCCTTTGCCATTGTTTCGCCTTAGCACAGCCTAACATAGTTAGCGGGGAATACTTCTTTGATCAGTACGTAGACATTGGTAAAGGACAGCCGCTGCAGGTAACACCGCAGCAAGATCTAACGCTAAACGCCACAATAGATGTTTCAGCCCTCGAGCCAGGTTTACACCAACTTTACCTGCGTTTTAAGAACAGCGAAGGCAGTTGGTCACAATCTTATACTACTGCATTCTTTAAACCAGCACAAAGTATACAGGCTGATGTAATGGGATTCGAATACTTTTTCGATGAGTATGTAGATTTTGGTAAAGGTACGTTTATGGCCGCTAAGGAAGGTGATGAGATGTATACGCTCTCAACAAATGGTTTGGAGCCCGGACTGCATGTGCTGAATATGCGTGCAAAGTCTTCTGAAGGCAACTGGTCTTTTGTTAACCAATCAGTGTTTTATGTACCTGAAGAAGATGAAGTCGTAAATATCGTCCGGTTGGAATATTTATTTAAAGATGCAGCAGGAAATTCTACAGACACTTATGCATTTTCTGATTTTACTCCCGCTCCAACAATAGAACTTACCGGCAACGATTTTAAAGCAAATACCTCAGCCTTAGCAGATGGCCAAACTTATACTTTGTATGTAAGAGCATTCGCCGATAACGGTAAGTCAAGTATGGCAAGTACCACTACATTCACGCTAAAACAAGTGGTTGGGATCAACATAAATGCAATAGAGGTAACAGAAGTGGGTTGTGGAGAAAGCGCAACAGGTAAAATAGTTGTGAATGCAAGTGGGGGACAAGGCACACTGCAGTACAGCCTCAATGGAGTTAATTATGTTACGTCTAACACTTTTGAAGGCCTGGCAGCCGGTGAGTATACTGTTTATATAAAGGGTGACGCAGCAGGTTATGTTGAGACCAGACAAGTTGATGTATCTGCTAAAGAGATGCCTGCAACTCCTAAGGTAGAGTCACGAGAAGAGAAAACCAGATTAATCCTTTTTGTAACCAATCCTGAAGGTACGATTCAATGGTATAAAAACGGTGAGCCGATAGAAGGTGCCACTACACAGGAACTAGAGGCAAGAGGGGATGGATCTTATCATGTTACTGTAACGAGTACTGACGGATGCTCTGTTACATCAGAAGCATTTAGTATTACAGGTAAGGAGGATCTCACTATATCTAATGCGACGATGGTTTATCCTAATCCAGCATCTAAGGAATTATTTATTCAGTTTCCTGAAAAGTTTTCTGAAAAAGGGGCTGTTAAGCTTTCTATGTTTAACATGCAGGGAGCTTTAGTAGCGCAGTCAGATATCTATGTTGGTGTGAATAATACTATTAATTTCAATCTCCCGCCATTAGGAAACGGTGTATATATTTTGCTGTTGCAGGGGGAGAAATACGTCGTGCTTAAGAAAATTCAAAAAGTGGAATAATAAAAATAGCATATTCTTAAAGGTCAAACAGCCGCTTCCTTATCTAAGGAGGCGGCTGTTTTGCTATACTTGCTCAAGTCTGGCAATTATTGGTTCTTTACTAACAGGCTTTGGAAAATGTTTAGAACTAAAAACAGAAGCGACTAGCTATACGAAAGTCTAACATTTGTGATATTACACACGAGTCATCAATTTGTATGACTGCAATTGACTAGTTTCTACTTTCTCATTTGCTGACTGGCTTCATTTACGACTAAATAAGTTAAGCTCTTACTAAATTTGTAGCAAATCACAGCGAATAGCAGTTATTCTTTACTCTGCGCAATTATCTGTTTCAAGTCATTAAAAAAGCGCCTTAGTTTTATACTAAGGCGCTTTAACATTCCCATTAAAGCGGGATGAATTATGGTTTAATTGCTTGAAAGATACCTGCCAACTATTTCCCGTTAACCTCCAACCACTTTCTGGCATTCACAAAGGCTTCCATCCATGGCGATACTTCATCGTGACGGCCTTTCGGGTAATGTGCCCATTGCCACTGCAGGAGTGAACGCTCGATATGCGGCATCATTACCAAGTGGCGGCCTGTCTCATCGCATATCATGGCGGTGTTATAGTCGGAGCCGTTAGGACAAGCCGGATAGCCATCGTACGCATACTTTGAAACGATCTGGTATTTGTCCTCGGTGTGTGGTAAGCTAAAGCGACCTTCACCATGCGATACCCATACACCCAGCGTGCTTCCGGCCAGGCTGGAAAGCATCACAGATTTGTTTTCCCGGATGGTAAGCGACGTGAAAATGCTTTCGTGTTTTTGGCTCACATTATGAAGCATTTTCGCTTTTTGATCATGACCCATTGTGATAAGCCCTAACTCCACGAAAAGCTGGCAACCGTTGCAAATACCTACCGATAGCGTGTCTTCACGGTTAAAGAAGTTTTCAAGGGCTGTCTTCGCTTTCTCGTTGTACATAAAGGCACCCGCCCAACCTTTGGCCGAACCAAGTACGTCCGAGTTAGAGAAACCACCTACAGCGCCAATAAAGCGGATATCTTCCAGCGTCTCTCTTCCGGAAATCAAGTCAGTCATGTGCACGTCCTTCACATCGAAGCCTGCCAGGTACATGGCATTCGCCATTTCGCGCTCAGAGTTACTACCTTTCTCCCGGATGATCGCGGCCTTTATTCTTGGCTTTGAGTTATCAATAACTGGTTTTTTGCCGTCGAATCCTTCCGGAAACTTATACTTCAGTTCCTGTTTTTTGTAGTTATCAAAACGCTCTTTTGCACTTACCGGTCCGCTTTGTTTGATGTCGAGCAAGTATGAAGTTTTAAACCAGGTATCGCGCAGCTGCGCAACATCAAAGCTGTAAGCGTCTTCTCCGTTTTTCAGTTCAAGCGTTGCTGTAGAAGTGCTGGTACCAATCTTGTGGAAAGGAACATTATTTGCTTTTAGAGTTTCTTCTACATCTGGTAATGCCTGAAACACTATACCAATATTTTCAGCAAAAAGCACTTTTATACTATCGGATTCGCCCAGAGATGTTATGTCAACGGATGCGCCCAAGTTGTTGTCAGCAAAGCACATCTCCAGCAGGGTCGTTATCAAACCGCCACTGCCAATGTCATGACCTGCTTCTATCTTACCTTCTTTAATTAAATCTTGCAGTGTGTTGAAGGTAGTCTTGAATAGCGCAGCATCAGTGATATCAGGCGTTTCGTTTCCTATTTTATTGACGATCTGTGCAAAAGAAGAACCTCCTAGTTTGAAGGCATCATTAGACAGGTTGATGTAGTAAATGTTACCGCCATCCCGCTGCAGTACAGGCTCCACCACCTGGCGAATATTGCTGCAATTTCCTGCTGCTGAAATGATCACCGTACCAGGTGCTATTACCTCCTCGTCTTTATACTTCTGCTTCATCGACAGAGAGTCTTTACCTGTCGGGATGTTAATGCCCAGGGCAATCGCAAATTCCGAACAGGCTTCCACTGCTTTGTATAAACGGGCATCTTCACCTTCATTCTTGGAAGCCCACATCCAGTTGGCAGAAAGCGAAACGCTCTTCAGACCATCCTTCAGCGGAGCCCAAACGATGTTCGACAAAGACTCACCAATGGCATTGCGGCTACCAGCTGCCGGATCAATCAGGGCAGAGATAGGAGCATGACCAATGGAAGTAGCAACACCCTCTTTGCCCTGAAAGTCCAGTGCCATCACTCCGCAGTTATTTAGCGGCAATTGCAGCGGACCAGCACACTGCTGTTTCGCCACGCGGCCACCCACGCAACGGTCCACTTTGTTAGTCAGCCAGTCTTTACAAGCTACGGCTTCTAATTGCAACAGCTGCTCCAGGTAAGTATAAAGTTGGCTTTTATCGTAAGTCACTTCCTGGTAATTTCTGGAAACGGACTTATCGTTCATCACCACTTTTGGAGAGCTTCCGAACATATCACTTAGCTCCAGGTCCATTGGTTTTGCGCCCGTAGAGGCTGACTCAAAAGTAAAGCGGTGGTCTCCGGTAACGTCACCCACAGTATACATTGGCGCGCGCTCACGATCTGCTATTTTTTGCAGGGTTTCAATATCATCTTCACCTATCACCAAACCCATTCGCTCCTGCGACTCGTTGCCAATAATCTCTTTGGCAGATAGGGTAGGGTCGCCAACAGGAAGTTTATCTAAATCAATTTTACCGCCTGTTTCTTCAACTAACTCCGAAAGGCAGTTTAAGTGGCCGCCGGCACCATGGTCGTGTATAGAAATGATGGCATTATGCTCGCTCTCCACCATACCACGGATGGCATTAGAGGCACGCTTTTGCATTTCCGGGTTAGAACGCTGGATGGCGTTCAACTCGATGCCTGTTCCGTGCTCGCCAGTGTCGGCAGACGAAACAGCAGCACCACCCATGCCAATGCGGTAGTTTTCACCGCCAAGTATAACAATCTTGTCGCCGGTTTTCGGGTGCTGCTTCTGTGCCTGACTTGCTTTGCCGTAGCCAACGCCACCGGCAAGCATAATTACTTTATCGTAGCCCAGTTTTCTGGGAGACTCAACGGCATCAGCTTTTTCGTCATGCTCAAAAGTAAGAACAGAACCAGTGATCAAAGGCTGTCCAAACTTATTACCGAAATCAGTAGCACCGTTAGAGGCTTTGATCAGAATATCCATTGGCGTCTGATAGAGCCATTTTCTTTCCTGCGTAGCCTTCTCCCACGGACGGTCTTTTTCAAGGCGCGACAAAGCCGTCATGTAAACCGCTGTTCCGGCCAACGGAAGCGCGCCCTGGCCACCAGCCAATCGGTCGCGAATCTCACCACCAGAACCAGTGGCGGCACCGTTGAAGGGCTCTACTGTTGTCGGGAAGTTATGCGTTTCTGCTTTGATAGAGATAACCGATTCGAAATCGCTTACCTGGTAAAAGTCAGGAACATCGGCACGCTTTGGTGCAAACTGCTGCACCACCGGCCCTTTCACAAAGGCCACGTTGTCTTTGTAAGCCGAAACAATATCGTTAGGGTTGGCCTCGGATGTTTTGCGGATTAACTTGAACAGAGAAACCGGTTTTTCTTCGCCATCGATCACAAATTTGCCATTGAAGATCTTGTGGCGGCAGTGCTCTGAGTTAACCTGCGAAAAACCGAATACTTCAGAGTCGGTAAGGGGCCTGCCTAATCTCTCGGAGAGCTGGTTTAAGTACTCAACTTCTTCCTCGCTAAGCGACAGTCCTTCCTGCTTATTGTAAGCGGCAATATCCGTAACCGGTTTCACAGGCTCCGGCTGAATATGGATATCGTAGATATCCTGATCAAGACCGTTATACTTCTGCGAAAGCATCGGGTCAAAATCACTAAAATCTTCTGCTACTATCTTAAACTCCTCTATGCGTATGATTCCCTCGATGCCCATGTTTTGGGTGATTTCCACGGCATTGGTACTCCATGGAGTGATCATGGCAGCACGAGGTCCAACAAAAAAGCCACTCAGCACAGTTTCCTGCTTTAGAGTGGCGTTGCCGAATAACCATTCAAGCTTTTGAATGTCGGTAGGGGTTAGTTTGCCCTCGGATTGTAGGGCATAAACCGTATCTGGGTGGGTATGAAAGAAATGAAGCATGCTTGTTTTTATTTCAAGGCACAAAGTTAAGGTTTATATGTTGGATATGCTTGCTTCTAATGGTAAAACATTTCTTCTGTCTCTTTATAGAAGTATATAGATAAACTAGATTTTAGAAACGAGAATCTATCTAATGGGAGAGTCATCTAATCGTTGTAAGTTTTCTTTAAAATGCGCTTTAGGAATGGAGTAAATTGAGCGAGCATTTAATAAAAGTGCCTGAATCACTAATAAATGTTTAATATTATGTAAGTTATATACTGCAGATTTATACTTAAAAATGGTGTTCCCAATTTGTATAAGAGAAGTTCCTGCTACATAATCAAGAACTAAAAATGCCAGAAAAAACCATGACTATGAAAGTAAAACTGTGGCTGTTTATCTGGATAGTAGGCATTATGCCACTAAAGCTAACAGCCCAAAATAACGAAAAGCAGTTTCCGGCTTCTGCTGTGAAGGCTGACCTTGCCTATATGTACGATCAGATGGAGAAGTCGCATTACAATCTGTATGCGTATGTAGATAAGACAGCGTATAAAGCGACTTTCAACAAGATACTTCAGTCGGTGCCCCAGGACACTATTAGTCTGTTAGACGCAACCAAACTTTTTCAAAGAGTAGCCGCCATTGCAAATGTAGGGCACAACGAAGTTGATTTTCCTGCTCCATCATACATAAATTACCTGCAGCAAGGCGGAACAGTTTTTCCGCTGGAATTAGCGTTGGAAGATGGTAAGGCTTATGTGAGCAGATTATACACAGATAACCCTAATGTTAAATTGGGGGAGCAGGTACTAAGCATTGATAATACTCCTATAAAACAGCTACAGCAAAAAATACATCCTTACCTATCTGCAGAGCGGCCATACTTCAAAGATGTAAAACTAGAACTCTGGTCATTTCCGAGGTATTATTGGTCTGTTTTTGGAGAGAGGGAGGCTTTCAATGTGAAAGTGAAAACACAAGACGGGCAAGTAAAAACTTATACTATCAAAGCCATCCCGGCCTTAGACTATGAAACAACTCGAACCGATGTAGTCCTGAATGAGGATCGCTCTTATAAATTTAACAATGGCGTAGCTTACCTAGACCCCGGCCCATTTAGTTCTTCAGCGGAGAAGGGCGAAGAAAAATTCAAAGCATTTATAGATTCAGCCTTCACAGACATAAACGCTAAAAATAGCCGCACCCTTATTGTAGATTTACGGAACAACAGTGGAGGGCACAACGCCTTTAGCGATTACCTCATTGCCTACTTTGCAGATAAGCCTTTTAAGTGGTATTCTGCATTTAAGCTAAAGACAAGTGAGTTGCTAAAAAAGCAAACAAGGCAAACAACGCCTGGATTAGAATTAGATGATTATGCGCAAGCTATTCTAAATCACCAGAACGGGGAAATATTCGATTTTTCATTTCCTGTACAGGAGCCAATGCCTGAGCAGAAATGTTTCAAGGGAAAAGTATATGTGCTGGTAAACCGCCATACTTATTCTATGGCCGCTGTGAGTGCAGCACTGATACAAGACTATGGTTTTGCAGAGCTTGTGGGAGAAGAAACCGGAGATGTGCCCACGCTATATGCTTCTCAATTTTCTTTTCCTTTACCGGAGACAGGAGTAATTGTGAAAGTGCCGAAAGGTTATATTATTCGCCCCAACGGAGATACACAGCTAAGAGGTGTTGTTCCTGATCACAAAGTAAGGGACCACCTACTGGATGAGCAGGATGAAATACTGAATTATACTTTGCAGAAATTAATTCAGCCCACCCAATCAAGGCACTGATCACCACATCAAATCAGAACGAATGTATAATACAACCACCTTTTCATTGCTAGTCTTATTGGTAGGGGTAAATGATTAATAAAGCTCCTTAGCCAAAAGTAAAGAGTTATATATCAAAAAGCCGCTTTAGTTTACCTGAAGCGGCTTTTTGATGTGAATGAATTAGAGTAATGCAGCCATGTATTTATAAATATCTTAACGATACAGTCATAATCAAAAACCTGCAGTTATATTTCAATTATTCCCAAATACAACCTTAAGCAGCAGGTAGTGGTTAAATGCTATGTACAGGATAAAACTGGTAGATAATCAGGCACTCCTATAGTTAATAAGATAAGTATAAATAGGTTGAGACATGGCAAGTTTACATATGATGCTCCCCTTGCTTCGGTATTCCTAATATTGGTTTGGCCTACCGTGTGGCTTTTTATCTTAATGGGCTTATCCGGATGCTCACCTAGAGTTGCGGATGTACAATTACCCTTCGAACCTGAACAGAAGTTCTCTCTTACTGGCGAAACCGAAGTGCCCGACAGGTGGTGGCAAGCTTTTAACGACTCAACATTGAACATACTCGTCGATTCTGCCTTACAGGCTAACTTGCCTTTGAAAATCGCTTGGTATCAGTTTGATGAAGCGCGGGCATTGGTAGAGATTACCTCATCAGCAAGAGTGCCTGATATATTCTTGCAGTTACAGTCAGGTATTAGTCGGCCGGTGCCTGATTTTGCCGGTGGAGAAAACACGCAGCTCGGTTTGGGTGCCAGGTACGAAGCAGATTTGTGGGGCCGCATCAGGTATAGCATTCATGCAGAAGAGTACCGGTTCAAAGCCAGTTATTACGATTACAAAACGGCAGCCGTTACCCTTACCAGCGAGGTGGCGCTGGCTTGGTTCAGACTAAAGACCAATAGCATTCAGCTGCAGCTGGTAGACGAACAGCTGGAAACTAACCAGCAGGTGCTGGCGTTAATCCGCAACAGATTTGCCAGCGGACAGGTGCGGGGCGTTGACGTGCTGCGGCAGCAACAGCTCATAGAAAGCACCAAACAGCAACGAATTATACTTGAAACGCAACGAGCGTTGTTATATAATCAACTTTCCATACTTCTCGGTCAGCCACCCGGCGAAATAGTTGAAGCGACTCCACAATTACCCAGCTTACCGCCTTTGCCACAAACTGGTGTTCCGCTGCAGCTTGTCAACCGAAGGCCCGATGTGCAAAGCGCTTTTTACCTTCTCCAGGCAACCGACAGAGAAGTGGCCGCAGCCATCAGCAATAAATACCCACGCCTGACTATCTCACTAAATGCCGCCCTCCGGTCTAATGACTTGATCGGCCTATTTGAATCACAAGCCATATCGCTTGGCAGCAGCTTGCTGGCACCGCTTTTTTACGGCGGCAGGTTAAGAGCGCAGGTAGACCAGGCAGAGGCCATACGGCAACAGCAGCTAAACGACTACGGCCAGACGGTGCTTATCGCTTTTCAAGAAATAGAAAATGCTTTGGTGCAGGAAACTAAACAAGTGCAGCAAATCGAAGTATTAGAAAAGCAGGTGGATTTAGCAGAAAAAACCTTTGGGCAGCTTCGAATAGAGTACCTCAACGGCTTTACTCCCTACCTGGATGTATTGGTTACCTTAAACCAACTGCAGCAATTACGCAGGGACTTGGTGAATGCCAGACTGGACCTGCTTGAGATTAGGATTGAATTATACAGAGCTCTGGCTGGTGGCTTTGAAACGGCAAGAGAAGAGCAACTGCAGGGAGAGGTAAAAGATTTATAAAACAGAAGCTGACAGCATTTAGCGCATGTAAATGACCAAAAAGAAGACGATCATAATTAGTGCCGCCATACTTCTGGTTAGTGCCGCTATCACCTTTGTGGTGTTCAGAACGGCCCCGGAAGCGGAGCGTGAAGGCGCAAGTATAATCACGGCCATGCTGGTAGAGGTGGTGCCTGTAAACAGAGGCAACTACACACCTACCGTAGTGGCAACAGGCACCGTGCAGCCAGCCAAAGATATTACCCTAAGTACACAGGTAGGCGGAGAGGTGCTTCGTATTTCTGATAGATTTACCCCGGGCTCTTTTGTAAAAAATGGGGAAGTTCTGCTGCAGATCAATCCTGCTGATTACCGTAACACGCTGCAGCTCCGAAGAAGTGATTTGCAACTAGCCAAAACGGAGCTAAGCGTAGAGATGGGCAGGCAGGAAGTGGCCCGAAAAGACTATGAGCTGATCGGGGAAGATCTTCCAAAAGATAATCAGGAGTTGGTACTACGTAAACCACAGCTGGATGCAGCCAAGGCACGCATAGCTGCTGCCCAGGCTGCCGTAGATCAAGCCCAGCTAAACCTGCAACGCACCACAATTCGGGCACCTTTTGACGCTCATATCATCAGTAGAAATGCCAATGAGGGTTCTCAACTTGCGCCGGGTACGGAGCTGGGGCGCCTGGTCGGGATGGAAGAGTATTGGGTGGCAGCCAATGTTCCCGTATCTAAAGTTAACTGGCTCACTTTTTCTGAAGATGAGGCCAGTACCGGCTCTGATGTTAAAGTGATTAATACCACCAGCTGGCCATCGGGACAGTATAGAAAAGGAAAGCTGTTCCGCTTAGTAGGCGCGCTGGACGCGCAAACACGGCTGGCAAGGGTGCTCGTTTCTGTGAAAGACCCGCTGGTACGCCAGTCAAACGCAGATTCTATTCCACCCTTGATCATCGGCACCTTTGTGGAAGTGCACATTCAAGCAAAAGAAATTCCTAACGTTATCCGGCTTAATCGTGATTATTTAAGGCAGGGTAACACAGTGTGGGTAATGAAAGACGGGAAGCTTAATATTCGAAAAGTAGATATCATTTTTGATGACGCCGAGTATGCCTACATCAGCAAAGGACTTTCTGATGGAGAAATGGTGGTAACAACTGACTTATCAACGGTAGTGGAAGGCTCTAAATTACGTACAGATAGAGGAGGAGCTGCACAGGATACTGCTGCAAGAGAAGGAGATAAGGAGTAAACAAGTATGGCAGACGAACAAGAAAAACCGGCTGAAGACACACGTAAAGGAGCCATCGCCTTTATGGCACGCAATCGCATCATCACTAACCTGCTGATGTTTGTACTTGTAGGTGGTGGTATCTGGACGATGTATAAAGTTCAGAAAGAGGTTTTTCCGCAGTTCCAGCTCGATTACGTAGAAATCAGTGTGATATATCCGGGTGCTGCCCCAACAGAAACAGAGCAAGGCATTGTGCTGCCAGTGGAAGAAGCCATTAAAGGGGTGCAGGGTATAAAAGAGGTTGTCTCTGTCGCCAACGAAGGTTCTGGTAGGGTTACGGTAGAGCTGGTGCCAGGCTCCGACAGGATGAAGGTTTTTCAGGACATTGATCAAGCCGTTAGCCGCATCCAGACTTTTCCGGATGATATTGAGCAGCCACAAGTAACGCTCCTGGATCAGCGGCAGGACGTGATGCAGATAGGGTTGTACGGCGATGTGGATGTATGGACGCTGCGCATATTAGCCGAACGGCTGCGAAACAGGCTGCTGGCGAACGACGAGATTACACAGGTTGAAATAGGCAACGTACCCGATTTTGTGACGCACGTGGAGATACCGGAACACACGCTGCGCGAGTATAATTTTACCCTAGGCCAGGTAGCAGACATTATCCGCAACTCAAGCGAAGATGTGCCGGCAGGCTCCATCGAAACAAAGGCGGGGGAAGTGCTACTACGAATGGAGGAACGGAAACTATGGGCCGAGGAATTGGCCAAAATTGATATCATTTCTTCAGAGTCGGGAGCCACAGTTACGTTAGGTGACATAGCCACGATAACAGATGGATTTGAGGAGACAGGTTTTCATGGGCAGTTTAACCAGCAAAACACCGTAGACCTGGAAATTTTCAGAACCGGTAAGCAGTCGCCGCTTGAGATTGAGGAACTGGTTAAGGAAATTATAGTTGACTACGAGAAGTCTTTGCCACCCAATGTAAATGTACGGATAGACACGAACAGGGCAGAAGACTTTCGGGAGCGTTTGTCGCTTTTAACAGAAAATGGTTTGCTTGCCATTATTATCGTGATGGTAATCCTGGGATTATTCCTGGAGTACCGACTGGCGTTCTGGGTGATGATGGGCATGATCATTTCTTTTATCGGAGCAATGGTGCTGCTGCCAATCGTGGATATCAGCATTAACATGATTTCGATGTTTGGTTTCCTTATTGTGATGGGAATTGTGGTGGATGATGCCATTGTAGTAGGGGAGAACGTGTATGCTTACAGGCAAAAGGGATACAACTACATGGATGCAGCCATACTTGGCGCTAAGGATGTTTCTAAGCCGGTAATTTTTAGTATCCTGACAACCATCATCGCTTTTGTGCCGCTGCTTTTTATGCCCGGTGAAACCGGTAAATATTGGTGGCCTTTGCCGGTAGTTGTTATTGCGGTGCTGGCTGTTTCGCTTTTCGAGGCGCTGTATATACTTCCTCCACATGTGGCGCACAAGCCAAAAGAAAACAAATCCAAAGCCCTACGAAAATTGGAGAGCTGGCAAAATTCCATTGCCGATGCTTTTGGCCGGTTTGCTAAAAAGCGCTACGATCCCTTTCTGGACCTGTGCCTGCGCAACAGGTATATTACCTTGGCTTCTGCGGTTGCCTTGTTGCTTTTGGTTGGCGGCTATGGTTACAGCGACCACATGGGTATGGTACTGATGCCTGAATTGGCTGCTGATGAAATAGAATGCGCCGTAAGATTACCGGTAGGCACCACCACCGATCAGGCCGCTAAAGTGGCCATTGAAGTCACTAACTCGACGCGCCGCATGTTTGATGAGCATAACCTGTACGAAGTAGCTGAAGGTATAAAAACGAACGTGCGTGGCAAAGACTTCATAGACGTGGAGATCGTGATGAAACCACCGGACGAGATAGACATGACAGCAAAAGAAGTGATTGAGCTGTGGCGTGCTGAGATCGGTGACATAGAAGGCGTTGACCAGATTACGTTCGAAGCAGAGCGGGGGCCTGGCGGCGCGCGCCAAGACATAAGTATAGACCTAAGCCATACCGATATAGAAATGCTGGAGAGGGCCAGCGAAGCCTTCGTGGAGCGGCTGGAAACGTTTTCCGAAACCCGTGACATAAGCGATAATTTTAATATGGGCAAAGTACAGCTCGGCTTTGAGCTCTTGCCGGAAGGTAGAAGCCTTGGGTTTACACCGTCCGGGGTAGGGCAGCAGGTAAGAGATGCATTTTTCGGTGCGCTGGCTATGCGGCAACTCCGTGGTATAAATGAAACAGAAGTACGGGTGAAGCTGCCGGAAATGGAACGAAAGGATATGTATAACCTGGAAGAATTTATCGTTCGGGCACCGGATGGTACATCCGTACCCTTGCTCAATGTCGTGAAAGTGACAGAAGGTGAGACCTTCACGAACATCAACAGACGGGATGGCCGCAGGGTAGTAAATGTGGGGATGGATGTAGAACCAGCAAGCGCTCAAACCCGTGTCCTGAAATCCTTGAACGCAGAAGTCCTACCTCAACTGCGTGCTGATTTTCCGGGCCTTACCTGGACCTATGAAGGGAGCCAGGCGGATATGCGGGAGTCTACGCAGGCGTTGTGGTCTGGCTTTATCATCGCCATGTTGCTCATTTTTTCTTTACTAGCGGTGGCGCTAAACAGTTATGTGCAGCCTGTTATAGTCATGCTGGCAATACCGTTTGGCGTGGTAGGCGCAGTAATCGGGCATATACTCCTGGGCTACGACCTCTCGCTGGTGAGTTTGATGGGTATAATCGCGCTATCGGGGGTAGTGGTGAACGACTCGCTGATCATGATCGACTATGCCAACAGGCACAGGGGTAGCCACACTGCATACGAAGCCATTCACGAAGCCGGTATACGTAGGTTCAGGCCAATTGTGTTAACCACCCTTACTACCTTCGGCGGTTTAACACCAATCATTTTGGAGACCTCAAGACAAGCGTATCAGCTTATACCAATGGCTATTTCACTAGGCTTCGGGATTATCTTTGCTACCGCTATTATTTTGGTGATTGTACCATCCCTTTACATGATCTTGGATGACCTTGTGAAGGTGATGAAAACCGAGCAGGTTTCCAGTAGTGGTAAAATAGCTGATCTTAAGAATTAGCTATTCTATATTATCTAAAATAACCTACCTGCTTTGTGAAGTGTTTATGACGAAAGAAAGCAAATACGAGCTTGTATTTATTTGTCTTATAGTTAGGAAGCTAAGATTGTAGCGGTAAATTAAGTATAAAATCAGACGCCGCTTCAGTTAAACCCGAAGCAGCGTCTGATTTTATACTTAAGATTATATAAGTTCTTACTTTATTTAGGATAGATAATATGAAGAATGATGCCTAATTATGTCCAGTATTTAATGGGTGCGTTTGGAAAATGAGTTTTTAACTCACTATAGAAAAAGCTACGCAGCATATTCATAGTTACAGGAGGATAAACATACTTTTTACCACCAAATTTGTTGAACTTAAGAGATCGGCTGCTTTCGTCGAAGTTTACTTGGGTATTAGGGTACCACTCCTGCAAAATAGCCTTAGAGCCAGGCGTAAACCGGTGGCTTATCAGTTCAAAGGTTACTTCACACTCGAAATCAAGCGCTTGTTCCAATCTATCTAAAAGGTCAGTATACTGCTCCTCCCAATCGGGTAAGGGCATAATAGGCGCAATAACTAACCCCACTTTGTAGCCGCCACCGCCTGCAGCCTTTGGCAAGGCGAGTTTGCGGATAGCAGCCAGCCTTGCTTTTAAAAAGGAAGTGCCGCCTTCCACTCTTTTCGCTATAAAATCGGTGTTTATACTTATTCGGGGTTGTGTATTACCATTGTGGGGTAATTGCAGCAGGTTATCTACCTGGTCAAATTTTGTAACCCAACGCAAATGCATACCCTCTTGCTCGCCAAAAAAGCGTATCGTCTCAGCCAGACTTCCAGTTAGGTGTTCTATGCCCAGCGGGTCAGTATAGCAACTCGCTTCAAATGTCGTTACTTGGCCAGCTTGCTTATACTTGGGCAGGTTCTCTAATATGGTTGGTAAATTGGCAAAGGCCCTTATTACTGGCGGCCCTTGCAGGCTACCGGCTAAATAGCAGTATTGGCAATGGGCAGGGCAGCCTTCTGCCAGGTGAAACTGGTAGTCAGCAGAGGGTGGGATAGGTTGCAGCCTTAGGGCACTGGCCGGAGCAGTTACAATGGCCAGCGTACTTTTGGCTTTGCGATAGGTTTCTCGCTCATCTTCACCGCGCAGGCCAGTAATCCTGTTTTGCTTCAGCTCCTGTACCGGAAGCCCCAAAGCTTTCACACGCTCATATATCTGCTGTCCCCATGGCTCATCTAGCGCGGCGGGTGTAATAAGTACCTGCTTCGGCATCCATAGCTTTGTCTTGGGTTGGTTTGTAGCTGTGCTTGGCTTTTTATTAAAAGCTATTTCCATACTTTTTCTCTGTTATTTAATTCAAAAAAAGTCTCCTGCTTTACCCACTGAAAAAGTATAACAAGCGCTATAAAATAAACAAAAACACAAGCTATATAATTCATGATGAAGCAGTTGTAGTTTAGATTTAAGTAATTGATAATCAGGTATTTAAAATAATTTATTTCTGAACATTAAAGGAGGTGTAGCTGTTATAATTAATATGCAGAAATTCAATCCTTCTACTATTTTCTATACTCCTGATGCCCTAAATGAACGGGGAAAAAAGGTATTGCTGTCTTACCCTGATGCGGGTCATACGGAGATCGCACAGCACAATAGATTACCTGCCCTGGGGGTAATCATTATCAGGTAAAGTCAGATGTGCTGGTACTAGGTCGTTTGAAGTCGCTGGTCTGCAGGGAGAGTGGCCGAAGTTCAGATTTTATATCTCCTAGCCTTGCTAATGGCTGTTTAGGTGCCTGTGCCTATTGCTACGTGGATAGGAACAAAACTGTAAATCCTATTACACTGTTTACCAATACCGAAGAAATACTTCTGGCTGTAGATAAGCACGTGCAGAAGCAGGCGTGGCCAAAAATACCCAACCAGACGCACGCGCGATATTATACTTATGACATCGGCTGTAATTCTGATGTTTCCGTGGATGCCGCAATTTCTGACAATGTGCGAACAGCGGTTGATTTTTTTAAGGACCATCCGAAAGCTTTTGCCACTTTTGCGACCAAGTTTGTAAACCAGCAAATGTTGGATTATGATCCGCAGGGAAAGACCCGTATCCGCTTTAGCCTGTTACCTCAAAGGGTAAGCAAATTAGTGGACGTGCGTACAGACAGCCTCGCCAAGCGTCTGGCCGCCATCAACGATTTTTATCATGCTGGGTATGACGTACACGTTAACTTCTCACCAGTTATAGTTTACGAGGGTTGGCTAGAAGATTATAGGGAGTTGTTTGAGCAGCTAGACCAGGTAGTACACCCGAAGCTAAAAGAAAGTATGAGTTGCGAAGTAATTTTCCTGACTCATAACCAGTGGCAGCACGAGCTTAATTTATCAATCAACCCAAAAGCTGAGGAACTCATCTGGGCGCCTTCCATTCAGGAGACAAAGAAAAGCCAGTTTGGGGGCATAAATGTGCGGTATCAACACCAGTTAAAAGCATACTGGATCAGCCAATTCAGACAGCTACAGCAGGAAGTGGTGCCGTGGTGTACTATCCGTTATATTTTCTAAGGCAGATTTTTAATTATTAAATTCGTAAGGTGATTGAAGTAGTTACGGAACAAGCAAACGAAAGTATGAGCACCAGATCCAGAGACCAGCAAAAAAAGCAACGCCAAAAAGAATTCCAAGAAAGAAAGGAGCATCAGGAGTTTCTTAAAGCTGCGGCAAAAAAAGCCAAACGCAATTCATCTAAAAAGGATGATGAAAATGACAGTATATCTAAAACTGAAGTATAAGCTTATCTCTTTCTTTTTCAGAATACTGTGCGGTTCCTCCCTTTATACTATAAATCATATTAAAGAATAAGATTGGTGATTTAGAATCTTATCCACCATCTTAAAACTAGGCAGGAAATTATATTTTCTACTACTTTGTATTTTATATACTTACCTAAAGTAAATTTATGAAAGATAGTAACGTGCTAAACTATATTAAAGCTGTATTAGAAAGTATGCCAACTGACTGGTTGAGGCTAACAACTCATCGTTTGGATATTTATAATGAGCAATTAGCCAAGACCCAGTTTCTAGAACAATTTGAAATCTTATATAAAGAAGGAAATACGCAAGCGTCAGCACTCAGCGAATTACCCACTGCTTTCGATTATATTCGGTTAGGTCATCCGTTATCTTCTTTATTAGAATGGACTATTGCTAACTTAAATAATCTAAAACCAGAAAATGTGATCAGCTTTTCTTCCAGAACGGCTCCTATTTTAGCAGTTTTAAGAAAAAACTTACTGGATCATAATAATACCCAGATAGTCTATACTAATCAATTGCCAGATTATTTTGATGCTGAAGTAGTAAGGTGTGTTTATGGTTATAAATTTGACTTAAAGCATATAAAGAAAACAGAAGCGATACCGGATTTTAATGGTACTACCATTTTTGTATCACAAGAAGATGAATTTGGTAACGTAGAACTTAATCCAAGTATCGACTTCTTTGTCCAGATGCATCCTCACCTTGGAAGTATAGTTTTGGTTAATGGTGAGCATAACGAAGGCTACATCTCAGAAATTCAGCATGTCAGGAGAAGAGAAACAATTGCCATGACACCGGCCAATTGTTTTGCTGCCCTACAGCATCTGGTAGGAAATTCTTATCCTGACTATGAGGAAAGGGATGTTGAGAAAAATAAAGCACTTGTATCAAAGTCAATCAAGAAGATTACGGGTACAAATACAAAAGCACTTGTAGGTTCTTCTGGCCTCTCCATTCAATATGCGATCATGATGGGGCTAGTTCACGATGCTTTGGAAAAGCACAAAGGAAAGGCTGTTAAATTTATTGTTCCTCCAAATTGCTATGGTGGAACAAACGACCAGGCAAGACGGGTAGCAGCCTGTATCAGTAATGTTGAAGTGGTTGACTTACTCGTTGACGGGGATTATGATATGGTCCAAAGCATTGATACAGTGCTTGAGAAGATCTCTAATGAAGAGGCCGTTCCTTATATTATCGCTGAGATTCCAACTAACCCAAGGGTTGAAGTTCCGGATCTTGAAAAGTTAAGAGAGGTATTAAGTAAAGAGCGTAAAACTGTTACCGGTGAAGTTGCCATTGATCCGGTTTTCATCTTAGATCAAACTTTTTGCCCGAATGTGCAATTCGTAAGTGAAGAAAGTATACTCTCCACGATCAGAACCATTTCCTATGTTAGCGGATCGAAGTTCCCGAGTGGCGGAAAAGCTACAGCTGGTTACTGTGTAGCTAACACAAAAGCCGAAGCCTTGCTGGATAAAATAGAACAACACCTGAAGCTATGCGATAATGAAGCTACAGATCTTCAAATGGAGATCTTGGCAGAGCAATTACCTTCCATGAACCAAAGGATTGAAGATGCTTACAGGAACACACGTGCGTATGTAAACTTTATAAAAGAAGCTTTACCAACGGCCAAAATTAATTTTGTTTCCGAAGAATTGGCTCAGCAAGGATTTACCCCATCTGTATTTTCACTGGATCTTCCTACTAAAGGAAATACTCATGAAGAAAGAGAATCTTATAAAAGAGCATTGAACTTAAAATTGATCAACTTGATGATCAAAGAAATTCCTCATGAAAGTAAGTATTGTGTGAGCTATGGTCAGTTAAAAGGATCCTACTGGACGATACCAGCAACATCTACACAAGGTACGACGAAAGAAGACGACAAAGATTATATTGCCCGTGTAGCACTTTCTCCTGAGATGGATCTTGAACTCCATAAAAAAGTCTTTTTAGATTTTGTTGAGCAAATTTAAGCCCTTTACAACGCACCATTGCCACCTGTAGCAATGGTGCGTTGTTCTTTTCTGGCTGATGAATCCAAAAGAGCAATTTTATATGTTCAGTATTTGATCGCGACCCGTCCGCACAGTAGCCGAAACACAAAAAAAGTCGCTTAAGGTATACATGAAGCGACTTTCAAGTAGACCAAAGGAAGGAATTATCGAACTTTATCCACTGGGATTATATTTTGATTGTAGAGTGGCTACAAAGAATAGATAAATAGGCAGCAATCCTCTGATTTAAAGAAGAAGGTTCCTGCTTAAACTATAATATGCTGAATCTCACCATGAATAAAATAGTTGCCGCCGCACATTAGACATTATTGCTATTCAGGCATATGAGGATCCTGCTGCCATTAGGGCTGGCCCGATGTTGAGCGGCACAGTCACCCGCTCAGCTTGGTTTTTCCATCTTCTTATCGTTGGCAGGCGTGCAGCCGGGGTTCTTCCGCGTATTCAGTTAAGTGCGCCTGTTCCTTTTGCAAGTTAACTGCCCCCAGCAGCTCGTTTGTCTGTTAGCTCCCGCTCAAAGTATACCTGCTCCTTTTCTTGCGGATGCTCCAGGTTAGTGCAGTAGTAGATGCGTTTTACGTAGCGCCTAACCCCCAGCTTAAGGCGGGGGTTAACATTGGCGTAAACGATGGATCCCTCGGAATATTTATTTTCCATGGCTGAATAGGTGAATTAGTTTTTGCCTGACTTCTCGGTTGCTTGGGCAGCTTTCTTAGCCTGCTTGTCGGCCTCAGCACGGTTTCGCTGCGCCTTTGCCTCCATTTGGGCGGCGCGTTTGGCATGCTTGGCCGCATAGGCAGCCTCCTTGTCGATGCGTTTGGCTTCTTTTGCGTTCGCCTTAGCTACACGTGCGTCAGCTTTTGTGTCTTTTCTCAGGTCGGAGGCATCGTCAAGGCGCTCCTTGTCTGCTTTCGCTTTGGCTTTCTGCTGTTCGGTTTTACTCTCTTGCCCGGATTGCGTAGTCTGAGCAAAAGTATATGTGGAGGCTAATGACAGCAGTCCGGTGAACAGCATAAGTAACAGGGTTTTGTTTTTCATATTGGCAGGAAAAGGTTTATTCTATTATCCTACTTAGTTATACGAGTGATTAATTTTGTTAACCGTAAATGCTTAACTATAAGAAGTTTAAGTTTGAATATGTCATGCCAGACCATATCAGGGTACTTTTATAGATTGGCATTAATCTTTTGCGAAGCAGTAAAGTACAGCATTAGCTTATTAATGGAAAAAACCCGCTGATTTCTAAACCATTAATGACTCAGCGCTTGTTATAGAGGCGTAACACCCACCCGGCCCGATGGCCAAAACCGACCAGCTGATTGGCTGCCCCCGCTTTTATTCGTCCCGCTGTTAAAACGTCAATCATGAAGAATGCCTACACTAACTACAGCAACTATGCAGCCTACCTTACACATTTCTTTGGAAGGGAGCCAAGCCCTGCAGAACTAATTAGCTTTGAGAATAATCAGAATTTGATACTGATAAACAGGCGATCACTGAAGAACAATGCCTTCCAATTTCGCTTCGTTAACGGCACAGCTCTACAGTTGCTTCCTGACGAGATTATTCTCGGCGGCTCCGTACAGTTGCACAGCCAGGAAGCGGGGCACCGGTTCTACTCAGTCATGTTTGAGGAGCAGGACACGGTGGAAGAGCATTACCTGATATTGGATGCCACCGTAGAATCAGTAGTAGTAAACGCAGTGAGAATTATGCTGGTGCAGAGCGTGCGACTGATCACTATCGAAGACCTGGTGCTGTATTACAACCCCATTATGTATAACCTTACCTAACTGATTAAAAATGACACAGGAACAGTTTTACTATTGCCTAAACAGGATTCTGGAGCTTAGAGAGAAGATCGATAAGGCCTATAATGTCCGCAGAAAAGCGCAGGCTACAGAGTCCTCCTTGTATGAAGAGCAGCAGGTGGACTTCGGTTCGTTGAGGAGCTTTGCTGAAAGAAAAGAAAACGCAGACAAGAATACTGCAGAAGCCCATGCTTTGATTAAAGAGTTGGCGGCGCAAGAGGCGAAGATCAGGACTTTTGTACCTGTAACTTATTATGGCACCAAAATATCAGCCGCTCAACCTGGGCTGTCGCCACTGTACGTGGTGGTAGAGCCCCAAAGCATAAAAATTGGCAAAAGCACTTAAGGTTATTCGTATAAACTGTATGCTATATGCCTAGTTAAGTTTGCCTATAAAGTTTGAAAGCGACTTTGTATAGCCTCCTCTAGTCAGGCAAAGCATTTCTCCGGTGTCATCATTTCTTAGCCAGGTAAGCATGTTGTCTTGTTTTCCGTTTTGGGAAATATATTCCTGCCAATATTCATGAGCGGCTGCAAAGGCATCCTGCTCAAGTTTCTTTAGTTTGTCCTCCTTCATGTCTTTCACCTCTTAGTCATGTATGGTATACGCCACTTTCCTGCATGTTATCAAAAACCAATTAAACATTCCAAGAAATAAGTATCTCGGGTCAAGTATAGTGCATAAAAAAGAGTAAGGGTTTAAGCCTATACTTTTAAACATTCATGTTCCAGTGAAAGAGTTATAAGCTTATACCGACAGAGGTCTGGTAGAAAATACCCCTAACTGCTGCATCCCGTAAAATACAAAGAGGCATCATTAATTGTCTCACAGTTCCCTGAATATTAAGCATGCTATGTCAGAGCCAGCATTATCCGGCTTGGGCCGGAAAGCCTTGAAAACTGCAGGTATTGTAATTGCAGGTATGGCTGTTTTGGTACTGGTGGCGGTAGTGGCGCTGTATTTCCTGGCAGAGCCATTGGTGGAGCATTATCTTAAAAAACAGGTTGTAAAGCAGACAGAAGGGCTTTACCATATCAATTTTGACGATTTGCAGCTGCACCTGCTCACCCGCAGCATCACACTGAAGGGGGTGAGCCTCTATCCGGATACCGCTGCGCACCACCGGCAAAAGGAGACCGGTCATGGCAGTCGAACCCTTCTTGACGTGCAAAGCCCCAAGATAAGCATCACCCGCATTAACCTGGCGGATATGCTTTTTAGGAAACGCTTAAGTATAAACTCTGTCATAGCTGAACGCCCGGTGATTACGCAGTTGCTGGACGAATCGGTGGCGAAAATAAGAAGCCCTGGCAAGGAGAGTTCTGGTAACCTGAATGCCGTGAGTATACAGGGGTTCTCCGTAAAGAAGGCAAAATACCAGTACCTGGTGCTGGGGCAGCAGAACAGGCCCCGCCATGAAGTATCCCAGTTTTCGCTACTGGTGCATGACCTGCGGCTAAACTTACAGGAGCAGGAGGGCCTCCTCCAAATGCTCCATGCGGGTGCGCTTGATCTGAGTCTCCAGGATTATACCTTCCAAACCCCTGACAGCGTTTATACCGTCCAGGTCAGGCGGCTTTTCTACTCCTCCCGGCAGCAGGTGCTGAAGGTAAGGGATGTGGCCGTGCAGCCTGATTTCTATGCAAACATGGAGCTCCCTAGAAGTAAGCGGCACCGCATACTTTACCAGTTCAGGACACTCCTGCTAAGCCTGCAGGGCCTAGACGTGGCAGCGGCTTGGGGCACAAAGCAACTGCAACTCGACCGGTTACTCCTGGAGCATACCAATCTGAATATACTTGAAGACCTTACTATACCTGATTCTGTTGCATTTCCTGGCCTGGCCAAACTATACGCCGACCTGTCGCCTTACCTGAAAGAGATTAGCATAAAGCAACTTTGCCTGACGGATGGCAGCTTCAAGTACAGGCAGAAAAGCACTGCCATTCAAACTATTCATAGTCTCGAAAGGGCAGATATTTACCTGCAATCGCTGCAACTAGATTCTGCCACCCTTTTTACACCGAAACAAAAATCCTTCGCAGCTGCAATAGGGATTACCACAAAGAACTATACCTACAGCCCCCGGAATAGCCCTTATACCCTGAAGACAGGAAGCATGGAGCTGTCTACACAAGACAAATCCCTGCAGGTAGGCGCACTGCATTTGACCGGCGACTGGAACAAGAACGACAAACTGAAAAGACTGAACAAGGCCAGGCGCACATTTTACAATATTTCCCTGCCACACTTGCAATTCAATGATATGGACCTGTTGCAGGCGCTGCGTACATCCCGGCTGGCTATAGGAACTATAACCGCAGAACAGCCAGTCATTGATGTGCGGACGGACCTACTGGTGCACACGCAGGATGCAGGGCCGGATCTGGAGGCAATGTACCGGCAAGTTTCCGGTTTGATAAACAAACTGCAGGTTGGAGAGATTAGCATTACAGATGCCGCACTAACACATCACAACAAAGCCAGAAGCTTGCAGCTTTTGCAGCAGCTGGACCACGCTTCACTTTCAGCGACTGGTCTGCTAGTAGATTCTGCTTTTATTTTCCAACCGGATCTAAAACTGCCGTTGCAGGATATGGTCATAAGAGCTAAGATGTACCGCCATCAGATGCCTGACCATACTTACACTTTTGTCCTGGCCGACCTGCGTTACTCTACCCGCCGTCAGGAGTTTTCTGCCCAATCTATAGATTTAATCTCCAGTACCGGGAAAAATGCCCGGCAAAGATCAATACAAAACACCAGCCGCAACATCTTTAACCTATCCGCTAACGCACTACGGGTAACGGGTTTGGATCTGGTTAAGGCGATCAATACCCGGCGCTTGGAAGCAGACCAGTTGCTGCTCCGGCAACCACACATGGCTATCCTTTTAAACCGCAAGGTAATTGAATCAAAACCGGGACAGAAGGAGAGAAGAAAGGGACTCTTCAAATTTATAGATATGATCTCCGTAACAACCATCCAGTTGGAAGATGGTTCCTTTACACTAAATGAAAAGCTGGAACCGGTTATGCGTACGCATTTGCTGGAGCATGCCACCGGCACAGTTTCAGGGTTACAACTGACGTCCGCCAGTTTTGAAAACTTGAGCGAAGCGCTTCCGATACAAGAGCTAGACTTGTTGGCAAAAAATTATACTTACCGGACTACGGACAGCCTTTATGTTATTAAGCTGGATAGCCTGCATTATTCCAGCAGGCAGCAGGAGGTTATTGCTCATACTTTTACCGTAAATGCCGACAGGGGAGTGAACGAACGCCTGAAAGCTGAGAAACCGCACCTGGCCAGCCGTAACATGATCGATATTTCAGCAAAAAGATCCCGTATTACCGGGTTTAATTTGATCCATGCCTATGCTACAGGGCAGTACCATATGAGCAAGCTGCTGCTTGCAGGTCCTAAGGTAACTATTTTGCAGGACCATAATGTTACCCCTGCAACCGTAAGAGCACCTGCCGGGCAGGATACGGCAGTCACCAGCAACGCTATGCAACAGCTTACTAATTTAGTAACCACCTTCCGTGTGGATCGCCTGGAGGTAGCAGATGGCACGTTTGATTTTCATATACTGGAAGATACGATCCGCATAAGCCAGACCCTGGAACATGTAGCATTGGAAATAGATCAGTTACAGCTGGTGTCACTGGAAGCATCTGATCCACTAGAAATTTTTGATGTGAACAACATTAATATACTGGTGCAGGGCTATACCTTCTTCACGGGCGATAGCCTGTACGCGGTCGAGGTTAAAGAAATGAGAGCTTCGATGAGCAACAGATCACTCGCTGTAGATAGTCTTCGCCTGCGGCCGCTTTTTAGTAAAGAGCAATATGCTACTCTGTTCCGGTATGCCCGTGACCGAATTGATTTAACTGTACCTGAGATTGAGATGCAAGGCATCAGCTTACGGGCATTGTTCAACAACCAGGATATAGTTGCGCATAATATGTTGATCCGGAATCCGGTAATGGAAATTTACCGCGACAACCGTTTAGGGTTTGATCCCGATATAAGGCCTCCTACGCTGCAAAGTGCGTTACGTGGTGCTGGGGTTTATATTAATCTGGATACCATTCAGGTTGAAAAAAATTACCTAGTACACCCCGTTATCGGTATTGATGGTATGAAGCCTGCAGTATTTATGTTGGATGATATTCGCATGCAAGCTTATAACATCACAAATGATACAACGCTCATCCGCCGGAACAATATGTTAACTGTAAATGCTTCCGCACTATTTATGGGCGTTAGTACCTTGCAGGCTAATTTTCAGTTTCAGCTGGACCATCCGGAAGACCGATATACCTACGAAGGCACCTTGGAACCAATGGATTTTAAGGCTTTAAACCCTTTGTTAGAGAACTTGGTATTTATTCGGATAAAAAGCGGCCAGATACATAAAGCGGCTTTCAAGATAGAGGCTACCGGAAATGAAGCCACAGGCCAGGTACACTTCCCTTATAATAACCTGAAGGTGCAACTCCTCAGCAAACATGATCCGAATAATCCTGGATTGGTTTTAAAGGCAGGTACCAGGTTGATAAATATTTTTGTTATCAAATCTAATAATCCTTCATCCTGGGGTAAGTTTCGGGAGGGAGATGTTAAAGAGGCGCGCGACCCAAAGCGATCAGTATCCTACCACATAAGCCAGTCCATGCTTGATGGTGTTACTTCCAGTCTGATGACAAAACTGGTGCGACGTATAGTTTCCAGATTTGTTGACTTTTAACTCTTTAATGCGAGTTGCGAAAGTAAACGTGCTTATAGGCCGCTACTAAAACTAGTTAATATTAAGTTAAAGGGGGAAAATATTAGAAATACTTATAAATGGTGGAGCTTGGGACAACAGTCGATAAAAACATTTTGTTACTTTTCAGTTATTCTGGAAACAGAAGACCTGCTTATTTCGTCTCATGACTTGTATTCAAATATTCAGACTAAGATGGCAATAAGATTAGCAGATGAAAGGCAAGGGTAATTTTAATGCCGGAACTGTAAGCATTCAATGATAAAGAGTTCGATAAGCTTAACCGAAGGGGAATTATATCAAAACAAAAAAGCCGCTCCAGTTTTACCTGAAGCGGCTTTTAGTAGCCCGTAGGGGAATCGAACCCCTGTTACCAGAATGAAAATCTGGCGTCCTAACCCCTAGACGAACGGGCCGTTCTGTCTAATTGTGGTGCAAATATAGTGGGTGTTTTTTTAACTGCAAGGGGTGTTGATTAAATTTTTGACAATTATTTTAAAACTGTCTGAATCTCAGTCAGAAAAATTTTGATTCGGATATTGGGATTGCAAATTTTAACTTATACCCTGTTCTTGCGTTAGATTAATTCTAGGATTTAAGACTAAGAAGTAAAGAGAAATGAGTAAAAGAATGCAATATAGTGGTGTTAAGCCAGAGGCTTTTGAAGAAATGAAGAGCAGGCTAAAGCAAATGGGATTAACCTTAAATGCTAACAGTGGTAGCTTTAATGAGAAAGGCGTGTCCGGCAAGTATAACTATAACCAACAAGACGAAACACTAGAGATTGCTGATCTGTCGGTGGGATTTCCGGCAAGTATGATGTTTAATTCTGATAGCCTGCAAAAAAAGATGACAGATTTAATTGAACAGTATGGAGGCACACCAACAGCTTAATTCGTAAGCCATTAAAGTGTAACATCCGTATACTTAGTTAAAACTATAACGCTCTAATTAATAAGAAAAGATAACTATGAATAATACAAACTCTGAAAACCAGAACAAGCAATCTGAGCAAAATAAGCAAAACCAAGGACAGCAGAAAAATAAAAGTGGAGACGAGAATATCTTGACGCTGTTGCAGCCGCATGATATGTCTAAAACTGTAGAGTCTGCGATGCACGTAGTACAAGGACGCCACGAAAAGCTGCCAGAACTGATGCACGATCTTGGAAACATTATCATAAAGGCGGCCCGACGCATGACTACTACTCAATTGGTACTTGCTGCCGGAGCTCTTACAATAGGGGCTGTGTTACTTGCTCGCTATAACTCCGAAGACGAAGAATTTTCATACAGCTAAAAGCTATCTTGCTGATAGTCTATAAATTAAATGCCTTTTGGATGATAAGTCCTGAAGGCATTTTTATTTTAATCTTATTTTGGTACGACATTTGATTAGCGATAAGCTATATAGGCAAAACTTATACTTTTACCCTTTACAACTACCAAACAAATTGAATTATGAAAAAGACGAATCTAATTACCTTATTGTTATTGCTATTCGCTGTGTTTCAGGTGCAGGCTCAACAGCAAAACTTGCCTCCCTTAGTAAGTGTTACTGGTACAGGCGAGGTAAGATTACAGCCTACGGAGGTGCTCGTAAGCCTGGGCGTTGAAACGAGAGAGAAAACGCTAGATGCTGCCCGTAAGGAAACCGACAAAAAGGCCGCCGCAATTATTAATTATCTTAAAAAGAACGGTGTGGATGCCAAAGATATACAGACTTCCTTTGTAACGGTACAGCCAATTTACAACAGGGGAGAGTATGGCGTAACAACTCCGGATATGTATATGGCCATCAAAACTATGACTGTGAAAATCAAAAAGCTGGATAAATATGATGAGTTGCTGTCTGGTTTGTACGGCGTTGGTGCTAACCGCATCGATGGTATTCAATTTCAGGTAGCCGACCTTGAGAAGTATAAAACCGAGGCACGTAAGAAGGCCGTAGCGAATGCAAAGCAAAAAGCTACATTGTTAACAAATGAGCTCGGAGCCAAAGTAGGCAGAGTTTATGCCATCAATGAAACTACATCAGGCGGTGGGCCAAGACCAATGTATAAAGTTGCCATGATGGAGTCGGCGGCAGCTGATATGAACGGCGGACCTTCTATAGCCGGAGGAGAAGTAGTTATTACAAGTAATGTAGACGTGAGCTTTATAATTGAGTAAAAGTCTTTAGCTGTTTAATAGAAAAGGCTGGTGTTGTGCACCAGCCTTTTCTTATTTTATACTTTCTCTACCTGCTTAAAGGTGTTCTCTTCAGTAAGCAAGAAGCTAAGTGGATTCTTCGGGTCCTTCAGAATCTGTGCTTCCCGTATACTCCAGGGCTTTAACATTTCCTCCAGCATGTGGGCGTAGGCCACCATTTCCCAAGGGTTAAAAATCTCGTTAGTCACATCATCAATCAGCGTGTCCAGTACCAAATGATTATCCTCAGCCTTTTGTGGGCGGATAAAGTACTCCGGCACCACGTTAAAGATGTAAGCAGCATAAAAAACACGTGCCTTAAATTCAGCAAGCTGAATCGGGTGCAGTTGGTGGCCTTGGGTTACATGTGTTAGCCTGCTCATTGCTTTTTCGATGATGCCGTTATCCAACAAGGTGCAAATAATTGCCACAGAACCTAACTTAACGCTAAAGCACATCGTCGTCAACTCGTCCTGATATTCGAATGGCAGTTCGTCTGTTTCGGGATTTACCTCTAGTATGAAAAATGAGCAGGGTAAAAAGTCTGAAAACTTCATTGGCACACGCAGCGACTGCAGCACCTGGAAGAATGAACGAAACTTGCCAAGCATTTTAGGATCTTCGCTTACAGCATATTCCGGCATCACAAGCGGACTCATTTCTTTTATCAGCTCTGTTACAAGCGTGCCATAGTACATTTTTCCTATCCATTGGAAGAGTTTCTGGCGGTCTAGTGTTTTTATACCTTCTAAACCTTTTGCGGCAGCATGTTCTACTTCGGCCTCTAGGGGCAACAGATAGTGCGTATGGCAGCGGTCGCAGCAGGGGATACTAAGCTGATTGAAGGTGGTGACGCTTTTATCTAAGAGTAAAAGTTCTTTGTTTTCAAGATTATACTTTCGTTGTAGCCACTCGCCAAACACAGGAGCCCTGTGCTCGGTAGTAATGCTGGTGCCGCACAAAAAGCAGTTTGTGTCGGTGAACTGCATTTTCTCAAACGGATCGTATAGGGTTAGGTCAAGCATGGTATTCGTATTATTGCGCCGCAAAGATAAGGAAGATGGCCGCCAGTTCCGAATACAAGTCTGTTTTATCTTTAGTTAATTAATTATGTTAAGTATAGTATTGAGTTATACTTTTGAATATGAGCGGGTGGATATGCATAAATATGCTTAAGCCATACAAGCAGGGGAGAAGAGGATCAAAAGTATAAGTATAGGAGAAAGTATAAAAGTATACTTTAAAGCAGATAGAGAAAGTATAAAAGTTAACAGCAAGCCTATAAGCCGGGTTCTGTCGCTACGCCCAAAGGCGTGCGTCTTATCATTTATCTAGGCCTGCACTCGCGCACAGGCTCCATCGACCTACCCACTGACATCGGACGAGCAGCCCTTAGCCCTACCGTAGTAAGGCGCTGTCAGCCTATTTGGTCTTTCAACTCCTAAGGTTTACCCAGCTGGGTCAGTCACCTGCCCACTGGTGCGCTCTTACCGCACCTTTTCACCCTTACCACTTTTGCAAGTGGCGGTAATTTTCTGTGGCACTAGCTGTAGCCTTTCCGTCTCCAGAAAAGCCCCTTCCCGTTAGGAAGTAGGATGCTCTGCGCTGCCCGGACTTTCCTCTCCTCTAAAAGAGCAGCGATAAGACGGCTTGCTGTTAAGTTTTATAATGCAAAGTTAGTCTAAGTTTGGGAGTTAGAAAGTTAGAGAGTTAAAAAGTTATTAGCCTTAACTCCTAAAATCTCTAACTCACAAACTCTCTAACTCACTTGAGTCTCACCAAAGTGGCGCCGTAGCCGAATTTTTCCTTTTTGGCATCTTCAAAATATTTAATGCCTGGGATACGGCTAAGCAGCTTCTGAATTTCTTTGCGAAGTATACCGTTTCCGGCACCGTGTATAAATACAATTTCGTGCATGTTAGTCGCCAGAGCGCGGTCCAGTGCGTCCTGAAACTTCTCCAGTTGCAGTTTAAGTATAGCGCTGTTACTTAAACCGCTATGGTCATCGGTTAGTTTCTCGATGTGCAAGTCAACCTCGTGCTCCGGGGCAGTTAATTTAAAATTAGGATGCTGCTCTGTTGCCTCTGCCAATTGTTCCTTTATTTTATCAGGATTTACAGCGACCGGCTTCTGGTCGAGGTGGAAAAGATAAGCTTCTTTGTTAATGACTGGAGCCGTTTTTTTGCTCTTATAGAAAGAGTTAGCCCTAAACTGCACCCGCTTTGTTACTGGTTCAAATAGGGTAGGGCTGCCGTTACGGTGCTGCATAAACTGGACCAGCAGGCTTGGCCATTTTTCGAAGTCCTTTAGGTGGTAATGCGTGATTACACGTGTAGCCTTTGGAGCCAGTTTATCGTTTTGCAGGCCACGATACTTGTTTTCACGCACTTCGCCGGAGGTAAACAACAGGTCGTAATCAGAGTTGTTGATAACAGTTACTGCCAACAGTTCTTCTGACTGATGCACCAGTGCCAGGTAAATGCCTTGCGTGGCCAGTACAGGCGCTAATGGTTCTCTTTTTGAGATCGGCTTAAAATCTTCCTCTTCTTTTTTGAGGTATTTTTCTTCTTCAGCGGCAATTACTACTACCTCACGGCGTGCCACCGGTATGGTAAAATCGTTGTCGATGGCAACCTCTACTATATTATTATCTAAAATGCGGGTAATAATGCCTTCCTCACGTCCTGACATTAACCGCACACGGTCTCCTACGTTCATTTTCTTATTGTTCCTTGTGTTTTATTTCAAATCGCACTGCTAAAGGTATAGCAATAGGATTAGCTTCTATAGCAAAGATACGAATCTTTAAGCAGGCAGTGCTGCATTAAAAGTATAGCGGATGTACCTTAAAGCCGTTTTTGCGATTATACTCTAATGCCGGTGCCGGTACCTTAATAATGCTTAAAACATATAGTGCTGTATTCCATACTTTGCTCTTGCCTTTAAAGTGCATCAGGTTAAGGTCTGGGCTTAGGTAAAACTGCCGGTGGGCATCAAAACCAGCTGCACGGTTTCCGTTGCTGCTATTGTATACTGTTTCTTCTGCACCATAACCCACTGCAATACTTAGCCATTTCGGATACTTGCTTTCCTCTTTCAGAAAATCTCCAACATTTACCGATAGCCAGTAAGTTTGCCCATTATAATCCTTCAGGGCCTGCTCGGCAAGAGTACTACCTAGTACATTAGGCCGCACGGCAGCATAGCGGGTTGTATGGAACGAATATTTAGGCATGATGCGTACTTCCTGCCACGCCAGCTCCTGGGCAACAGCAGCTGCAGAGCCTATAGTGTTTGCTACCAAATCGCCTACAGATGCACCGTAATCCGACTGATATCCATCAAAAATTTCAATCGGAGTTTGTAAAATAATACCGGTAAGGCCGCCGTAAAGTATGGCTTTCTTGTCGGGGACGCCGGCCCAGCGCAATAAATCTATACCTGCACGGCTCTGCTGAAAAGCGCCCCAGAAGTGTCCGGCTTTATCCATCTGCTTCCATTGGCGGTTATCGTTAAAAAAGTGGAAATCTGTACGCTCCTGATCTTTGTACCAAGCATTGTTCAGCGACACCAGCATACCCGTATAGCCTGCGGCAAAACCACCACCTAACAGGTACAATCTACTCCGGTTGATTTCAGTGGTTGTAGTGTCAGGCGTTACAGCTGCACTATCAGCTCTTGTAGTGAAGGGCAACATCAGGAGGGCTAACAGAGCCAATATGTTTCTGAACCGGGGCATCAGCCAAAGATACACAGCTCCAGCTACAATTCAGGAAAAACATAACATGAAAGCTTTGAAAACTGTGCAGCGTATATCGTATTAAATAGAAAAAGAACGGATGAGCTTATACACCTGTCCTATGAGAAAAATACCGCAAGCTGCGGGATTAAACGGCAGCTGTTTCGGCAATTGCTTTTTTATAAGCAGTGATGGCCCGATCGCGGGCAAAATTATGGTCTACTATAGGATTGGCGTAGGCCGCTGTACCAAACTCCGGTACCCATTTTTTTATATAGGCATAGGTTTTGTCAAACTTTTTAATCTGGCCGTCAGGGTTAAAGACACGGAAATAGGGTTGTGCATCAGCGCCGGTGCCAGCGGCCCATTGCCAGTTGCCGATGTTGCTGGCCTGCTCATAGTCCAGCAGCTTTTGGGCGAAGTATAGCTCTCCCCACCGCCAGTCTATCAGCAGGTCTTTTATCAGGAAACTGGCCACCACCATACGCACCCGGTTATGCATAAAGCCGGTAGCACTCAGTTCCCGCATGCCGGCATCAACTAACGGAAAGCCGGTTTTGCCTTCGCACCAGCGGGTAAATTCTTCTTCATTGTTGCGCCAGGCAATGCCTCTATACTTTGGGTAGAAGCTTTCTTCGGCGGTTTCTGGAAAATGGTAGAGCAGCTGCATAAAGAATTCGCGCCAGATCAGCTCCTGCAACCAGACTTCGCTGTGCTTAAATGCCAATGCCACCGCCTCTCGTACACTAACGGTGCCAAAGCGCAGGTGCGGTCCAATACGTGAGGTGGCGTCCTGTGCCGGCAAATCTCGCTTCTCAGCGTACTGTTGCAGTAGTTCCGTGGCTAGCTTAGGATCGGGTGTAGGTATGAGAGAGGGAATAAAATTCATCTCCTGTAAAGGAACAGGGTTTGGGACACATTGATGAAGGTTGCTGAAATGTTTCTTCATTGGATATGACGTCACCATTTCAGGTTTAAAGGCACTCTTCCATGTATTTTTATAAGGTGTGTATATCTTATAAGGACTGCCTGATTTGGACATAATCTCATTCCGCTCAAAGATTACCTGGTCTTTAAAAGATTTATAGTGAATAGCTTGCGCCTGCAGCAACTCATAAATCTCCTTGTCGCGCTGGCGGGCATAAGGCTCATAATCACGGTTGGTGTATACTGCCTGCACCTGGTACTCCTCCATCAATTTTTTGAAAACCTCTTTTGGTCGCCCATACTTTACAAGTAATGAACTGCCGTATTTATGTAGGTCTTGCTGGAGCTTTGTTACGGTTTTGTGGATGAAGCTGACACGGGCATCGTCACGGTCCGGGAGCTCGTCTAGTATATCGCGGTCGAAAATGAAAAGCGGCAGCACAGGGTGCTCCTGCTGCAGGGCATGGTAAAGGCCAGCATTATCATGCAAGCGTAGGTCACGGCGAAACCAAAAGATTGAAATCGATTCCAATAACAGTCAGGTAAAGTATAAGTACAACTACAAAAGTTTTACGGAGCTCATACCGCCATCCAGGTGCAAGATCTGTCCTGTCATCCAGGAGGAGGCGTCGCTGAGCAGGTAAAGCGCAGCTTCTGCGGCATCCTGCGTTTTTCCTATGCGGCCCAAAGGGTGGCGTTTAGCGGCAGTCTCCGATTTCTCCGGGGTGTTGAGGAGTTGACCGGCTAGTGGCGTATCGGTTAAGGAGAGCGAAAGGGCATTAAAGCGTATGTTGGCGGAAGCATATTCGGCAGCCAGGGAAACCGTAAGACCTTCTACAGCGGCTTTGGCCGTGGCAATGGAGGTATGGAAGGGCATTCCTAGCTTGGCAGCAACCGTGCTGAAGAGGACCACACTGGCACCTTCAGCCTTCTTGAGCAAAGGAACTGCCGCCTTGATAACCTGTATAGCTCCCAATACATTTAATTCCAAATCTTTGCGGAAATCCTCCAGAGGCAGGCGTTCGAAAGGCTTCAGGCGGATGCTGCCGGGGCAGTAAATCAATCCGTGCAGTTTGTTTGGTAGTTGCTCCTGCAGCTCGTTGTCTAGTTGTAGTACATCTAGGGGAATGTGCTTTGTGCCCAATTGTTTCAGCTCATCAGACACATGTCTGGAAGCAGTGATAACCTCAGCCCCGGCCTTTATTAAGGCTTGCGCAATGGTAAGGCCGATGCCTGAGGAGGCACCTACCACAAGTATAATCTTATTTTCTACTGGCATACTTTGCAATTTTTGAAATAACCGGTGCAGGATGAATTTGTTCGGGAGAGGTTTTGTATAAGGTGCTAAAGATAAAATAACAGAGGCGCTCCACTTCTGAACGGTCACTTTCTTTGCAGTTTTTCAAGGCTTCTGCTGCACCTGATGTTGTACATTTAAAAGTGTAAAAGTATAGCAGAAATTGAATTATAACCTTATAAGGAAAAATGCTGTAAGAACAGGTGTTTTTAAAAGTGATCTATTATCCCGGGCAGGCGCTGAAAGGCGCTGCTGTTTTCCCTGCGGATTATCATCACAAAACCCTTTAATCAAAAAAAACTTACTTCATCTCACCTTGTATGAAAATAAAAAAAGTACTTGTTGCTAATCGTGGCGAGATAGCGATTCGTGTTTTGCGTGCCTGTACGGAGCTTAATATCCAAACAGTGGCAATTTATACTTACGAAGACCGCTATTCGCTGCACCGCTACAAAGCCGACGAAGCTTATCAGATTGGCAAAGACAATCAACCGCTGCAACCCTACCTCGACATCGATGGCATTATCAGAATTGCCAAAGAAAATGGTGTGGATGCCATTCACCCTGGCTATGGTTTCCTATCAGAGAACCAGCATTTTTCGCAGAAGTGTGCCGATAACGGGATCATTTTTATAGGTCCTAAGCCTAAGGTAATGGCCTCTTTGGGAGATAAGATCGCTGCCAAAAAAGTAGCCGAAAGCTGCGAAGTGCCAATTATTCAAAGCAATACGCTGGATCTAAACACCTACGAGACTGCCCTTGAAGAGGCGCACCGCATTGGTTACCCGCTTATGCTGAAAGCGGCAGCGGGTGGCGGTGGTCGTGGTATGCGCGTGATCCGGGATGATGAGCAGCTGGAAAGAGGCTTTTTTGAGGCTAAGAACGAAGCTCTAAAAGCATTTGGCGACGACACGGTTTTCCTGGAGAAGTATGTAGAGAACCCGAAGCATATCGAGGTACAGATTGTGGCTGATAATTTTGGCAACATAACACACCTGTTTGAGCGTGACTGCTCAGTGCAGCGTCGTTTCCAGAAGGTTGTGGAGGTGGCCCCGGCCATTACCCTGAACGAGGAGACACGGCAGAAACTCTATGACTACGCCATCAAAATATGTAAGGCTGTAAACTACAACAACGTAGGCACAGTAGAATTTCTGGTGGAGCCGCATACGAACAACATCTACTTCATTGAGGTAAACCCACGCATCCAGGTAGAGCACACGGTTACGGAAATGATAACCGGCATCGACCTGATCAAAACTCAGATCTTTATTGCCGACGGCTATCCACTAGACAACGAGGAGGTACTGTTGGGACCGCAGCATAAAGTGCGTGCCAACGGGGTGGCTATCCAGTGCCGCATTACCACCGAAGATCCGGAAAACGACTTTAAGCCAGACTATGGTACTGTTATCGCCTATCGTAGTGCAGGTGGTTTCGGTATACGTCTCGACCAGGGCAGTGTATACCAAGGTGCCAAGATCAGCCCGTTCTTCGATTCTTTGCTTGTAAAAGTATCGGCTCATGCACCTACGCTGCGCCATGCCGCCATGAAAATGTCGCGTACACTGGATGAGTTCCGTATCCGGGGCGTGAAGCAGAATATACAGTTCCTGCAGAACATCATTAACCACCCTGAGTTTATTTCCGGTGAGTACACAGTAGATTTCATCAAAACACATCAGGAGCTATTTGTATTTAAGCAGCGCAAGGACAGGGCTACGAAGATGCTTACTTTCCTAGGTAACGTGATCGTGAACGGTAACCCGGATGTGAAAAAGGTAGACAAGGACAAGGTGCTGCGTAAGCCGGATTTTTTTGGCCAGCGACTGGCTCAACCTTACGAGAAAGGCACCAAAGACCTGCTGACGGAGCTAGGGCCGGACGAGTTTTCGAAATGGCTGCGCAACGACCCGCTTATCCATTACACCGACACCACCTTCCGGGATGCGCACCAGTCGCTGCTGGCAACTCGTATGCGCAGCTTCGATATGCTGAAGATCGCAGAGGGCTTTGCCAAAGATCATCCGCAAACTTTTAGTATGGAAGTATGGGGCGGCGCTACCTTTGATGTTTGCCTGCGCTTCCTGCACGAAGACCCATGGGACCGACTGGCTCAAATAAGGAAAGCCGTACCAAACATACTGTTGCAAATGCTTATTCGTGGCTCTAACGGGGTAGGGTATAAGGCTTACCCAGACAACCTGATTGAGTCTTTTGTAGAGAAGTCGTGGGAGACGGGGGTGGATGTTTTCAGGATATTCGACTCACTGAACTGGATGAAAAGTATGGAGCCATGCATCAACTTTGTGCGCAAACGCACGCAAGGTTTGGCAGAGGTGGCCATTTGCTACACCGGTGATATCCTGAATCCTGCCAAGACAAAGTATACTTTGGATTACTACTTACAGCTGGCAAAGCAGATTGAGGAGTCCGGGGCGCATATACTTGCCATTAAAGATATGGCTGGCCTTTTAAAGCCTTATGCGGCTACGGTTCTGGTAGAGGCGCTGCGCGATACGATAAAACTCCCGATCCACCTGCACACGCACGATACAGCATCTATTCAATCTTCTACTTACCTGAAAGCCATCGAGGCTGGCGTAGACGTGATAGACGTGTCGCTGGGTTCTATGTCTGGTTTAACATCGCAGCCTAACTTTAACTCAGTTGTGGAGATGATGCGTTTCCAGGAGCGCCACCGCGAATTTGACCAGATTAGCCTGAACCGCCATTCCAACTATTGGGAAACAGTACGTGAGTATTACTATCCTTTCGAGTCTGGCTTGAAAGCAGGTACAGCTGAAGTATACCACCATGAGATTCCGGGAGGGCAATATTCTAACTTAAGGCCACAGGCAAATGCATTAGGCTTGGGTGATAAATGGGAAACCATCAAAGAAACTTATGCCGAGGTAAATGCCATGTTCGGGGATATTGTAAAGGTAACGCCAAGCTCCAAAGTAGTAGGGGATATGGCTTTATACTTGGTATCGAATAACCTGACGCCGGTAGATGTGCTGGAGCGCGGCGATCAGATATCCTTCCCGGATTCGGTGCAGTCGTTCTTTAAAGGCAACTTAGGCCAGCCAGTGGGCGGATTCCCTAGAAAGATACAGGAGATCGTGCTGAAAGATGAAAAGCCGTTTACCGACAGACCAAACGAGCACCTGGAGCCGATTGACTTTGACAAGGAGTTTGAGTTATTTCAGGAGAAGTTTGGTAAGGAAACTACTTTCCTGGACTTCCTGTCGTACCAGCTGTACCCGAAAGTATACGAAGATTACCATAAGCACTACGAACTGTACGGCGATGTTTCCAAGATCCCGACACGTTTGTTCTTCTACGGCATGCAGCCCGGCGAAGAGGCCATTATAGACATTGCGCGCGGTAAATCTATCGTTATCAAGTTCCAGTCGATGGGGCCGGTGAATGAGGACGGTATGCGCACTGTGTTCTTTAAACTGAACGGCCAGACCCGAAACATTGAGGTACGTGACAACTCCGTGAAGGTAGAGCGCGTGCAGCACCAGAAGATCGAGAAAGGCAATCCGAAACATGTGGGAGCACCGCTGCAGGGAATGCTGTCGAAGATCCTGGTTGAGAAGGAGCAGAAGGTGAAGAAGAATACACCGCTGTTCATCATCGAAGCCATGAAAATGGAAACCACCATTACCGCCACAGAGGATACTATGGTTGGTGCCGTGCATCTGCCGGAAGGCTCGCTGGTGAATACCGATGACTTGGTACTCACCTTGAATTAAAAAGTATAAACTTAAGTATAGAGCCGTAGCTGCTGGTTTGCAGTTGCGGCTTTTTCTTATAAAGAGGTATGACTTTTTTACAACTTTATGAGTAATGATACTTATAATCTATCTACGTTTATACTTTGTGCCCTTACTTTATCTTACTTAGTTTTATTCCCTTACCTTTATAAAACTTCGGGCCTACTTTACGGTAGCTTGAAGTATACTTTTACTTTAAATTAATTACATGTTTATAGCCCTGAGTACATTTACCATAGCCAACGATATGGCCGCAGAGGTAAGAGAGGCCTTTAAAAATAGGCCACACATGGTTGATGATGAAGCCGGTTTCCTGAAGTTGGAAGTAATGTATCCGCAGGATAACGAAAATGAGATCTGGTTAATGACTTACTGGACCGATGAGGAAAGCTACAAAGTATGGTTTGCAAACCACTATAAAGATTCACACCACGGCATACCTAAAGGATTAAAACTTGTGCCCGGCAGCACAAAGGTTAGATTTCTGGAGCATGTTTGCGGATAAGTATAAATTAAAAGAGCAGCCTGTAAGGGCTGCTCTTTTAATTTACAAGGTATAGTTTTAACCGTTTTATAGGGGCTTATTCGGTTTGTTCTGATAAAATTATACTTCATGGCACTAACTAGATGTGTATACCCTAGAGGAAATCCTGAAAATCCTGATTTACATAAAATTATTCGCAACAAAATAAAGCTACAACAGTTTTATAAATAGTACTTGTAAATATGCTGCATGCATACTATTTTTGATGCAAGCAGACGGGGAATACTAGTCATCCTCGTAATCCAGGCCCATCATTTTATTGTAAGCCTGCTGCAGTTCAGAGAAAGCGTGTAGGTTGCCTTCTTGCCGGCTAATCTGCATTCCTTTTTTATAAATGCGTTCTGCTACATCGTTCTGTCCAAACTCTTCGTATAGTTTGGCTGCGTGGTAATACGTACCTACGTAGTTCTCATGTTCGGCTAGCAATTTTTCATAGTACTCCATGGCTTTCTGTTTATCAATGTTGCGATACTCGGTTGCTATGGCATACAACGTGAAGGCGTCATTCGGGTCCTCTTCAAGGAATTTGAAAAGTTGTTCTAATCTGTTTTGAGACATTTCGATTTGGCTATATTTTAACTAACTTCGCACAAATTTAACTTTTAATAAGCTAACATTTCTAACCATGAAAATATTAGTTTGCATCAGTAACGTTCCCGATACTACTTCGAAGATCAACTTCACAGGAGATAACAAAGAGTTCGACAAAAATGGCGTTCAGTTTGTTATCAACCCATGGGATGAATACGCACTGACCAGAGCCATCGAACTAAAAGAGGCTAAGGGCGGCAGCGTTACCGTTTTGAATGTAGGAGAGGCCGATGCTGAGCCGAACATCCGCAAGGCGCTTGCAATTGGAGCAGACGACGCCATCCGTGTTAACGCACATCCTAAAGATGCTTTCTTTGTAGCACAGCAAATTACTGCCGTTGCCAAAGAAAACAACTACGATATGATCCTGATGGGCAAAGAGTCTATCGACTATAACGGTTTTCAGGTACACAACATGGTAGGCGAGATGCTGGGCATCCCGTCTGTAACGCCAGCCTTTAAACTGGATATGGTAGACGACAGCACTGCACGCCTGGAGCGTGAGATCGAGGGTGGCAAAGAAGTGGTGGAAGTGAAGCTGCCTTTCGTGGCCAGCGCACAGCAGCCAATGTCGGAGCCAAGAATCCCGAACATGCGCGGTATTATGACGGCCCGTACAAAGCCTTTAGCTGTAAGAGAGCCAGTTGGCGCTGAAGCAAAAGCAGATTATGTAGGCTTCAGCAAACCTGAGAAAAAAGGTGGTGTTAAAATGATTGACGCCGAGAACGCAGGAGAGCTGATTAAATTATTAAGAAACGAAGCTAAAGTACTATAACCATGTCTGTATTAGTATTTGTAGAAGGTCTTAACGGAGAGATCAAAAAATCCTCGCTAGAGGCAGCCTCTTACGGCAGCCAGGTAGCGCAGCAAATGGGCACAACAGCCACCGCCGTAGCTATCGGAGAGGTACACGAAGATGCCCTTACCAAACTTGGTGAGCATGGTATAAGCAAAGTATTGTATGATGCCGATGACCGTTTAAAGCAGTTTGTGGCTGATGCCTATGTTAAGGTAATCGCTAAAGCAGCCCAGCAGGAAAGCGCTAAAGTACTGGTGTTCTCTAACTCGAACATCGGTGCTGCTGTAGGTTCTAAGCTGGCAGTGCGCTTAAATGGCTCGCTTGCCACGAACGTAACAACCCTGCCAAACACGGATGGCGGCTCGTTTGTAGTAACGCGCGGTGTGTTCTCAGGTAAAGCGTTTGCTGATGTAAACCTTACTTCTGATGTGAAGATCATCGCTGTAAAGAAAAATTCATTTGAAGTAGCGCACACAGGCGGTGCAAATGCTACAGTAGAAAAACTATCTGCCGACCTTGCCGACGCTGATTTTGCTGCTGCCCCGAAAGAGACAGTAATGCAGGATACAGACGGAGGTATACTTTTGCCAGAGGCTGAGATCGTTGTATCTGGTGGCCGTGGTTTAAAAGGTCCTGAGAACTGGCATTTAGTAGAGGATCTGGCGAAGGCACTTGGTGCTGCAACAGCCTGCTCTAAGCCTGTGTCTGACCTGGACTGGAGACCTCACCACGAGCACGTTGGCCAGACAGGTATCACCGTTAGCCCTAATTTGTACATTGCCATCGGTATTTCCGGTGCAATTCAGCACTTAGCGGGGGTTAACTCTTCTAAAGTGATTGTCGTTATTAATAAGGATCCGGAAGCGCCGTTCTTTAAAGCTGCCGATTATGGCATCGTTGGAGACGCTTTCGACGTAGTTCCTAAATTAATTGAAGCTGCCAAGGCTTTAGACAAATAGACTTAGAAGAATACTGTGAAGAAAATTCAGTTAGAGATACTCGGGCTTTCATCAAGCCAATCGCAGACGGGTTCGTTTGCTCTTGTTTTAGGTGAAAGAGACGGAAATAGAAGGTTGCCAATCATTATTGGCATGTTTGAGGCACAATCTATTGCCATACAGATCGAGAAAATTAATCCAAACCGGCCACTAACGCACGACTTGTTTAAGTCGTTTGCTGAGGAGTTGGATGTAAGGGTAACTGAGATCCTGATCTCAGACCTGAAAGAAGGGGTGTTTTATTCTAAAATAATGTGCACCAATGGCTCCAGAGAGTTTGAATTGGATGCCCGCCCTTCTGATGCCATCGCTATTGGTTTACGTTTTGGAGTTCCGATCTATACCGTGGAAAGTGTGCTTTCCGAAGCTGGCATTATACTTAGCGATCTGGAGGAAGAAGAGGAGGAGAGCGAAGAAATGGCTGTAAAAAGCAGTTCTACCCCAACCTCAACTACGAAAGAGTCTCTTAGCCAGACTTCTGTTGATGATCTGAACAAAATGCTGACCGATGCCCTTGAGAAAGAGGACTATGAACGTGCGGCTAAGATTCGCGACGAGTTGAACAAACGAAACTGATTTTAACAATATAGGAATTACAAAAAGTCCTGTGCCTATCTGGTGCAGGACTTTTTGTTTTAATAGATATTAGGCTTACTTTTGGCAAATTTTTAGCCACAGCATGTACGATATTTTTAGAGGGGTCATCGGGTTACTCGTCCTTTTGGCCATTGCCTTCTTGTTCTCAAAAAACAAAAAACGAATTGACTGGAAGCTTGTTGGTTTCGGTGTTTTTCTTCAGCTTTTATTTGGCGTACTGGTTACTCAGGTGCCTCTGGTAGCAGATGGTTTTGCAGCAGTTAGCCGTGGCTTTGTAACGTTCCTGGATTTTTCGCAGGCTGGTGCTCAGTTTCTGTTCGGTAACTTGGCCAATCCATCTCAAAATGCTGGCTTAGGTTTCATTTTTGCCTTCTCTGTACTTCCTACAATCATTTTCTTCTCTACAGTATCGGCTGGTTTGTACTATCTGGGTATACTTCAGAAGATCGTGTATGGTATTGCCTGGGTTATGTCGAAGGGTATGCGTTTGTCAGGTGCTGAGAGCTTGTCTGCTGCAGGTAACATTTTCTTAGGTCAGACAGAGGCGCCATTGCTCGTGCGTCCGTTTATTAGCCGCATGACGCGCTCTGAGTTGATGTGTCTTATGACTGGCGGTATGGCAACACTGGCTGGTGGTGTACTGGCAGCTTATGTTGCCTTTTTAGGTGGAGATGACCCAGCGCAGAAAGCCATTTTTGCAGCCCACCTGCTTACAGCTTCAATCATGAACGCACCAGCCGGTATTGTACTGGCTAAAATTCTGGTACCTGAAACAGAGGCCGATAAAATACATACAGAGCTGGAGATGAACAAAGAGCAACTGGGTGTAAACCTGGTGGATGCACTATCAAGAGGTGCTGCTGACGGCCTTAGACTAGCTGCTAACGTTGGTGGTATGTTATTAGCCTTTATTGCTGTGATTGCACTTGTAAATTACCTGTTAACAGACGTGGTAGGCGACTTGACAGGTCTTAACGGATGGGTAGTTGCGAGCACAGATGGCCGGTTCTCAGGTTTCTCACTGCAGTATATTTTGGGCCAGATCTTTAGAGTATTTGCTTTTATCATGGGGGTGCCATGGCAGGACACGCTGCTAGTGGGTAGCTTGCTCGGACAGAAAACTGCTATTAATGAGTTCGTAGCATACCTGGACCTGGCTGAAATGAAGAATAATAACCTGCTTTCTCCTAAGTCGCTGATCATGGCTACTTACGCACTGTGTGGTTTCTCTAACTTTAGCTCCATTGCCATACAGATTGGTGGTATCGGAAGTATGGCTCCTAGCCAGCAGGGCAACCTTTCTAAATTAGGCTTTCTGGCGCTGTTAGGTGCATCTTTAGCTTGTATGATGACAGCTACTGTATCAGGTATGCTGTACGGCTTATAAGCTGATACTAGATCCATAAAAGCAGAAGCCCCTGCCGTGATAACGGCAGGGGCTTCTGCTTTTATGCTAAGGTCTTACTTTCAGGCTTCTCCTTCCTCCACTTTCTTGGCATCGCGCATCAGGCGGTTAGCAAAAATAAATTCATTCAGCTCAGGTACGTCTGAATCCAGTATGTTGTCGCGGGTGCCTTCCCAGAGCTTTTTACCTTCGTACAGGAACATGATCTTATCACCGATCTCTATCACGGAGTTCATGTCGTGAGTAACTACTATGGTTGTGATGTTATACTCTTCCGTGATCTCCTTGATGAGGCCATCTATTTTGAGTGCTGTAAGTGGGTCCAGGCCTGAGTTTGGTTCATCACAGAACAAATAAGTACAATCTGGGGCAATGGCGCGGGCAATACCTACACGCTTTTTCATGCCACCGCTTAATTCAGAAGGCATTTTTTTGTTCGCATTCTCCAGACCAACACGCTTCAAACAGAAATTCACCCGGTCCAGGCGCTCGTCTTTAGGCATTTTGGCAAGCATCTTTAACGGGAACATCACGTTTTCCTCTACTGTCATAGAGTCGAAGAGGGCAGAGCTCTGGAACAGCATACCAATTTTGCGACGAATCTCCTGGCGTATATCCAGCTTGTTATTGGTAAAGTATGTGCCATCGAAGGTCACACTTCCAAGATCTGGTTTAATCAAGCCAACAATGCACTTTAACAGCACACTTTTACCCGTACCGCTGGCTCCTAAAAGCAGATTGGTTTTACCGGTTTCAAAAACACCGCTAATGCCATCCAGCACTTTCTTATCGCCAAAGGTTTTATGAATATTATGTATTTCTATCATTGATCAAATTGTAAAATGCTACACGCTGTTACAGCAGCAACTGGGCACAAACAAAGTCTGCAATAAGCACGGCAATTACACTGTTTGTTACAGCGGTTGTACTGGCTGCTCCTACCTCCAGTGCTCCACCCGAAGTATAGTATCCTCTGAAAGAAGAAATAGAAGAGATAAGGAAAGCAAATACAAAAGATTTGATAAGAGCAAAAGTTATGTTGTAGGGTACAAAATCTCCCCGGATACCCGTAATATACTCCTGGGCTGTTAAGGCATTTGTTACAGTGCCTGCCACGTAGCCGCCAGCAATAGAAAGAAACATAGCTAGAATTACAAGTAACGGAAATACAAGCAGCGCAGCAATTAATTTTGGTAGTACCAGGTAAGAAGCAGAGTTTATACCCATTACTTCTAGTGCATCTACTTGTTCTGTAATTTGCATTGTGCCAAGACCACCCGCTATACTTGAACCTACTTTACCAGCCAAAACAATGGAGGTTATGGTTGGTGCGAGTTCCAGAATAGTCATTTCCCTCACCATAAAACCGATAGTTGATCGCGGGATAAAGGCATTGTTCAGGTTATAGGAGACCTGCACGCAGGTTACGGCGCCAATAAAGGTAGAGACAATAGCCACAATAAAAATAGAGTTTATACCTATAAGTATGGCCTCGTCAATGGTTCTGTTAAATAGTATCCTCGGCGATTCTGTTCTGGTGAACAGGCTCGTCATAAACAGCAGATACTTTCCGAAGTGTTGCAGCATAAAGGGTTCAGATGCGGTTTAAAAGCATGTTGTTAAACAAAAATACGGTATTAATAACTATATTACGTTTAAAATCGCAAAACATATAAAACGGTACATATTTATGCAACGATACATTCTGGTTACAGGTGGTACAAAAGGAATTGGAAGAGCTGTAATAGAGCAGTTTGCCAAAGATGGTTTCCATATTATTACCTGTTCCCGAAACGCATCAGAGCTGCAAAAGTTAAAGATTGAGATAGAGCAGGGCCATACTTTTTCCAAAGTATTTTACAAAGAGGCAGACCTGAGCAATAAAGAATCAATGAAGGCTTTTATCGACTATGTAAAAGGGCTTAAGGTGAAGATTGATGTGCTGGTAAACAACAGCGGCCTCTTTATACCCGGTAAGATTACAGAAGAAGACGATGAGGCGCTTCCGTTTATGATCAACACCAACCTCTACAGTGCTTATTACATAACAAAAGCCTTTGTAGGAGATATGATCAAACGCCGTTCTGGCCACATTTTTAATATGTGCTCAACGGCAAGTATAACTCCATATATAAATGGAGGCTCTTACTGCATATCAAAGTATGCCATGTATGGTATGACCAAGGTGCTGCGCGAAGAAACCAAAGAACATAATGTACGAGTAACAGCCATACTTCCGGGGGCAACCTTAACGGCCAGCTGGGAGGGTGTAGACCTGCCGCCGGAGCGTTTCATGAAATCTGAGGATGTTGCCATGGCTATTCATAATGCCTATATACTTTCTGAGCATAGCGTGGTAGAGGAGATGCTGATCAGACCGCAGTTGGGAGATATCTAAGTTAAGAGTTGAGAGTGAATAGTTAGAGATTTAATCTACCAGCTGAGTAAAACTATTAAACCTATTATCTAACCAACCTATACTTTATGAAAGCATCTTTACCTCTTTTTATTCTCTGCTTTTTTGCAACAACTTATACTTTTGGCCAGAAGCTGGAAGTTGGCGTGCAGCTAAACTCTGGGGTATCTTGTTTCGGTGGCGAGTCTGCTGCAAGCGAAACAAGGCTGATTTATTATCCGAACTATCCGGGGCCTAAAGGTATAACTGAAAAATCTTACGGTAGTAAGCTGTCAGCCACTTACGGTATTTCAGCACAGGTGCAGCAGGTTTTCAGCAGTAACTTTTTGGTTGGAGCACAGGCAGGAGTAGAGTCTCTGAGAAGCAATGTTAATATTAACAGGGTAGAAGAGTACAGAAACAACTCACTGAGGGTGTTTGAGGCAGAGGGAAGTACAGAGCGCCGCTACGACCTGATAAATGTAGCGCCATACGTTGGGCGCAGGGTTAATGCCGGAGCTTTTGATGTGGACGTAACGCTTGGTACCGACCTGGGTTTAGCTTTCCATGCAGAAGAAAATGCAAAAGCAACCTATGCTAACGGAGAAGAGGCAAGTTCGAAGTATGAATTAAGCACATCTAAGCTTGATGTAAGGCCTAGAATTGGTGCTGCGGCATACTATCACAGTTTTGGTTTGTCGTTGAGCTATGCACATGGCTTAACAAACTATATGCAAAACTACGATGGGGCAAACCCTGAGGTATACATGCGTGTACTACGTGTAGGGTTGATCTATAAAATCAAATAAAGAAACTATGAATTTAGAAGGTAAAGTAGCGGTAGTAACCGGAGTTAGCAAAGGAATAGGTTTAGCCACAGTTAAGGCCTTGCTCGATAAAGGAGCCAAAGTTGCAGGCTGGGGCAGAACAAAACCTGACCTGGAGCACGAAAACTTCTTTTTTTACGAATGCGATGTGCGTTACAATGACTCTGTGATGCAGGCATTCGACCAGACATTTTCCCATCTGGGTACGCATATACAGATACTGGTAAATAATGCAGGGCTTGGCATTGCTGGTTTACTGGAAGATATGAGCATAGAGGATTGGCATACGATGTTCGAAACCAATGTGAACGGTATCTTCTACTGCAGCCGTTTGGTGGTGCCGGGCATGAAGGAGTTAGGAGAGGGGCATATTATCAACATTTCATCCATAGCAGGCACAACGGGTATTGAGCAAATGTCGGGATACTGTGGCACCAAGCATGCTGTGCGTGGTATTTCGCATTCCCTTTACAAAGAGGTGCGCGACTACGGTGTTAAAGTTACCTGCATCTATCCTGGTTCTGTGCAAACCAACTTCTTCGATAACATTGATAGCGTTACGGTAAACGAGAACATGATGCGCCCCGAGGATATTGCCTCTACCATACTTCATACTTTGGAGTCGCACCCGAACTATCACCACGTGGATATTGAAGTGCGCCCATTAATGCCAAAAGGAAGGAAGACATTAGGCAAAGAATAATTGTTTGGCGGGATATTTATACCTTTGGGACTTGAATCAGGATTTGGACTAAGATTTCTGGATTAGAAGATTAATAAGATTTTTGTGCCAAGCTGAAAGTATAGGTTTGCCAAATTGCTGCAGTATTAAGTTGTTCACTAAGCGTATCCTGAGCGACTAAATAAGACAGCAGGCTGGTACGTTATAATAGATTACTAATAAGTCTTTTGTCCTTTGTCTAGTATTCATTTGTCAAACATTAGTCATTAATATACTTTGTCTGTTGAAGTAAAGAACCTTACCAAATTATTTGGGACGCAACGCGCCGTAGACGATATTTCTTTCTCGGTGCAGCAGGGGCAGATACTAGGTTTCCTGGGGCCAAACGGTGCCGGCAAGTCTACCACCATGAAGATTGCCACCTGCTATCTTCCGCCAACAGCTGGCACAGTAGTAGTGAATGGCTTTGATGTAGTGCAAAACCCTATCGAAGTACGCCGCCATGTTGGATACCTGCCAGAGCACAACCCGCTTTACCTGGATATGTACGTGCACGAGTATTTGGCGTTTGTGGCATCGGTTTACGGACTTAAAAGCAAACACGCCAAAGCACGGGTGCAGGAGATGGTAGAACTGTGCGGCCTTACGCTGGAACAGGGAAAGAAGATAGGAGCCCTCTCGAAAGGTTACCGGCAGCGTGTTGGCCTTGCCCAGGCATTGGTGCACGACCCGCAGGTGCTTATACTCGACGAACCTACTACTGGCCTGGATCCTAATCAGATTGTGGACATCCGTGCTCTCATAAAGCAGATTGGGCAGAACAAAACTGTTATTTTCTCGACACACATTATGCAGGAGGTTGCCGCCATCTGCGATAGGGTCGTGATCATTAACCGGGGCAAATTGGTGGCCGACAGCGATGTGGCGAGCCTGCAGGCAGGAGGCAAAAACGAGAAGGTAACGGTGGTGGAGTTTGAGGCAGATGTAGATATCGCTATACTTCAAAGTATACCGGGTGTGTTGCGGGTAGAGCCGGTGCAGGGATATACTTATCGCATCACTTCAAGCAAAGAGGCCGATGTGCGTTCCAACGTATTCCGGATTGCTGCCGAACAAAACTGGCCGCTGGTAGGGCTGCGCCAGGAAGAAAATTCACTCGAAAAAATATTCCAACAACTTACTAAGAATTAAGAATTAGAAAGTATGAATCATGAATTAAGTGAGGGAGCAAAGTATACTCATTCATAATTCAGCATTCAGCATTCAGCATTCATAATTAAAATAGAATGTTCGCAATACTTAAAAAAGAATTTAACGGCTTTCTGAACTCCCTGATTGCCTACATCGTGATTGCGGTGTTTCTGGTGGCGATTGGCATGTTTATGTGGGTGTTTCCGGAGAGCAGTGTGCTGGAGTATGGCTTTGCCGACATGCAGACGCTGTTTAATATGGCTCCCTGGCTGTTCCTGTTCCTGATACCGGCCATTACCATGCGTACCTTTGCCGAGGAGAAAAGAGAAGGCACCATCGAACTGCTCCTGACCAAACCCATCTCTGACCTGCAGCTTATACTTGGAAAGTATTTTGCCGCGCTGCTGCTGGCTCTTTTTGCGCTGCTGCCAACGCTGCTGTATTACTATTCTGTTTATGTGCTAGGCAACCCGCAGGGCAATATAGATTCTGCTGCTGTGGTTGGTTCATACTTAGGTTTAATCTTTTTGGCTGGTGTTTTCTGTGCCATAGGCGTCTTTGCATCATCTGTTTCCAGTAACCAGATTATTTCCTTTGTGATAGCGGTTTTCTTATGCTATATCATCTACACAGGCTTTGATCTGATTGCCTCTATACCGATGTGGGGCAGCTACAGCTACATGATCAGCCAACTTGGAATCTCTTACCACTACAGCGCAATCAGCAAAGGCTTAGTTGACTCCAGAGATGTGCTATACTTTATCAGCGTAATAGCTATTATGTTACTAGCCACTACACTTGTATTAAAAAGCAGAAAATGGTAACAGCAACAGCACCAAACAAGAGCAAGCGCAGCTCCGATCTGCTGAAATTTGCAGCATGGGTGGTAGGTATCATACTTCTGAACCTACTTGCCGCTAACTTCTTTTTCCGCCTTGATCTAACAGAAGACAAGCGCTATACTATTGCACCTGTAACAAAACAGATGCTAAGCCAGCTGCCGGATGAGGTAGTGGTAGATGTATACTTAGAGGGTGACTTTCCGGCTGGTTTTAAGCGCTTGCAACAGTCTGTAAGAGAAACACTGGATGAGTTTAGAATATATTCCGGCGGAAACCTACGCTATAACTTCATAGATCCGAACGATATAAGCGACGAACAGCAGCGCAACGAGTTTATAATGAACCTGGCGAAGAAGGGCATTAACCCGACAAACCTCCGCGCGACGGAGGACGGTAAGCAAGTAGAGCGCCTGGTGTTTCCGGGAGCCGTTATAAAGTATAAAGGCAAAGAGACAGCTGTTAACTTCCTGAAAGGTAACTTGGCAGCCTCTGCTGATGAACGTCTGAACCAATCGGTGGAGGGAGTGGAGTTTGAACTGGCTACAGGAGTACGTAAACTGGCTTTTACAGGCAACAAGATCATCGGGTACATAACAGGCCAGGGTGAGCTGGAGATGAAGCAGGTTACCGACATGCTCGGCTCTTTGCAAGAGTACTACCGTGTGGCTCTCGGCGACCTGGACCAGATCCCGAGCCTGAATGACCTAGACCTGATCATCATAGCAAAGCCCACTGCACCATACTCTGAACTGGATAAGTATAAAATCGATCAGTTTATCATGAACGGTGGTAAGGCTGTTTTTTTTGTGGATGCCCTGAACGCTAACTTAGACAGTGTAGGAGCAGGAGGCATGTTTGCGTTACCATACAACCTAAATCTCGAAGACCTGTTCTTTCGTTACGGAGTGCGCCTGAACCCTACCATGATCATGGACCTGAACTCTGGATTTATACCTATGGTAACAGGCTATATGGGAGAAAGGCCACAGACTGAGATGATCAACTGGCGTTTTTACCCACTGCTGAACAACTTCAGTAAACACCCTATTACCCGCAACCTGGATGCTGTGTACACCAAGTTTGTAGGCACCATGGATACTGTAAAAGCTGACGGTGTGTTAAAAACACCATTGGTTTATACTTCCAAATACTCCAGAGTACTGCAGCCTCCGGTTCCGATAACACTTGAAGAAGCCCGTATGGAGGTGAACCCGGAGCAGTACCAGGAAGGGGAGCAGCCGGTAGGTTATTTGCTGGAAGGCAAATTCTCTTCGCTGTTTCGTAACAGGCGCGCACCAGCTGGTGCCCAGCAAACGGCAATTAAAGAGGTGGGAGTAGTGACTAAAATCGCTGTGTTTTCTGATGGCGACTTGATACGCAACGAAATTAACCCGCGTACAGGGCAACCCTATGAGCTTGGTTTTGACCGTTATAACAATGTTAAATTTGCCAATAAAGAACTTGCCTTAAATACAATTCATTATTTGTTAGACTCCGAAGGCCTGATTAACGTACGCAGCAAAGAAATTCAGTTACGCCCACTAGACAGAGTGCGTGTACAAGAAGACAAAAACTTTTGGCAACTACTAAACCTGGTGGCTCCAATTGTATTGCTGGTAGTGTTTGGCGTAAGCCGCTACTACCTGCGCAAGCACAAATACGAACGTTTTTAAAATTTATACTTTTTCGCATAAAATAGTGCCTAATCGCTATATTAGGTGGTGGCATAAATGCGATTTATTTATAACTTTGTCCAAATAACATTATAGCTACCATAATGAAATTTATCGTCTCTTCTTCTGCTCTCCTGAAGCAGCTTTCAAGTATAAACGGTGTGGTAACCAATAATCCTGTGGTACCAATCCTGGAAAATTTTCTTTTTGAGATCAATAACAGCACGCTAACCATCACAGCCAGCGACCTGGAGACATCCATGATCACGCAGCTGCCGGTGGAGGCGAAGGAGAATGGCCGTATTGCCGCTCCAGCTAAGATCCTGTTAGAAACTCTGAAAAACCTTCCGGATCAGCCTGTTACTTTCACAATTGACGAGGAGACGTATACAATCGAAATCAGTTCTTCAAATGGCCGTTATAAGCTGTCTGGAGAGAACGCAACTGACTTCCCGCGTGTACCAGTGGTACAGGGTGCCAATGCTATTGAAATACCTTCTAACGTTCTAAGCAGAGCGATCAACAAAACGATTTTTGCAGTTAGCAACGACGAGCTTCGCCCTGCCATGACGGGTATTTTTGTGCAGATGCGTAGCGATAATGTAACATTCGTAGCAACAGATGGACACCGTTTGCTGCGTTACCGTCGTACAGATATCGCTACTAACCAGGAAGCCTCCCTGATCATTCCAAGAAAGGCTTTCATGCTGTTAAAGTCTACACTGCCATCGGAGGCTACTGCTGTAAGAGTAGAGTTTAACCAGTCTAACGCTTTCTTTAGCTTCGACAACATCCGCATGATCTGTCGTTTGATTGATGAGCGTTACCCTGATTACGAAAACGTAATTCCAGTACAGAACCCAAACAAACTGGTAATTGATCGCCAGGACCTGTTAAGCTCTGTAAAGCGTATCTCTATCTACTCAAACAAAACTACGCACCAGATTCGCCTGAAGCTTAACGGTTCTGAAATGCAAGTTTCTGCTGAGGATTTAGACTTCTCTAATGAGGCTAATGAGCGCTTAACCTGCCAGTACGAGGGAGAGGATATGGAAATCGGGTTTAACGCAAAGTTTTTGATGGAGATGCTAAACAACATCGACTCTGATGAAATTACGTTTGAACTTTCCACACCTAATCGTGCAGGCTTATTAATGCCAATTGTTAACGAAGAGAACGAGAGCGTGCTGATGCTGGTAATGCCGGTAATGCTTAACAACTACGTTTAGTAAAAACTGACAAATAATATGAGAAAGGTGAGCCCGTACGCTCACCTTTTTTTGTTTTATACTTTTATTAATTTGTTAAGTGCAATATTAAAAAATAGTATAGTGCTGATATGCAAAGTATTATAACTGATTGGTACATTTGCTAAACTTTATTTTCAGCATTATTTGATGCAACTTTACTTATTCCGATCTGCGCCTGCCGCCAATGCTAGTGCGTTCAGTGATTCTTACCAACCTCATAACCTGAAGTGCACCCGCATGATGGCTTTTATCTGGCTATTTATCTCCCTAACAGTACTGGGCAGTAACAGCATATTTAATTACGCCGATAAATTTCCGGGAGCTGCTTTATTCAGGGTTGCCTACATCAGCTATGCGCTAACTGCTTCTGTTTCGCTGCTAAGTATTTATTTGCTGTTAAAGAAAGGACTTCCTAAAGCACACCCATACTTCAGGTACATTAACCTTGGCTATAGCTTTATGTTCGCTATCACTTGTTTGCTCATGTCTGTAGCAAACCAAGGTAACCCAATCAATAACATGACCATGTACCTAATGGGTATTATTTTGGTGGCGCTGCTGTGGGTGTTAGAGCTGAAGGAGACAATCACACTTATGATTTTGGTTGGTTTGACCTTTGCTATCGGTGTTCTGTTTCTTGATCTCAGCGATGCGCAGTTTATTGCCAACCAGACAGGATCCATATTTATACTTATCTTCTTTTTCCTATTAAGTCGTCTTAACTACACTTTCAGGGTAAACCATTTTATGCAGTTAGTGCAAATAGAGGAGAAGAACGCAGCACTGGAGGAAATAAGTAAAGCTAAATCCAAAATATTAGGTGTAGTGGCGCACGACCTTCGTGGCCCTTTTTCTAATATAGAGATGTTGGTAAAGCTTATGAAGCTAAAAGAACTGAACTCAGAGGAGAAGGCCAAATACTTGTCTATGATTGAAAAAAGTTGCCAAAACTCCAAAGCTATTATCAACGACCTGCTGGATATGGCCAAAGCAGAGCAGGGGAGAGACCATTACCCGATGGAGAAAACAGACCTCAGCGTGTTTGTAGAGCAGCAGTACCAAGAGTGGAAGGAGCAGTTAAATGATAATAGAAATTTGACTTTTTCTGCAGTTTCTGCACCGGTTTACGCTAGTATAAATTCAGATAAGTTTAAACGTGTGCTGGATAACTTGCTGTCTAATGCAGTAAAATTTACCAAAGAGAACGGAAGTATCAGCATTAATCTGAGCAGAAAGGATAACCAGATTCTATTACAAATATCAGACGATGGAATAGGCATACCACAGGATCTGAAACCTCACCTGTTTAATGCCTTCTCTCAGGCTGGCAGACATGGGTTACGAGGAGAGAAATCGGTTGGGCTTGGGTTAAATATAGTTCAAAAACTAGTGGAGCAGCACAACGGCATTATCACTGTAGAAAGCGATGAGCATACTGGTACAACTTTTAACCTCATGCTGCCTGCCCTTAATTAGCGTTTAGCCTTTTTTACTTGAATGTATACTGGGAAGTGATCACTGGCTCCTCCAAAGTATGTATTTCCTGAAAAAGTAGGAACTGGCGTGTTCTTATACTTTCCATACAAGAATTTAAGCTCCTCCGGATCATGTATTTTAGCAGATCCTCTCACAAACTCTATTTCTGCTCCGCTTAAAAGTGATTTGGATACCAGAATTTGATCCATCATTTTGAAATCGCCTCTGCTAAAATAGCTGCCCAGGCCATTTACATAATGCATGTAAAATGTGTTAAATAACTCCTCTTTATAATACGGATTTGGTCTGCCTGTCGCTTTTAGTACCTCTTCCATAACTTTAGTGCGTGGTTCTGCATCAAAATCGCCCATGACAATAATATTTGCATCAGGATTGGCAGCTTGTATGGCATTTATTTCTTTGCGTAAAGTAGCAGCTGCTATTCGGAGGCGGCTATCATCCTGCTGGCCACGGCGTGTTGCAGCGCGAGGCGGCCAATGGTTTACGAAAATAGTAACGGGCTCCCCCTGCAGCTTGCCGTTTACCTGTACAATATCCCTGAAATTAAGTTTAGAACCATAATCAACTTTGATATTGCGTCGAGATTCTACTTTGAGAGTGTTAGGTTTATAAAGTATGGCCAAGTCCAGGCCCGATGGATCATCTGTTTCGAAGTGAATGTATTCATACTTAGCCTTTTTAAGTTCAGGTGTTCCTAGTAAGTCCTGGAGTACCAATGCATTTTCCACTTCTGTGAGGCCTATAATTGCTGGTCCGTTGCTACCACCGATAGGTGCAATAGCCTGTGCAATTTTCTGTATCTTTCGGTTATACTTCTCTTGATCCCATTTCATACTGCCATCTGGCGTATAGGCATCATCATCTTTCTGAGGATCATTTATGGTATCGTATAGGTTTTGCGTATTATAAAAGGCTATAGTATGTAATTTACCAGCTGAGGGTGCAAAAACTCTGGAACACCCCATCAGGGTGCTGAGGGTAAAAATGAGTGATAGTGTTTTTATTCCGTAGCGCATCGCGTAACTTTGTACTTCTATGAGTTATCAAGCATAGTACGTGATATATATAGCATAAAGTTTAAAAACTTAGAAAATGAAGAAATCAGAAATATACTTCAGCATTGCCTTAGATGACAATAAAATTCCAGAAGCCATCAGCTGGAGAGCTACAGACGCAGGAGAGAAGATCCACTTCGCTAAGGCCATCAACATTTCGCTTTGGGACCGTGACGAGGCTGGCACCATGAAAATTGACCTTTGGACAAAGGATATGCCTGTTGATGAAATGAAGTATTTCTATATTGATACAATCGGGGCGATGGCGCAGAGTATTGCCACTGCAACAAGCGACAATGTAATGGCAAAAAAAATGCGTGACCTTTGCGAAGAGCTCATGAAGCACATTGAAGAGCAGCAGCAGAAGGGCAACTCTTAATTGCTTGTAAAATAAAAACTAAAGTATAAAAAAAGAGCCCCGCATGCGGGGCTCTTTTTTTATACTTTATAGGATACTTGGTTAGTTAAGGCTTACAGTATTTTCAACTTCGGCTTCGGCAGCTGATGCAGTTTGATTACCGTTCTGCTGATTCAAGCTGGCCATATAGTCTACTTCTGTTTGGTTGTAAACTTTACGATCTCCAAAGTACTCGTTATACTGTCTGGTGCTAAGAACGCTTTCTAATTTCGCATCACGCACACTGCAGATCTCCTTACACTTTTGATCTATTGCAGTTTGGTTTCCTGCAAACGTAGTTTCCACAGCCATTTTTTGAGCAACTACATCTTTGTTTATCTCTCTTAATTTACGAGACTGGTAGTTATTCAGGCCAAGGTCACGAATCATCATGTTAGAAAGGTGATCGGCTCTTTTTTCGGCAACAATTGCAACTTTCTTTTCAACAGTAGTTGTTTTTTTATCTGTTGCTTTAGGTCCTCCGTTTGCATTTGCTGCACCAGCGCATCCTATCATAACACATATCATTGCAAGTTGCTTTTTCATAATTTTTTCCTTTCTGTAGTTTATTCTGTTTTTCTTTCCTGTTTCTGTACAACGAATCAGAATTTCAAATGATTCCGATTTGTTGTAAAATTGTTTACATCTTATATAGTGCAGATATTATGCCAAAAAGGCTGATTTATCTAAATAAATCAGCCTTTTTTCAGATAAAAATGTACCAGGTTACCACTCGTTCATCCACATCATAGATTCAACCGGAGTGATTGTTCGGTTATTATACTTTGCGTTCTGTTTCTTGTTATAATAGTTCTCAATGCCTCCTTTTACCTCGAAATAAATTAGCTGACCAATAGGCATGCTATAATATACACGCACAGGCTGTGATACAGAAATTTCGAGCGTCCAGGTGTTACAGAAGCCTACATCGCCTTTACCGGCTGTAGCATGTATATCTATACCCAAACGACCTACGCTAGACTTACCCTCTAAAAACGGTACGTGGGCATGTGTTTCGGTATACTCTAGGGTAACGCCCAAGTATAAACGACCAGGTTGCAGCACATATCCTTCTTCAGGTATTTCAAAGGTATCAATTTCGTTGTGTTTACGGGCATCCAGCACTTCGTCTTTATAAGTTGCCAGGTAGCGGCCCAAGTGCACGTCGTAGGAGTTGGTGCCGAGGCAAGCGCGGTCAAAAGGCTCCACTAGGATGGCGCCTTTCTCCATCTCCTCTAAAATCTGCTTATCAGTTAATATCATAAGGGTAAAGAAAATACAGAGTAAATGTAATCAAATCAGGCGACAGATTTTAGCTGTTCAATCTAATTTGATTTTTAAAATAAAAAATGCTTTAAACAGCTTCTTTTAAAGCTTCCAGGTTAGCTTTAATATATTCGTCTGCTATACTATCGGTGATAGCGGTAGATACAAATAGGGCCTCGTACTGCGAAGGAGCTAAGTAAACCCCTTTCTGCAACATGGCATTAAAGTAACGTCCAAAAAGAGCGGTGTCAGAGGTCTTCGCACTCTCGAAATCTGTTACAGGATTATTTGTAAAGAAGATGCTAAACATAGAACCTACTCGGTTAATCGTGTAGTTAATGCCTAATTGTTGCATGTTCTGCTGCATTCCGCTTACAAGTTTATCTGTTATGCTATTTAGCTGATTGTATACTTCTGGATGCTCCTTAAGGTAAGTGAGCATAGCCATGCCTGCTGCCATGGCAATTGGGTTACCGGATAAAGTACCGGCTTGGTAAACCGGACCAGCAGGTGCTACATAATCCATTATCTCTTTTTTGCCACCATAGGCGCCAACCGGCATGCCGCCGCCAATTATTTTGCCTAATGTGCTCATATCTGGAGTAACGCCGTAAAGTTCTTGCGCACCTCCTGGCGCTAACCGGAAACCTGTCATTACCTCGTCAAATATAAGGACGATCCCTTCTTGGTCACAGATGTTGCGCAGGCCTTGTAAGAAGCCCTCTGCTGGTGTAACCAAGCCCATGTTACCTGCAACCGGCTCAAGTATAATGGCCGCAATCTGACCTCTGTTAGCCTCTACCAGTGTTTTAACAGCGTCAAGGTTATTATAGGGTGCTGTAAGTGTGTCGTTGGCTGTACCTTTTGTTACGCCCGGGCTATCCGGAACGCCCAGGGTAATGGCTCCGCTTCCAGCAGAGATTAGGAAAGAGTCGCCGTGGCCGTGGTAGCAGCCTTCAAATTTAATAATCTTGTCGCGACCTGTATAGCCACGTGCCACACGTATAGCCGACATAGTTGCCTCTGTACCAGAGTTCACCATGCGTACTTTTTCTATACTTGGTACCATGCTGATGATCAGCTCTGCAATCTCGATTTCTTTTCGGGTAGGGGCACCAAAAGATAAAGAATTTGGAATAGCTTTCTGCACGGCCTCCTGTACCACCTCAGCTGCATGGCCCAGTATCATTGGTCCCCAAGAGTTTATGAAGTCAATATAACGGTTACCGTCTTCATCAAACATATAGGCTCCTTTTGCCGAAACCATGAAACGTGGATTTCCTCCTACCGCTTTAAATGCTCGAACAGGAGAGTTTACTCCTCCTGGTATACTATTTTGAGCTCGTGAGAAAAGTTCGTTACTGATTGGTGCTAGTATCATATGTGTATTAATTCTGTTAGAATTTCGTAATTAAAATACTGGGTTTACTACTGTTAATTGTAGGTTGTCGAGTTTAGTTATGGGCACAAACTGGTTGTCTTGGCGGATTTCGTTTCTGGAGTTTGTGTCTGTGTAGCCAAGGCCAGAGTAGAACACACCAGGTCTTACTCCTGTAGCCTGCATCTGCTGGTTAAACTGTGGGCCATACTCCTGTAGCATTCTGCCAAAGTAGTACATCATTTCAAAACCGGCATAGGCATAAGCTGATGGTGCCATGTTATACTTGCTAACATACTTTCTGCGGAACCAGTTGTTAGTTGAGCTCTGCTTGTTTATAAACTTTGGACTTATAAAGTATACTTCCAAGTTGTCTAATTGACGCAGCGTTAACTGGCCGATATCCAGCCATTTTTCATAGGTAACAATGGGTAGGGTAGAGGCTTTGCTCTGCACTACACTTGTAGCGTTTACGGCAGCCGTCATTTTATCTGAAAAAACAGCCAGGTGGCCCAACTCATCAAGATTAATGCTCTTGAATAATGTAGAGGTTGCAGTTGCCTGGCTGGAGTTTACTTTGCGATAGGTTCTTACTTTACCTCCAAGTTTAATAAACTGCTGGCGGTAATAATATGCAAAGGTGGTGTCTTCTTTCGCGTTCTCAAATACGATGGCCGCAGTTTTGGGAGTAAATGTTTGGTAAGCATACGTTGCCGCCTGTTTTGCCTGTGTTGCGACAGAAGACTCAAATAAAAATGCATTAGTGTTGCCCCGTACCATCTCCAGGTCCTGTGAAAGTGGGTTAACAACGTTTATACTATTTTGCGCTGCAAAGCGAGCAGCCATTTTAGCCGTAGATCTGTAAACTGGACCGATCAGCAAATCCATTTGTTTTAGCTCCGGCAGGTCTAGTACACGTTTTACGCTCATGGTATCGGCGCTTGTGTCGTAATTGTACAGGTTTACAGTTATACCTTGCTTCTGCAGCGAGTCCTGGGCTAGCTTTATACCAGCATAAAGATCCGTGATAAATTGGTTTTTGCGGGCGGTTTGCTGCAAATCCTGGTTTAGCTGAAAGGGGAGGAGCAGTGCTACGTTAAAGCCTTGGTTACTCAATGCCTCTTTGCTCAGGTAGCGCTTACGATCAAGGTTGTGGCGTGCTACAATGTTTTCCAGCGTTCTTCTATCCTGAGGGCGGTACCAGCCTCCAATAAGTTTATCAGCAAATGCCTGGGCTAATGCTTTATCATTCTGGTTGCGCTGAAGTAAAGCTTCAAATGTAGTCCTGTCGTTCAGCTTGCTTAAGTAATAGCGTTTTAGGCCTTCTGCTTCAGCGGCCAGAGGTGTACCCTGCAGTTCCTGCAATTTACTAAGTGCTCTTTCGTAATCGTTCTGCTCAAAAAGTATGTTGGCTAGCAGGTAATCCGCATCATTCATACTTTCCCACTTAGGATGGTTATTCTGCAATTGCAGCAGCATCTGGTAAGCTTGATCCAGTTTATACCCTTTAAGTGCAGCCAAGGCATAAAAGTACGAAGCTTCGGGAGCATAGGCAGTAGAGCCGCTTGTAAGTGGTTGCAATTCGGCCATGGCTTGGTCATACTTTTGCTGTTGCAGCAGTACTTTACCGTTATTGTATGTTGTTGCCGGGTCTTGTACCTGTGCGTAGGCTGGAAGTGCCAGCGCACTTATAAGTAATAAGCCTGCTATTCTTTTCCTGAAGCTTCTGTTCATAAATTAAACTTTTTGAAAGAGCAAATGAGTGATTGAGTGAACAGTTTAAATTTTATTCACTCAATCACTCATTTAAAATTCACTCATTTATACTTATTCCCACTCAATAGTTGCCGGTGGTTTTGAGCTTATGTCGTAAACTACGCGGTTAACGCCTTTTACTTTGTTGATGATCTCATTCGACACATCTGCCAAGAATTCATACGGCAATCTGCTCCAGTCCGCTGTCATACCATCTATACTTGTAACGGCACGAAGAGCTACCACATTTTCGTATGTGCGCTCATCACCCATCACACCCACCGATTGTACCGGCGTGAGTATAGCTCCAGCCTGCCATACTTCATCATACAAGCCATCTTTTTTCAGGTTGCTGATAAAGATGTGGTCTACCTGCTGCAATATGTGCACTTTTTCAGGTGTAACGTCGCTAAGTATACGTATGGCAAGGCCCGGGCCCGGGAAAGGATGGCGGCCAAGTATGGCATCATCAATTTTAAGTGCTTTACCTACCAAACGAACTTCGTCTTTAAATAATGTCTTCAGCGGCTCCACCACTTTAAGTTTCATAAAGTCTGGCAACCCACCCACGTTATGGTGCGACTTTATAGTAGCAGACGGGCCTTTCACGCTCATCGATTCGATTACATCGGGGTAGATGGTGCCCTGAGCCAGCCACTTCACATCCTCTATTTTGTGGGACTCTTCATCAAACACCTCAATAAATACTCTGCCGATGGCCTTGCGTTTCTGCTCCGGGTCTTTTAAACCTGCCAGGGCAGTATAAAACTTGTCTTTTGCATCTACACCTTTCACATTCAGGCCCATGTGCTGGTAAGAGTCCAGTACCTGCTCGAACTCTCCTTTGCGCAGTAAACCGTTGTCCACAAAAATGCAGTACAGGTTTTTGCCAATAGCCTCGTGAATTAGCATGGCAGCCACGCTGGAATCCACACCTCCAGACAGGCCAAGTACTACCTTATCGTTACCTAGTTGTTGCTGCAGGTCGGCCACAGTGGCATCTATAAACTGCTCAGAGGTCCAGTCTTGCTGGCAACCGCAGATATGCACCACAAAGTTACGAAGCAGTGTCTTACCTTCTTCAGAGTGGGTTACCTCCGGATGAAACTGAATGCCGTAGGTTTCCTGATCGCGGAGTTTATAGGCAGCAACGCGTACGCTTTCTGTGCTGGCAATAACCTCGATATTATCTGGTATTTCTTTAATGGTATCACCATGCGACATCCATACTACCGAGCCTAAAGTAAGTTCTTTCAGCAGCCTATCGTGGTTGTGAAGTTCGCTGATACGTGCACGGCCATACTCACGAATGGTAGATGGGGTAACTTCACCGCCTAATTCCTGTGCCATAAGCTGTGCACCATAGCATACGCCAAGTACAGGAGCCTTACCAAGGTACTGGTTCAAGTCGATGGTGGGGTGTTCCTGGTCGCGCACCGAGCAAGGGCTACCTGAAAAGATAACGCCTTTCACGTCTTCGGTTAAGGCTGGAACATTATTGTAGGGGTATATTTCGCAATATACGTTTAGCTCGCGCACCCTTCTGGCAATTAGCTGGGTGTATTGGGAGCCAAAGTCGAGGATGAGAATTTTTTCTGGCATGCGCAAAGGTAAGGCTGTTTTATAGTAATTGCCAACAGATTCTGTTTTTTGATTGAATTGGTGGTTGGAGATAGAGTAGCAGGGGTATTTTATACTTATACTTTGACCTTCCTGTCGAGCTGCTGTGTCTCATATTCTTACATGACTAAACTTCTTGCTATTTTATCGAGCTGACTTTATTGCTCAGTCTTACTTGTGTCTTGTTTCATCTCTGGCTTTGGTGTGCTCAAGGCCGCAAGGCCTCGTCCTCGGGCATCGCGCTGCTTTCGCTTCCTTTGCTCCTGCGTCGCAATGCCTCGCTGAAGCTCGTCACCGGAACCTCTCGAGGCGCTCAACCCAAGGACTGGGATCGAAACTTCTTAGCTAGCGGCCGTTGCGAAGGAGACAAAGTATAAATTACTGTTGATGCTATAAAACGACGGCTTTGGCCAGGTGCATAAATGACGGTCCACTGTTCGAGCGTTCAGCGAGTTTGGAGCGTCTTGATTCTTTTGCTTACTTTTCTCATCAAGGAGAAAAGTGAGGCCCAGCCGGCGAGGCGAAAAGCTGGCTACACACAGATAAGCTTCTACTCAGAAATATTTCCTTTTCATAGCCATTGCTTCACCTCCCTTTTACCAAAATCCTTACAAAATGACAGTGAAGGAGAAAATTATACTTCTGCAAGCTGAAAGCTTGCCCCATACTTAGCCACAAAATGGAATCTCGCGGCAGGAGATAGTGGAAGTGAAGCAGTCCGGCGCTGCAGATAGGGGGACAAGGATGTCCCCGGCAGATAGGTCCCGGACAAGGAAGTCCGGAACAGCAGAAGGGTGGAGCTAGAATAATTAAACCCGTCATTCATCTAATCCCATAAATCACTTCGATCCCCTTAATCACCGGTCAAAAATCTTTTTCCCGCTGACCATCAACAACAAACCAGCGAATTCAGTCAAAAACCAAACTTTATCCTGTAAGCCATTTGCTTTGAAATAAAAACTTCGTACTTTTGTAACGGCAAATCGGCACGGCCAGCTCCTGCTGAACTCCCCCAGGACCGGAAGGTAGCAAGGGTAGGCGGTCGTAGCGGCGCGATGTCGGTTTGCCACTTTTTTTTGCCCATACCCCAACGGGCCACCTCAATTCCCAAATTTCACACTATTACTTTCCGGATTCTAGATTAATGCGTTAGATTTGTAGGTATAATCCACCACACTTCAGCATTATGAAATTCTTTATCGATACTGCAAACCTGCAGGAAATTCAGGAAGCGCACGATCTTGGCGTATTAGATGGCGTTACAACTAACCCATCATTAATGGCAAAGGAAGGCATCTTCGGCCACGACAATGTGATGGCGCACTACAAGCAAATCTGCGAGATCGTAGACGGCGACATCAGCGCTGAGGTAATTGCAACTGACTTTGAGGGCATTGTACGCGAAGGCGAGATTCTTGCTGAACTGCACCCGAACATCGTTGTAAAAGTGCCTATGATCCGCGACGGCGTAAAAGCCATCCGTTATTTTAGTGAAAAAGGTATCAAGACAAACTGTACACTGGTATTCTCAGCTGGCCAGGCATTATTAGCAGCTAAGGCAGGTGCTACATATGTATCTCCGTTCATTGGCCGTCTGGATGATGTGTCTACAGATGGTTTGCAGTTGATCGAGCAGATCGTTCACATCTACGGAAACTACGGTTACCAGACACAGGTATTAGCAGCCTCTGTTCGCCACGTAATGCATTTGGTGCAGTGCGCAGAACTTGGAGCTGATGTTGTAACATGTCCGCTAAAAGTGATCACTGGCCTGCTAAAGCATCCGCTAACTGATAGCGGACTGGAGCAGTTCCTTGCTGACCACGCAAAAGGAAACAAATAAGTTAATTACGAGTTACGAATTACGAATTAGGGGTAGCTTCCGGAGTATTTATTTTCTTAGCACTCCTAATTCGTAATTCATAATTCATAATTCGTAATTCACCTCATGTACATCATCAAAGTCAAAGGCAAGGCAAAAATTCCGGATTATATCCAACTTCGGGATGATAATTTTGTCTTAATTGCCTATTTTAGAGCTGACAGACCCCTTAAAAACCTGGACCGTTATGGCCTGGATGGAAAAGAGGAGGCGCTTGCTGCACTTATCGAATCATTGGAGTTTGGTAAACTGCAGAAATTAGATATTTAACCCTTATATGAGTTTTTCTACTTCTACTGTGGTTTCGCTTCGCGAGGTTGCCGTATATCAGGATGTTAATACTGTTCTTAGCAATGTCAGTTTTGATATTGATAAAGGAGAGTTTGTATACTTAGTTGGGCGCACAGGAAGTGGAAAGAGTTCTTTACTCAAAACCCTCTATGCTGACCTACCTCTATTGACAGGTACAGCTTCAGTGGCAGATTTTAATATTTCGAAGCTGCCATTAAAACAAGTACCCTATCTTCGTCGTAAAATCGGTATTATTTTCCAGGATTTCCAGCTCTTGTTCGATAGGACAGTTGCAGAGAACCTGTCTTTTGTATTGCGTGCAACTGGCTGGAAAGACAAATCTAAAATTAAGCAACGCATTTCTGAAGTTTTAATGCGTGTAGGATTAGATGCTGCTGCCAATAAGATGCCTCACCAGTTATCAGGAGGTGAGCAACAGCGAATTGTAATTGCAAGGGCGCTGCTAAACGAACCAGTTATACTTTTTGCCGATGAGCCAACCGGTAACCTTGACCCAATGGTAGCCGATGGTATCATGAAGCTGTTTGAAGAAATTAATAACAGCGGTACTGCCATTTTGATGGCTACCCATAATTACGAAATCATAAACAGATACCCGAAACGCGTACTAAAGTGCGAGAACGGGAAAGTACTTGATTCTAAAGTTGAGCAATTCACTTTAACGAATGGTTACTGAGGTATCTATACTCATTCCTGTTTTTAACCAGGATGTGACGGCAATGGTATATACGCTTCTTGCACAGTGCAAGCGGCTTGCCATACGTTACGAAATCCTGCTGTATGATGATGGGTCTGAGGAAGGTATTAAAATCATAAACCGGCCGCTGGCAAAGCAAGAAGGAGTAGTTTATTTTGAGCTACCCCAAAATATTGGCCGTGCCGCCATCCGCAATAAACTGGCAGCTAATGCAAAGTATAGCCACTTGCTCATGATGGACAATGACTGCCTGCCGGTGTCTCCAAATTTTGTTAAAAATTACTTAGATGCTGCTCACAAATCTGATGTGATAATCGGAGGAATGATTTACGCAGATGTACCTCCTCCTGCACAGTATAGACTTAGATGGAAATACGGACAGAAAAGGGAGGCATTGTGTTATAGTAAACGCAACAAAGATCCTTATAAATCTTTCTTTTTAAAAAATGTGTTCATAAAGAAAGAGGTGCTGCACGCCCACCCCGTGCCAGAAGTTGTAACGAAATACGGCCACGAGGATACCTTGCTAGGGTTAATATTGCAGAAAAACGGGATTCGTGTTTTACACCTTTATAACCCGGTAATGCATACTCAGCTGGAAACCAATGAACACTATATCAAGCAAACCTCTGAGGCTATACAAATGCTGAAAGTGCTTAACCAGCACTACCCAATGCACAACATCAACCTTGTTAAATGTGCTTTTCTGTTAAAGCGAATGAGGGTTGCCAATTTGTTTACGCTAACTTTTGGAGCTTCTGAAAAGCATGTGCTAAAAGCCTTAACAGCAGGTTACGGCAGCGTGCTTCTATTTGATCTATACAGGCTTTACCTTTTCTGTAAGCTAAATTAAGGCAATCGCTCCAATCAGTAAATGTTCGTGCTTTTACTAATGTATTTGTTGGCCTGTAAGTATCAACGTAGCAGCAGTAAATACACTACTAACATTTTAATAGCTGTTAAGTAAGCAAACTACCACTACAAATTTCCAGCTTTACTTATCTTTGCTTAATTTAACCTGTAAATAAGCCAGCATGGAAGATATAAAGATGGTTGACCTGAAAGCGCAGTATGCCAAGCTTAAGCCAGAGCTTGATGCCGCTTTTAGTGCCGTGATGGAAAGTATGGAATTTATTAATGGGCCACAGGTAGCAAACTTTGCACGCAGCTTAGAAAATTACTTGCAGGTGCGCCACGCTATACCTTGCGCCAATGGTACCGATGCGCTGCAGATAGCTTTGATGGCCCTGCAGCTGCCAGCTGGCGCTGAAGTTATTGTGCCGTCTTTTAATTATGTTTCTGGGGCAGAGGTTGTAGCATTATTGGGCTTGAAACCGGTGTTTGCTGATGTGTTGCCAGATACGTTTACCATTGATCCGGCTTCGGTTAAAAGAATGATTACTCCAGCCACGGCAGCAGTTATTCCGGTGCATCTTTTTGGCCAAGGTGCCGCTATGCACGAAATCATGCAAATCGCGCATGAGTATAATTTATATGTAATTGAGGATAATGCACAGTCGCTGGGGGCAGTGTATGTGCAGCCTGATGAGCACGAGGTGATGCTAGGAACAATAGGCCATATTGGTACAACCTCGTTCTTCCCATCTAAGCCTTTAGGCGGAATGGGAGACGGCGGTGCAGTGTTCACCAATGATGATAAACTGGCTGCAGTGATCCAGAAAATTGCAAACCACGGACAGAGTGAAAAGTATAAATTCTCAACTGTAGGAGTAAACTCAAGACTGGATACCTTGCAGGCTGCTATGCTGGACGTGAAGATAAAATATGTAGATGAGTATAACGCTGCCCGGCAGGAGATTGCACGCTTCTATAATAACGCCTTTGCTGAAACTGTTTCCATACAAGCGCCGCACCTGTCAGCAGATAGTTCTCATGTATACCACCAGTATACTATAACGGTAGCTCCTGAGCTTAGGGATGCCTTGAAAAACCATCTCCGCGACAACCATATACCTAGTATGATTTATTACCCGGAGCCATTGCACCTTCAGGAGGCGTATGCGTATTTGGGTTATAACGCCGGTGATTTTCCTGTATCTGAGCTGCTAAGCAAGAGTGTACTTTCTTTACCCATGCATTCAGAACTGAAGGAGGATCAGTTAACCTACATCTGTCAGCATGTGTTGGACTTTATGAAGAGCCATGGATAAAACCTCTACGCCAAAAATTAGGTTTGCAGTACTAGGGGTGGGCCATATTGGCCGCCGCCATGCGCAGCTTATTTCCCAGAACCCGGATGCTGACTTAGTCTCTCTGATTGATAACCGATCTGATTTTGCTCAGGAAGATGACTTTGTCGGCGTGCCCAGGTTCGCAAACTTAGAAGATTTTATACTTTCTGGGGTGGAGGCTGATGTGCTTTGTGTTTGTACGCCCAATTACCTGCATCACCCAAATACCTTAACCGCACTTAAACATGGAATGCATGTAGTCTGCGAAAAGCCCATGGCTTTGGAGGCAGCGCATTGCCACCAAATGATAGCCGCTGCAGAGACAGCTGAACGCCTTATCTTTTGTGTGATGCAGAACCGTTACAGTCCGCCGGCTGTGTGGCTGAAAGAGGTGGTGCAGAGCAAGGTGCTAGGGCAGGTATACCATGTGCAGGTAAACTGTTTTTGGAACCGCGACGAACGTTACTATATACCTGGCGGCTGGCGTGGTGTGGCTGCAAAAGATGGCGGCACCTTGTTTACACAGTTCAGCCATTTTGTTGATATGCTGTACTGGCTTTTTGGCGACATTCAAAATATAAGTGGGCAGTTCAAAAACTTTAACCACATTGGCTTAACTGATTTTGAGGACAGCGGTTATCTGCAGTTCGAGTTTGAGCAAGGCGGTTTTTGCACATTTAACTTTACGACAGCGGTGCACTCTCAAAACCTGGAGAGCAGCATCACGATTATTGCTGAAAACGGAAATATAAAAGTTGGCGGGCAGTACATGAACAGCGTAGAGTACTGCGATATTCGCAACTATACTTTGCCTGAGTTAAAACCTTGCCTCCCTGCTAATAACTATGGCAACTATACTGGAAGCGCAGCTAACCACCAGTTTGTTTTCGAGAATGTAATTGCAACGCTTCGCCGGCAGACAACCGCCACTACCAATGCACAAGATGGACTTAAAGTAGTAGAAATGATTGAGCGAATGTATGAGTTAAAAGCTACAGCTGTACATTTATAATTTCCAACCGGTTACGCTAAACACGATCTTTTTCAGCCACTCATTCATTTCAGGGTATACTTTTAGCCCAATCATAAGCCCACCGTATATTGCTGTTATCATAGCTGAACGTACAAGTATATCTAAAATCGCATTGCCGAGGTACGGCAGCAAATACGAAGCACCTAGTGCCACACCGGCAATAATGGTTATAGTTAATGAACTCCACGCAAAGGGCTGCATCTTGTAAATGTACTGCACAAAGAAAAGCCTCGCCAGGTTGATCGTAGCATAAGAAATCATGGAGGCCAAGGCAGCGCCATTTATACCATATAGCGGTATAAAGTAATAGTTTGTCCAGATGGTAAGTATGGCCAGCACAATGTTAAACAACAGATCCCATCTATACTTCTCGGAGGTTGCCAGTATAATGCCGTTAATGCCGGTTGCCAGGTCTACGATACGAGCCATCGACAAGAAAAGCACCACGTACTTTCCTGCCCGATAAGTTTCCGGCATAAAAGAGAATAGGTTATCAATATTAGCCCAAATCCCCACGAACAGCAGCAAGCCTACAATCATGTTTATGACAGTGATCTGCTTGTACAGCTTCTCCATCTTTACCATGTTCTGCTCTTTCCAATACTCGGCCACCTGCGGAAAAGCAATCTTAAATATGGAGCGTGCCGGAATCATGATGGCACTTGTCATGAAGAAAGCCGTGGTATAAATACCGTTGTCGCTGAGGCTGTAGGAGCCGATCATTACCTGGTCTACGGTGGTGATAATGGTAACCGATATATTACCCAAAAACGTGAAGAAGCCATAGTATAGCATTTCGCGCAATGGTATCATCTTTAGCCCAGACCAGCTTGGAAGTATAAACAGCTGCTTCAGCCACAAAGTATACACCACCAGCACCAGCGCAATTGCAGAGTTTATGCCAATGTATAGCTGTACGAACTGGTGAAAGTCCATCCAACCCAGCGCATAAACGGAGATAAGTAGAGTAGTGAGAATCCTGAGCAGGAAATCCTGCACAAAAGAGGAGACAATCGTTTTAAAAAGCGATCGTAAGTATGCCGTAAATAAATTAAACAGCAGCGTAAACAGCGAAAGCGGGATAATATAGTAGTAGTAATCTATTAGCAGCCGTGAACCTGGGTCGTCGTAATAATTCATTACGACAGGCTTAAACAGCAGGAAGAGTCCTGATACTACCGCAAAGCCTATCATGGGCACCGACAGCAGCAGGAAAAGAAAACCATGGTGCTTCTGATCTTTGTTCCTAAAATATGGGAAATAGCGTACGCTCATGTTTACGAACCCAAGGGCCGAGAACTGCGCAAACATCATCGATATTGAAATGAGCAAACGCGTAAGGCCTACCTCATCCTCGTTTAGGAAGTTCGGGAAAAGCAGGATGGTGTTTACATACCCGATAATAATTCCGGCATAGGAGATAACGGTGTTCCAGATGCCTTCGCGCTGTAAGGTTTTACTCATTGGCTACAGTTGGAAACCGCAAGTAAGTTAAAAGTTTAGAGTTATGAGGTAAAAGTTTATACTTAAGTATTGTAACGAACGCAATCAGACCTATTTAGAAAATTAATTATCTATAATGAGATCGTCCACTTTACTAAAAATTTACTTCCAAACTTGCTAACTTTCTACTTCTCTAATACTGCTCGCAGCCTCTGCACAAGTCAGGAAAGCGGTACCTTCGCTTCGAAGCTTTGCCAATATCTGCTCCAGCACCTGTCGCCAGGTTGGCGCTCCTTTTTCTACTGGGTATTCTGAGTAAGACGAGAAGTTCTCGTTGTGCCACAGCAATGTAAACAGTCCACCAAATCTGATTACCTCCTCAATAACAGGCAGTATAACTTCCATTGCCTTATCAGATTTTACGTCCATGTAGTTTATACTATAAAGAGTGGTATCCATGAGTATAAGCGGTAGCTCCACAAAGTCGGCAGCTTTACGTTTGTTAAAGTCGAAAGGGAAGAAGGGGTGGCAGAAAGAGTTACGGAAACCTAAGTGTTCAGAAAAGCCAAGGCTGGCATCGTATTCCAATTTACTTTGTTGCAGCACCTGCTCCGTATTTTCGGGTTGGTAGCAGAGGTAATGAAAGCGATTGCCCTTAACAGGCACGGGTAATTTACGCTGGTCTGCCTTTAGCTGCACCAAATCGTTGGAGGTGCCAAAACTACCGTGTAAGGCCACTTCATGTTCTGTTTCGGCTATAGCAGAAATAAGCTTTTGGTAACGCGGCTTGGTTACATCGTAATCTGCATTGGGGTAGCCGTTGTAGAACTGGTTACTTGGCAGGAAGAATAACGTTGCTTTTGCACCATACTTTTCTGATACTGCTGTTACTTCTGCAACATTGTTCCAGGCATCCTTGCCCACTGCTTTTTTGGCAAGTAAGGCAGCCACATTTTTAAACTCTGTTGCTTTAAAAGCTTGTTTTCCGGCGGCGCGCCAAGCGCTGTTCAGGCGGTCAATGTCGCTGGTAAGGCAGGTGGCAAACGGTTGGCTTCCCCAAAAATCATAACTTAAATCAACTTTGTGAACACGCTCCAGCACCGACTTAAGAATATCGAAGTAGTAGTTAACAACCGGCTTTGTAATGAAATTATACTTTGACTGAACACTAGCCTTGTAAGTATACCGTCTGAATTTGTCACGTTCAGGGCCATAGTATTCCTGCCAGCCACTTAACAGGTAAAAAGCAGAAGCAATAATATCATAATTTATACTAGCGGTACCGTTGTCGTGGTGCGTTACCAATTCCTGCTCGTTATCGGCATCAAAGAAAAAAGGGATTTGCACGCCTTTCCAGTCGCGCCATACTATTTGCTGTGGACGTGGCCTTTTCTGCTCAAAAAAGCCGCCGGCATACTTTTTTATACTTACCCGGCTTTTGTGAACTATGTCTTCTGCCGTGTCGTAATGGACAGGCAAATCTTTAGCCTTCGGAAAGAGAAGGTGAAAATGTTTGAGGATGTAATCTAGTTGGTACAATTTTCTTCAGTAATCAGGCCAGCTCATAATAATACTTACGAGTAGCTAATATGAATGATAATAGTTTTAACCGGTAGGCATACACCAAGCATACCAACCTTGGTTTTAACGCAAATGTTGAAGATAGATTTTCTTAGGTAACTAAATTTTTTGAGCAGAGAAGCTGGGATTGAGTAAAATATGCGTTACATGCTATTTTAAGATGAATTCTTTTAGGTGCTGTAATGCCAATTCACTGCTTCTGCCATCGTAAGGAGTGCCAACGGTGGCATTAAAGTACTGGGCACGTTTATACACTTCAGGCTTATCGTGGAGGTGCTGCAGCAGCATGTCGTGTAGCTTTGGGTAAGAAGTAGCCTCATTAACTAATCCCTTACTTATAAAACCGTAGTAATCGTGCAGCTCCTCAGATCGGTTCATGTTAAAGTAGATAGACCAAATATTTAGAAGCGCCGCCTCCAGGTGAATACCCGAATTTCCGCTGAGCAAAACATCCAGTTCTTTCAGAAAGTCAAAAGTAGGTACTTGCCTGCTGTTAGATAACTTAAGATTAGGGTAGGAGTGAAGTAACCTTTCGAAATTTCGACTGTCGCGAGGGTGCGGACGAACTATAACTGTAATCTCCGGGAAATCACCAGCCAGCTGGCTCGCAAGTGCCGTAATCTCTTCGGTAGCGTCCATCAAATTACAGCCAATACCGATAAATTTTATACTTTGACTGTGGTTACGATACTTCACAAAAGCATCTGCTTTGGGCATGCCTATTAACTCTACGCTGCCTGTTATGGCACCGCATTGTTTGTACTTCTCCAGCGCGTCCTGGCCTTCTAGTAAATTTAAATCATACTCCAGCGGAGGAAAGATCGGGCTTATACTGGCATGTTGAATGTAGGCTGTTTTAACGCCTGAGGCCTTTGCAGCCAGCAGCATGGCACGTGCATCAGCGTTATGGTCGTTTGCAAATACAATGACAGTTGGTTTATACTTTTGCAGTTTATCAAGGTATACTTCGTAAAACCCTACGGCATCAAAAAGTATATCTGTAAGGCGTTTGGTGCTTCGGTTTTTATACTTTAGGAAAGCAAAGCAGAGAGGCAGGAACTTATAGTAGTAAATAATTTTGCGGCGCAGCGAAATGCGTGCTACAGTTTGGTTATACTTTCCGATTTCCTTGCTTTGGCCTGCTACAAATACGGCATTAGGTAAGCCTTCTCTCAAAAAGTATAAACTGTCGTAGTTATTCTGGCTTACCACATAAAGCCATACTTTACCCTGTAGCTTTTCCGGTTGCTCTACCTGCTTAAACAAATTACCAATTAATCGCACCAAAGTATAACCTGCCATTTTTAGCAGGCGCTTTACAGGCGAGGTAGGGGAAACGGCAGCCTTGGCGCTTTCCGGAAGGTTTAGGAAACCCTCTGAAAAGTGCAAGTGAAGTATGTTACTATAGATGGCATACCATTTCTTCATGGGCTACACCATATCCCAGCTTAGTGGTGTACCGGCTTTTATGGCCTTGGAAGCAGGCTTCCCCAGCAACTGCTCAAAGTGCTTCGGCGCCAGCCCCAGCCCTGGGCGGATCACGCGGATGTTCTCTTTCGTAAAGGCCTCACCTGCGGCAATGTCTTTGGCCGCATAGACAGAGCGCTTGAACAGGCGGCTTTTCTCCTCTGCCCGCTGCACCCCGTACTGCACATGGCCCAGTGCCTGCCATGCCCGCTCAGACTCTAATACCAGAGCCTGCAGCTCCTGCGGCTCCAGCGAGAAGGCAGAGTCCACGCCTCCGTCGGCTCTCAGCAGGGTGAAGTGCTTCTCGATTACTGTGGCACCCAGCGCCACGGCAGCCACGGCGGCGCCCACACCCATGGTATGGTCCGAGAGGCCTACTTGTACCCCGAACAGTTCACGCATGTGCGGGATGGTCGCCAGGTTTGTGTTTTCAGGTGTAGAGGGGTAAGTGCTGGTACACTTTAAAAGTATAAGCTGCTCGCATCCGGCCTCACACAGCACGCGCACGCCCTCGTCCAGTTCGGTCAGTTTAGCTGCTCCTGTGCTCATGATCACAGGCTTTCCGGTAGCGGCCACCTTGCGAAGCAGCGGGTGGTCAGTGTTCTCAAAGGAGGCAATTTTATGTACTGGCGCACCTAGCTCTTCCAAAAAATCCACCGCAGACTCATCGAAAGGAGAAGAGAAGGCGATCAGGCCACGCTCCCTGGCTCTTTCAAATATAGGCTGGTGCCACTCCCACGGGGTATAAGCTTCTTTGTAGAGGTCGTACAGTTCCCGGCCCTTCCACAGCGAGTTCTCGTCCTCGATGGTGAAGGCACCCGGCAGTGTCATGGTGTCGGCGGTGTAGGTTTGCAGTTTGATGGCGTCGGCACCGGCGTCGGCGGCGGCATCCACTATGGCCAGGGCACGCTCCAACGAGTGGTTGTGGTTGCCCGACATCTCTGCAATAATAAATGGCCTGTGACCCGGGCCCACCAATCGGCCCGCAATGTTTATTTCCTGAATCATGTTTAAATCTAATTAATGCTCTGCGGGTGCAACTCAAAACGGTGCGCCTGCGGGAATTTCGGATCCGGAGTGCCGTAGCTGAAGCCGGCTTTCTCGAAGGCTCTTACCGAGGCCATGTTCTCCTGCTGCACCAGTCCCTCCACAAATTTAAGCTCCGGCTTTTGCTGCAGGAGCTTAGCAACGCCCTTCTGCAGGATCACGTGCCCAAGGCCTTTGCCCCTGAAGCCGGAGCCGATCAGGTAACTGATAATGGCTTTGCCGTTCAGAATCTCAAACCGGATATGGGCAGCCGGCTCTCCGGCAGCCTCCGCAATATAAAGCTTTGCCTGCTTATCTTCCAGTTTTGTGTGCAGCCAACGGGTGTGGCTCTCCAGAAGTATGGGATTCGGGTTAAATGAATTTTTGCGCACCTCCGGGTCGTTGGCCCATTCGAAGAGCAGCATCAGGTCGTTGGAGGTGGCCTCGCGCATGGTTATACCTGTTGCCAATGCCATGTTACAGAAAACCTTCATTAGCCTTTCATCCGACTTACCGTCGAAATACTGGCGCTGCGTTGTTACCGCCTGCTCAAAAGCAGTGGGCAAACCAGCTTTTATACTTCGTTCAATCTGCTCATACTTTTGCGCAATGCCGTTCTGCGTCAGGAAAGTATAAAGACTCTCTTGGTTATCCGCCGTCTGGAGCACGAAAAGCAAACCACCCACAGAAGCATACTCGTATGCTACGCCGCTGGCAGAGGTGATGGCAATGGCACAACTCTGCATGAGTTGGCACATCTCTTCGGCACTCAGGTTCTGGTGCAGGCTATACTTTCGGTTGTGGTGCAGCCACGTTTGCAATTCCGGCAGGTGCTGGTAGGCGCTGCCGACAATAACCTCTACCTTCTCTATACCCTGTACCTGCTTCAGGGCTTTTGCAATTTGCAGTGTATGGTTTTGCGGGTCTGCTCCGCCCAGGTTCAGGAACATGCTTACAGCGCCGGTCGGCAAAGACCTCTCGGCTTTGGCAGCTTCTAAGAAGGGCGGTCTGAGCAGGACATACTTTGGGCCCAGCAGAAGTTTGGTATAATCAGCCGTTTTATACTTTTCCGCTTTCACGCCACCAGCCTGGTTAAGTATGGCATCGGCTACAAAAGTATAGCCGTAAATATCGTCGATGCAGAAAAGCTGGCAGCCTTTGCGTTTGATACTTTGCTGATAGGCTGTGCTGAAGTTGTAGCCGTCCAGCACCACCAGCACGTCCTCGGCAATATAGGCATCAAGTTCATGTATAAACCGCTCCTCGTCGTGGTTACAGACCGGAAGTATGATCACTCCATCGCAGCTTTTCTTTAGCTGCTCCTGCAACTCCTGACTTGGGGCCTGAATGGCAAACACGCACTCAAAGTCGTGGCGCAGCATTTCTGCCAGTGCCAGCGAGCGTACCACATGGCCCAGCCCGATCTGGCTGTTGCCATCTGCTCTGAAAATGATGCGTGTTCTATTTGTCATTTGCCTTAGGGGTTTAGCAGTTGGTACTTCAGTTCGGCCAGTTTCCAATCAGTTAAGGTATCGATGTCCTGCACCTCTAGCTCGTCCAGTTCTACGGCTCCTGAGTTTTGTGTAAACAGGCTTTGCTGCTGCAGAAATCTGTCTACCCTGAACCAGTAAAACTGCCCTGCGTCGTGATAGGCTGCTGGCAAATCTTGTGAGCGACTGCTCATGTGCTCCGGCCAGTTCATCACAGCTTTGCCGTTTTCCATTTTCAGGCTCCGCCAGATCGGGTAGCTATACTTTACCACCGGAAACACCGTGTCCAGGTTATCTGCTGTCAGCTTCTCATGAGCTGCTACCAAGGCAGCCTTGCCCACAAGCGGGGCCGTGGGGTAGAGGCAGCAGGCAATAGCAAACACCCTGCCCTCAGCTTTATAGTTTTCCAGTACCTCGTTGAGTACGGCTGCGGTGGTGGCAAAGTCGTCGGCAGTTTTAGGAGATCTTAAAAAGGGTACCTTTGCGCCATACTTCGCAGCAACTTCGGCAATCTCCGCATCGTCCGTGGATACCATCACCTCCTCAAACAAACCTGACTGTAGCGCTGCCTCTATGGAGTAGGCAATAACAGGTTTGCCCAGAAAGTCCCTGATGTTTTTCCTGGGGATGCGCTTGCTGCCGCCTCGGGCCGGTATGATGGCGATGGCACTCACTAGCCCACAAACTCTTTAACCTTCTCGATCACGAACTCCTGCTCCTCCTGCGTCAGGCTGGGGTACATGGGCAGGCTCAGGCAGCCGGCGTAGTAAGCCTCGGCCTCCGGATAGTCTCCTTGCTTGTAACCAAGGTTGCGGTAGTAGGGCATCAGGTGCGCAGGAATGTAGTGCACCTGCGCGAAGATGTTGTGCCGGCGCAGGTAGTCGTACAGCCCAATGCGGTCCGCTACCTGAATAACATATAAATGATAGGCGTGGCCGGTGCCTTCAGCATCCAATGCCTCTGGGCTGGTGCCTAAGACAGTAATTCCATTGTAATTCTCAAAAGCATTATCGTATACTTTGGCGATGCCTTTTCTGCGGGCAAGGCCAGCCTCTGCGCGTTGCAGCTGCGAAATACCCAAGGCGCAGAGCATGTCCGGGATGCGGTAATTGTAGCCCAGCTCCTGCATCTCCATGTACCAGCCGCCGTGGTTCTCCTCCATCAGGTTCGGGTCGCGGGTGATGCCATGGGTGCGCAGCTTCAGCAGCTCCTGGTACAGCTTTTCGTCGTTAGTAGTTACCATGCCGCCCTCACCTGTGGCAATGTGCTTTACCGGGTGGAAGGAGAAAATAGCCAGATCAGCGTACCTGCCGTTGCCGCACATTTGCTTTTCGCCCTTGCTGTCGGTGAAGTAGCCGCCGGGTGCGTGGCAGGCATCCTCAATAATCCACAGCCCGTGCTCGTCGGCCAGTTGGCGGTATTCCTCCAGGTTTACCGGGTTGCCGGCAAAGTCCACGGGGATGATGCCGCTGTAGTAGCCTTTAGTTTTGCTCTCCAGTTTCTGGCGTACCTTGTTTATGTCTAAAAGTGCAGTTTTAGGATCAATGTCGGTGAATTCTACGGTGCCGCCGCAGTAGCGCACGCAGTTGGCAGAGGCCACAAAGGTGATTGGAGTAGTAAGGACTCTCGACTCTTTGTTCACGCCCAAAGCCATGGTGCACAGGTGCAGCGCGGCTGTGCCGTTAGAGCAGGCCACGGCATACTTTGCTCCCACGTACTCGGCGAAAGCCTGCTCAAACTCAAATACCTTCGGCCCTTGTGTCAGGAAATCCGATTGCAGGGTTTCCACTACCGCCGCAATGTCATCGTCGGTGATGTGCTGGCGGCCGTAGGGAATGGGGCGGTGCTGCTGTTCTGAGTTCATTTGTTCAGAAGTATGAATTCGTAACTAGAGACTATGAATGAAATCAATGTATCATTCATAGTTCATCAATAATAATTAAACGCTAAAGTGTTTATCCACGTGCTGCTTGATCTGCTCGCGCAACTGCTCCACGGTCAGCCACTCGGTGTTGGTACCGGAGTTATACTTGAAGCCAAGCTCGGTCATCTTGCCGTTGTGCGCCTTCAGGAACTCCTCGGTGCTCCAGATCGGGGTTGACGGAAGTATAACGTAGTACTTGTCCAGCTCCACAGTGTTCAGCGAGTCGGTCTCAGTGATCATCTCCTCGTGCAGCTTCTCGCCTGGGCGTATGCCCACTATTTCCTGCTCGCAGTTCGGTCCGATGGCCTCGGCCACGTCTGTTATGCGGTAGGATGGAATCTTGGGAACAAAGATCTCGCCGCCCCAATGGTGCTCCAGCGCATGAAACACCAGCTCCACGCCCTCCTCCAGGGAGATGTTAAAGCGGGTCATGTCCGGGTGGGTGATCGGCAGCACGCCTTCCTCGCGTTTCTTCAAGAAGAACGGCACCACAGAGCCCCTCGATCCGATCACGTTGCCGTAGCGAACCACCGAGAAACGAATGTCGCGCTTGCCACGCATGTTGTTGGCCGCCACAAACAATTTATCAGAGCAAAGCTTGGTAGCACCGTACAGGTTAATCGGGGCAGCGGCCTTGTCAGTAGATAGCGCCACCACGTCCTTCACGCCAGTGTCAAGGGCAGCGTTGATGATGTTCTCGGCGCCCAGCACGTTGGTCTTGATGCACTCCATCGGGTTGTACTCGGCGGCCGGCACCTGTTTCATGGCAGCGGCGTGCACAATAATGTCGATACCCTCACAGGCACGCTTGAAACGCTCCGCATCGCGCACATCCCCGATAAAATAGCGGATGGAGTTATACTTGCTATGCGGGAAAGTCTGCGACATCTCAAACTGCTTCAATTCGTCGCGCGAGTAAATTACCAGTCGCTTCACATTCGGAAACCGCTGGTACACCATCTCCACGAACTTCTTCCCAAACGAGCCTGTGCCGCCCGTAACCAATATAGCCTTGTTGTTAAGGTCTAATGCCATGCTCAAAATTTATGCTTTATACCACAGGTGAATTATAGTCACCCATTCTGCTGCAAGTTAAATATTATGTAGATGAATTGCTGATTGTTTATTATTAATTGTTGGATCAAGATTTTAAGGATTAAAAAGTATAAACAGTATTGAAATCCCAAAATATTCATTCAATCACTCATCCACTCATTTAAAATTGAAAACTCTCTAACTCCTAAACTCTCTAACTTTTTAACTTTATTCCCTATCTTTCCGGCTATACTTCCAATCAAGATGTTAAAGAAACTGCTGTTTAAGCTGCTGCATGGGGCTGGTTATTACTTTCGTTATACTTCGGTGCTGCATCACCCGGGCAAACAGGTAATGGCACCGAGTGTGGTACAGCAGTTTAATGAGGAGGAGCGGGCTTTTTTGGAGCAGTCGGCGGAGAGCTTTAACTACAGCATAGATTATAGCCTGGGCTATCGCACTAAAGCACAGTACCTGGTGCACCTCCGCAATGTAACTTTTCTAGGTAATTCCGGAGCTGTGGTGCAGGAGGGGAAACTGGTGGTGGAGTCGGTGTTTGATGTGAGTCGCTTAGCCAAATCGCCTGCCTTTAAAACACCTGCCTTGTTGCTGCCAAAATATAAAAGTGGGCTTTATACGTCGGTGCTGCACCTGCCCTGGGCCGAAAACAACAACTACCATTGGTTTTTTGATTGCCTGCCACGGCTATACTTTCTCCTGAACACGGTGCAGGAATCTATAAAAATCATCATGCGTTCGGACTTGCCACTTTACCAGCTAGACACGATAAAGTTTATACTTGCCGACTACCCACAGGCGGAGCTGGTGTTTATTGGCAAACATGAGAAATGGCAGCTGGAGGAGTTTATACTTCCGTCGTTTATGGCTAACCCACAGAGTGGCTTTTTGCCGCAGCCAGTAGGGCAATGGCTGCAGGAGAAGATCTGGCGTGGCTACAAGGTACAGGCTGGAGTTCCTAAAAAGCGCATTTACGTTAGCAGGGCCAATGCTAGAACACGCCGTGTGTTAAACGAGCAGGAGCTGCTGCCAATACTCGCAAAGTATAACGTTGAGGTAGTACGTGCCGAAGAACTCACTTACCAGCAGCAGGTGCAATTGTTTTTTGATGCAGAAGTGGTCGTTGCCCCTCATGGCGCCGGACTTACCAACCTGCTTTTCTCGGAGCGGTGTAAGGTACTGGAGCTGCACCCGGCTAATTTGATCAAAACGCACTACTTCCTGCTATGCAAAGGCTTTGGTTTTGAGTATAGTGCTGTAGTGGGTACGGCAGGGGACAGGCTGGAGGATTATACTGTTGATGTGCGGGAGGTGGAGGCGTGGCTAAGTAGGCTGTAAAAATTTTGCTATGTTTAGGCTAGGAACTAGGCGGTTTATACTTTTAGGAAAGATAAATTTCCAGATATAGTGCAGATAGTAGGAGTAGGTACTCCTACTATACCATAGTTATGGCAAAGCTCAATTAAGGAAAAATAATGGAAACTACTTTTGGACTGATATTAATATTAATCATTACCTCTTGTTCTAATCTGAATCAGGATAACAATCAAAACACAATTACAGAAGTAAGTCCATTAGTTACTGCAGATTCGCTTCAATATAGAAGTGTTAAAGTTACTGCATCGGAAAGCCCAGAATCAGAAGAGTGTATTTTCGACCAAGCTACTCAGACAGATGAATTTCTAAAGGAAATTAAGGAATTAAGGGGATACAAATGGGACTATTCATCCCGCACAGCCACTTATATTTTAGAAACAGGTGATACTTTATTGTTAACCAGAGGCGGCTGTTATCATTTTACTGTGTCTGCAGAATTTAGGCTTAGAAATGATAAAACAGATTATTCAAATTGGAGCAATGTTTACCAAAAGAGCTTATGGATTGCTAAAGCCCTAAGCAAAGAGTTTCATTATGAAGAGTTGAAAAGAGATATTGATTTGAACAAAGTAACCATAGAAGATTATGGCTATGCTGAAGCAGCTTCTTTTGAAAATGAAATGTTAGTTGATAATGGTTATGTGATTGAAAGAAATCTGTATCCTAACAGGACAGTAATTAAACTAAGCAAAACAATTGATTAAAAAGCCAAAGCCATAACAAGACCTATAGTGCATAAACGCACCATAGCAGAGCCGTTGTATGTCAAATAAATTTATAGAATCTAAAGAGACAAAAGTATTTTACATGTAATTAAGTATGAACCGTTGCATCTTAATGTATAATGCTTTGAAGAAGAAATAAATACTGATGAAGATAGTATACTCCTTAATCCTGTTCATTGTAGGTCTTTTGATTATTTATGTGACTTATAAAGATGAAAAATCCAGAAAACCATCTTTAACAGTAAGCTATTTAATGCATATAAAAGGCTAAATTGGTGGTATAGCATTTATACTAATTGGTATTATGCTTTTGAAAGAAGTGTTAGAATAACTTCTTTCAACACTATATATAAAATACACTAAAATGTATTTTATATATAGTGTTACTCCTCCTTCTCAATACAAAACAATTCACCAACCATTCAAAGCCGATCACTAAATTTCTATACTCCTGTTCTTTAGAATGCGTTTCTGTTTCTGAACCTTACGTAATACACTATTATTTCTGGTTTATACTTGAAATTATTATAGAAAACATGGCTGATAAGAAAATCATTACAATATTTGGAGCAACAGGAGCCCAGGGAGGCGGGGTTGCACATGCTATCCTCAAGGACCCTAGCAGCGAGTTTTCTGTTCGTGCCGTCACTAGAAATCCTGAATCTGACAAGGCAAAGGAGCTGGTCAAGCTTGGGGCAGAAGTAGTAGCAGCAGACATAGACGACAAAGAAAGTATGAAACGCGTCCTAGAGGGTGCCTACGGAGCCTACTTTGTTACCTTCTTCTGGGCACATTTCTCTCCTGAAAAAGAGTACGCCGAAGCTAAAAGTATGGCCGAGGCAGCAAAAGAAGCAGGTCTGAAGCACGTGATATGGTCTACGCTGGAGGATACACGCCAATGGGTACCTCTGGATGATGACCGTATGCCGACGCTTCAGGAAAAGTATAAAGTACCGCACTTTGACGCCAAAGGCGAGGCAGACAAACTTTTTAAAGACCTGGGAGTACCTACTACTTTTCTAAGAGCTTCTTTTTACTGGGACAATTTTATCCACTTTGGTATGGGGCCTAAAAAAGGACCAGACGGCAAGCTATACATCACATTACCGATGGACGACAAAAAAATGGCAGGCATTGCCAGCGAAGACATTGGTAAATGTGCTTACGGCATCTTTAGAAGGGGAGAGGAAATGATCGGCAAAACCGTAGGTGTGGCTGGTGAGCAGCTGTCGGGGCAGGAGATGGCAGACAAGTTTTCAAAAGCACTCGGCAAGGAGATTCACTATAACAATGTCTCACCCGAAACTTACCGTGGCTTTGGCTTTCCGGGGGCAGACGATTTGGGTAATATGTTTCAGTTTTACCGAGACTTTGATGAGGTATGCAACAGCGTACGGGATGTGAGTCGCTCCAGGGAGCTTAATCCGGAGCTGAAGTCTTTTGATGCATGGCTGCAGGAGAATGCAGAAAAAATTCCGTTGGAGTAGTTGGCGCAGCTGAGTGTAAGAGAGTATAAAATAGATCTAAAACAGAAGGGCAGGCGTAGAATACCCGCCCTTCTGTTTTAGATCAGGCCTTCGATCACCTGTACCAGTTCCTCAGTCAGCGCCTTTCTGGAGAAGCGGCTGTGGTTGATTAATGGCAGGTCGAGGTTAGAATTTATTTTCCAGGCCTTACTCATCTGGGTCATGTGGTCCAGCATCAGGTCGTAAGCAGCATAGTGGAACAGGCGGCCAGCACCGCACTCATCAATAATATGGTCCATAGCCGAATGCACTGGTCCTAGCGCCACAATTGGTTTGTTAGAGGCCAGGTACTCAAACAGTTTGCCGGGTACATTGGTATGATCTGCATTCACATCAGCAACAGAAAGTAGTAACACCGTGCTCTCCATCAAATGCTTTATTGCTTCCTGGTGAGGCACATACGGTATAAATTCTGTTATTCCCAGCACACCGGCTTTTTCGATACGCTTTTTTACCCCATCGGATACTTTGCCCACAAAGCGCAGCTTATAGTTTATCTCGCTATGTATAGATAACAGGTGTGCGATCACCTTCAGGAAAACATCGATGTTATAGTTTTCCGTTATGGTGCCGGTGTAGGTGATCAGAAATGTGTCTTTTGGCGGGTTAGACAGAAAAATGAAATCATCTTCGTCGTAACCGTTCGGAATCACATGAATTTTGTCTGCGTTTATACTTGCCGGCTTGTTCAGGAAAAGGCGTTTGGTGTCTTCGCTGGTTACTAGTATTGCATCAGCCTGCTCCAGCACCTGGCGTTCATACTTCTCGTCAAGGCGTTTGGCTATGGGTGTGTGGTACAGCTGGTCGTAGTAGTGTATGTTCGTCCAGGGGTCGCGCAGGTCGGCAATCCAGGGCAGGTTATACTTTTGCTTTAGTTTTAAGCCAATCAATTGTGTAGAATGCGGCGGACTGGTAGTTAGTATAACTTTATACTTACCTGAAGGCAATAACTCGTCAGCTTTCGCCAGGGCGTGTTTGTTCCATCCTACACGTGCATCAGGTATAAACAGGTTGCCACGCACAAACTTAAACACCTTGTCCATAAAAGTGTCTTTAGACTTCTGGTTGGCAAAGCCGCTGTAGGGTATTTCCTTTTTACCGGATAGTTTTTTATAGTACTCAAAAGGCTCGGAGGTGGCTGTGCGGTACACTCTCAGCCCTTCAGGAATTTCGTTCTCAAATGTCTTATCCAGCAGGGGGTAAGAGGCCTGTTTTTCGTCTACAGTTAGTACGGTTGGTTGCACCCCTAATTGAGGCAGGTACTTACAGAACTTTAGGCCACGCTGCACACCCGGCCCTCCGGATGGCGGCCAGTAATAGGATATATATAATAAGTTTGTATGGTCTGTTTTTTCCAAAGCAGTATCAGCTTTTCGTTTGTCTCAAATATAGAAATATTCTTACGGTATGCAGCGTGTGCCGTTTAAAATGGTGGTTAACTGGATTAGCTTTAGTTATAAAGTAGCATATCCACTGATTTTAATTTTCTTCATTTCTCTGGATTATTTTTACTTTAGCCGCCTTTTCGCCTCGCCGGCTGGGCCTTACTTTTCTCCTTGATGAGAAAAGTAAGCAAAAGAATCAAGACGCTCCAAACTCGCTGAACGCTCGAACAGTGGACCGTCATTTTATGCACTTGGCACAAGTTGTTGCTGCGTAGATATAAAGAATATTTATACTTCCTTTCCAGATGCAACAGCCGCCAGCGAAGAAATGTTGATCCCAGTCCTTGGATGGGTGCAGAGGCCCCCTTTAGAGAGCGCCTTCTAGGTTTCCGGTGACGAGCGCGAGCGAGGCATTGCGACGCAGGAGCAAAGGAAAGATAGAAAGCGCGATGCCCTTTATCGAGGAGCCCTTCCCCCAGGACGTGGCCTCCCGGCCTACAAAGCCAGTGGTGAAATGATAGGCAGGTAAGACTGAGGAACAAAAGCAACTAGAAAGAATAGCAGTAAGTACAAGCACAAATCAGCAGCAACAAAAGTATAAGTATCCCATTGGGAATTATACTTTTGCCGCTACCGTTACTTCAATAGCAAAAACCACGAATCCTATTCGTAAATCATCAGTATAATCCTTATTTTTGTAGGTAAATCCAGAAAAAGAGATGTTTGATAATTTAAGTAACAAACTCGACCGCGCGTTTAAAACGCTTAAAGGTCAGGGAAGTATAACCGAAATCAACGTTGCAGCCACTATTAAAGAGGTGCGCCGTGCCCTGGTAGATGCCGACGTTAACTATAAAGTAGCCAAAACTGTAACCGACAAGATCAAGGAAGAGGCCATGGGTCGCGATGTATTGATCGCTGTGTCGCCGGGGCAGTTGATGATCAAGATTGTGCACGAGGAGCTGACTGCCCTGATGGGTGGCGAAAAGCAGGACATCAACCTGAAAGGTGATCCGGCTGTAATCCTGATTGCAGGTCTGCAGGGTTCTGGTAAAACGACTTTTACTGGTAAACTGGCAAACTACATTAAAAAACAGGGCCGCCAGGTAATGGTAGCTGCTTGCGACGTTTACCGTCCGGCGGCGATTAACCAGCTGCAGGTACTTGCACAGCAGGTAGGCGTAGAGGCGTACACTGAACTGGACAACAAAAATCCTGTTCAGATTGCCTTGAATGCTATTGAGCACGCTAAAAAAACGAACAAGAAAGTAGTTATCATCGATACTGCCGGTCGTTTGGCCGTGGACGAGGCGATGATGAAAGAGATTGCCGAGATCAAGGCTGCTATCAAGCCAACTGAAACATTGTTCGTGGTTGACTCCATGACAGGACAGGATGCGGTAAACACAGCTAAGACCTTCAACGACAGAATTAACTTCGATGGTGTAGTGCTAACCAAACTGGATGGTGACTCTCGTGGTGGAGCGGCCCTTTCTATCCGTGCCGTTGTAGAGAAGCCGATCAAGTTTATCTCTACCGGTGAGAAGATGGAGGCGCTGGACCTGTTCTATCCTGATCGTATGGCGCAGCGTATCCTGGGCATGGGTGACGTGATCTCCCTTGTGGAGCGTGCGCAGCAGGCGTTTGATGAAGATGAGGCGAAGCGTATCAACAAGAAGATCCGTAAGAACCAGTTCAACTTCGACGACTTCCTGACGCAGTTAGAGCAGATCAAGAAAATGGGTGATATAAAAGACCTGGTAGGCATGATACCTGGTGTTGGCAAAGCACTGAAAGATGTTGAGATTGATGATAATGCCTTTAAACCTATTGAGGCGATCATTAAATCGATGACTCCTGCGGAGCGTGAGAACCCGGATATGATCAGCGGTAGCCGCCGTGCCCGTATTGCCAAAGGCAGCGGAACCGATGTGCAGCAGGTAAACAACCTGATGAAACAGTTTAACGACATGCGCAAAATGATGCGCTCGATGAACAAAATGGCTGGTAAACGTGGCGGTTTAGGCAACCTGGCAAACATGATGAAGCGCTAAGCTTTATTTAAAGTATAAAAAGAGCGGGGCCATACTTTCGAAAGTATGGCCCCGCTCTTTTTATACTCTACAGTTCTTGCTGTATCTTGTCGTATTCGTTTTGCAGCAGTTCTACCAGCTCACTGCATTCTGCTGCAGCCTGTTCTGCTATATGCTTAAGATGAGGTACGTCCTCCTCTAAAAAAGCACTGGCCATACGCTCAAATGTAAATTGCAGTGGCTTGGCAGATAGCACCGATACACTATCATACAGCTCCGAAAGAAGCTTTCTGGCTTCTTCTAAATTTCCTGCCTCAATCAGCTCCTGCAGCTTTGATACAGCCGAAGGCGTGCTTTCGATATACATGTTGAGCACCTCCAGTAAGAAAGGAGGGTTATTTTCTGCCATACCTTTCAGGGCTTTCATGTTAACGGAGGCTCCTTTATACTTGCCGCCCTCGCCCAGTAAGCGAACAATGATTTTAAAGAGGTCGTTTGGTTCGTAAGGCTTTGTTAAATAAGCGTTTGCCCCGGCAGCCATACATCTTTTTAACTCGGCGGGGGAGGTATGTGCAGTTAAGGCTATGATAGGCAGGTCAGCATTAAAGGAACCGGATGATCTAAGTTTGTCTATGGCTTCGTATCCGTCCATTTCCGGCATCTGCATGTCCATCAAAATCAGATCGTAGGGAGTCTGAAACGCTTTTTCAATAGCCTCCAGGCCGTTATTGGCAATATGTGTTTCTACTCCCCATCCCGAAAGTATGGTGGTGGTAAGTAATTGGTTTATTTCATTGTCTTCTGCCAGGAGCACCTGTAAGCCGGCGAGTTTATTAAGAATGGTATCTTCTTCGGTTTCTGTGGCACCGGCTGCTGGTGTGGGTTGGGCTACAACCTCTTTAAACGGTAAGGAGATCGTGAAAGCGCTTCCTACGTTTGGCTGGCTTCTAACAGAAATAGTGCCTCCCTGCATCTCCACGATATTTTTTGAGATGGTTAAACCTAGCCCAGTTCCGCCATACTTACGGGTTACATCGTTGCTGCCCTGGTTAAAGCCCTCAAAAATAATATCCAGTTGCTCTTTAGGTATGCCAATGCCAGTGTCTTCTACTGTAATCTCAAGAAAGGTCTCATTTTTCCGCCTTTCCTGCACTTTTACAAATAGTCTTACCTCTCCGTTTTCTGTAAACTTTATAGCATTTCCAATTAGGTTCAGAATTACCTGCCTTAACCTGAGCGGGTCACCTTTTAGTTGCTGTGGCACATCGGCATCTATTGTATAAAATAACTGGTTATGGCGCTCCCTCGCTTTTACATCCATTAAATCTATTATATCCTGCACCAGTTCCGGCAAATTAAACTCCACTTCTTCAAAGCGAAACTGATTGGATGTAATTTTAGATATATCCAGCAAGTCGTTAATGATCTGCATCAGGTTATCGGCAGATTTACGGATAGCGTTCAGGTATTTATGCTGATCTGGGGCCAGGTTGGTTTTATGCAGCACGTTTGCCAGCCCGATAATGCCATTCATTGGTGTGCGTATCTCGTGGCTGATGTTTGCCAGAAATTGCTCTTTTACCCGGATAGAATTACTAGCTAAGTCTTTGGCCTGTATAAGTTCACGTTCGTTTTTTATTTTATCTGTAATATCAATGGCAAAACCGTTTACACCTGTAATATTGCCAGCCTCATCAAACACAGGCACATAATGGGATTTAAAGAAATGGCTATTCGTTTCGTCTACAGACTGTACTATTTCACCGTTTAAGGTTTGCTGAAAGCGCCTGATAATGCGGGGATACATTTTTAGCACTTCGTAAAAATTCTTGCCGATGATGTAGGAGGGCTTTATTCCAATCATTTCGAAACCTAGACCTTTGGCATATTTAAAATTACCGTAAGCGTCGGTGTTCCAGAAAGCAGTTGGGGTATTAGCAATTAAAAAATCAAGTTGTGCCTGGCATGCTCGTAACTGCTCTTCTGTGTGCAGCCGCTCCTGCTCAGCCTGTTTAAGCCTGATCGCAGTACTAACGCTGTGAAATATAACTTCAGGTGTTAGCAGGTTTTTGGGCAGGTAATCGGAGGCTCCTAGCCTAAGTGCTTGTGCTGCAATATGCTCATCGCTGTTAGATATAATAAGGATAACCGGAGAGGTAATACTTTTTTGGTTTATACTTTCCAATAACTGCAAGCCATCCATATCAGGTAACTTGTAATTTATAAGTATGCAGTCGAAGTGCCGCTTGTCTAACAATTGCAAGCCTTGATGTGCTGTTGTAGCGGTATAAATTTTTACATGCAGGCTGGTTCGGCTCGTGGAGCCTGTTATCAGCAACTGGTCCGCCTCGTCTGCATCAATAATCAGCAGGAATAGCGTGCCCGTAGTGTTAGGAAGTATGTCTGTTGAGCTTGGCAAAGGTTAAACCATTAAGCCTGTTTATATTACCAATTATTAATGTATAAAGCTCGTTTTCTGAGTGGATTATAGGGTGGTTTTAATAATACAAATTGAGTAATTTTTCTCTGATTAGCTAATTATAGTCTTATAATAGTGCACTTTATTAGTAGGATATAAATAACACTGGGTGTTTAGAACTTATTCTGTATAAATATCAGGGGTAATAAAAGGAGATGCTGGGTAGAGGCAAGTTTGTATACCTATAAGTTTATGCGTTTATAATTGCACAGCTAATTAATAGGGTTGTTTATTTTCTTTTCGCTGCCAGGCCATAAAAGCCGTTTCAGCCTCCTGCGGCAGCAACTGATGCATAGGAATATGACGTTGCTCGATGGGTACGTTTATTTCTTCGTAAATAAAGTTGTCATCAAAGCCGACAGCGGCGGCATCCTGGCGAGTGTTGCCATAGTATACTTTCTTAAGTCTGGCCCAGTAAATCGCACCCAGGCACATAGGGCAAGGTTCGCAGCTGGTATATAATTCGCAGTCAATTAGCTGGTAATTTCCGAGTGCTTGGCATGCTTTGCGAATGGCATCTACCTCTGCGTGTGCTGTTGGGTCGTTTGAGGAAAGCACATTGTTATAACCTCTGGCAATTATTTGGTTGTTGCGAACAATCACAGCACCAAAAGGGCCTCCAAATCCAGCTTCCATTTTCTCCTGAGACAGCCGAATGGCCTCACGCATAAATGCTTCTTTATCTTGCATACCTTATTGGTGTTCCGATTAAATTTAATTGCTGACCTGTATACTTTAATGATGTGCAAGATGTTCTGATCTGCGTCTAGGGTTAATCAGGAGATGGCAGTACTAAGGATAAAAGTTAGCCTATACTACACTTGTGCCCTTTGCGTGCATACTCGTAGTATAGGCTTTTACGAACTTTAGTTTACCCGAAGTAAAAGTTAATATATAAGTATATTCCTGATTTTTATGATTAATTTGTTATGATACTAAATATTACGATGCTAAAAGTTAAATGTTTAACTACCAGTTAATTAAGTAGTATATTTTTGACACTAAAGCTTAGATAAAAAACCTAATAGACAAGTTGGTGCGTATGAAGAGCAGGATACATAAAATACCAAATAACTATGAAAAACATATCATTGTGGATAGGAATGCTTTTTTTTATTGTGCTCTCAGCCTGTTCCACCACCAAAGAGGCAGAAATGGAAACCGAAGATACACTCTCTGACTTTAGGACGTGGGTAAAAAGTACAACGGCTAATGCGGCTGATAGAACTGAAGAAGACTGGAAACAGGCTAAAGATGATTTTAAAATGCGCACCGACGAGCTGGACCAAATGCAGAGCAACTTTACAGCAGAGGTGCAAGAGGAGTATCAGCAACTAAAGCAGGAATTTAACGATGCTGACACCCGCTATACAGAAAGTAAACAGCAGGGAAACCTGGTAGAGTGGCAGAGCTCGCTGCTTGGAAGCTACTCCGATCTTAGCACCATTTCCAATACCAACGTGCGCGAAGCTTATATTACGTTTATGGAAAATGTGCGTGAAAACCAAAGCACATGGTCTGATGCTGACTGGGAGATGGCCAAGATGGTGCTGGACTCGCTGAACGAGCGTAAAAGCCAACTAACAGACGTACCTACTGATACCGAAATAAAAATAAAAGCGCTGCAGATGGAGTTTACTACCCTGGAGACAGCAGCCGACGCAAAAGACTAAACAACAATTCTGCCCTCTGCGGCATCTCCGTAAAGTATAGCTTTGCTTTCGCTGTGGCGGTAACCGCTGCACCAGGCAAGTATACTATCAAACTGGTGCCAAGTAGCAGGAGGCTCTTGTAACATAAATGGTAAAAAGCCTTGCAGTAATTCTGTAAACAACGGAAGTGCTGTATGGCTTTTTTTATACTCTGGTTGGTTAGGAAACAGTTGCTTAGCCAGCTGGCTGGGGTAGGTTTCTAAAACGGCTATACCTGCTTCGCTTAACCTTGCCCGCAGCTGTATGGCACGTGCCGTTAAGCCTCCGATAAACATCGGCGACATAGCCTGAACCTCTCTGTCGCAGGCCCTGTAAAAGTACTCACCAGTAGATGTATAAATCCCGGTTGAGTATACTTTCGGAAGCGATAATGGCGCATCAATAAAGACCTGCTTAGGCTGCACACTGTTTACCAGTCGCCATAGCCACTCATCTGCACTATGTCCACGCTGGCTTTGGCTTACTTGTAGTTTACCATCTGCCACATAAGCAGCAGCTGTAGTACCGGCTAGTTTCGAGCCGTAATCAACTCCCATTAGTTGTGCTGCCTGATGCATGTGCTTTGCTCTTGTTATTTAAAACTGCCCTTAATGTTTTTGTGTAGCCTTTCAGGGCTCCAATAGCCACTTGCAATTATACGCCTTATTGTAAATAATGGGTCTTGCTCGTCGGGTTTGACAGCTAGCTGGAAGGCTGCCGTCATGCCATTGTTCTTTAGTTCAGGTATAGCTTCTGTATTCCAGAGGCCAAAGGGATAGGCAAAGTATGTTACAGGTTTACCGGTAATTTCTTCCAGCACCTGCTTTGGCTTGGCTACCTGCGTTACCCAGTCTTGGCCCTGATATTTTTTCACATTCTGATGATCCCAGGTGTGGCTGCCGATGGTATGGCCTTTATCTGCCAGCTCCTTTACCTGCTCCTTCGACATGTAGCGTGGCCTGTTCAGCGAAACCGTCATGATGAAAAAGGCAGCTTTAAAGTTGTGTTTCTCCAGCTCCGGCAGCGCATTGGTGTACTGGTCCAGGTTAGTATCATCAAAAGTTATCATAATGGGCTTAGCTGGCAGTGGTGCACCTGTGGTAAGGTATGCTAGGAGCTGGTCTGGCAGTATAGTTTGGTAACCACTGTCGGCAAGCATTTGCAGCTGCTCCCGGAAACGCTCTGTAGGCACAATGTAGTCGCGTGCCTGCTTCGAGTCGGAATCGCGCCAGTCGCGCACCTGGTGGTAACAAAGTATAGGCACCTGCGGACGGGCAAGTATAGTGGCGGCATCAGTAGATAAGTCTATGCTAGGAACTGCTGCAGTAACAGCTGCGTGCTCTACAGATGCGACTAAGGTTTGACTTGTATCAGGTAAGGCTACAGATGTCTCTGGTACTACACTTGATGCTTCTTCGGGTTTAGATGCCTCGCAGGAAGTTAGTAGAGCAGCTGAAAGTATAGCAAAGCCAGTAAGGGTAAGTGTGTAAACGGTACGCATATTGGGGTAAGTATGGCATCAATATACAATAATTTATACTTACCTGGAACAGTTACTGCTGCTGATTTAAGACTAATTATTATCTGCTCAGGCTATGCCACATAAAAAAATCTCTACAAGTTCTGTGAGTAACACTTGTAGAGATTTAAACCTGGCATTAGTATGCCAGCACGTTTACATTTTTATACTTCAGATATACATTCCTTCTACATTTTCCATATACTTCTGGCCTGAGCCAGTGTTCAGCAATAGGATCTTTTCGTCACGGTTTATCATACCTGCATCCACCATTTTTCTGGCAGCCATCCATACAGCGGCGCCTTCGGGGGCAACAAACAAACCTTCGTTTTTACCCAGCTCCTGCAAACCTTCCAGCATTTCCTGCTCTGTTATGCTTATGGCCGTTCCTCCCGACTCCAGCAGCACGCGCAGCATCATGTGCTCGCCTAGGGGGCGTGGCACGGCGAGTCCGTTGGCTATGGTGGGTTTACCGATGTATTGCTTACAATTGGCCTGGCGGCCAAAGTATGTTTCTACAAGAGGTTGGCAGTTGGCTGCCTGTACAGCTATCATGCGAGGCAGCTTTATACTTTGAGGTAGCCACCCAAGCTGCTGCATCTCTTTAAAGGCTTTCCAGATACCAATCAGGCCTGTGCCGCCACCCGCCGGGTAAAGTATAACATCTGGCAAAGTCCAGTTTAGCTGCTCCGCAATTTCATAGCCCATGGTCTTTTTGCCCTCCAGGCGGTAAGGCTCTTTCAGAGTAGATACATCCAGCAAACTACTGTCTGCATTCAGTTCTTTCGCACGGGCTGCGCAGTCGTTTATTAGGCCATCCACTAACTGCACATCAGCACCATACCAGTAACATTCTTCCCGAAAAGCTTTGGGTGTGTGGCGGGGCATTACCACAGTGGCTTTCATTCCGGCTTTGGCGCAATAGGCTGCCATGGCCACTCCGGCATTACCAGCTGTAGGTATAATACATCCTTCAGATTCAAATTCTTTTGCCTTGGAGATGGCCATACTTAAGCCACGCGCCTTAAACGAGCCGGTTGGGTTCTGGCCTTCGTCTTTCAGCTGTAAGTGGTTTATATTATACTTTTGCGCCAGGTTCTGAAGGTTCAAGATAGGAGTAAAGCCCTCGCCAAGGCTTACAATATTTTCATCAGCAAGCACAGGCAGCAGTTCGCGGTAGCGCCACATGTTGCCTGGCCGTCCGGTAAGTATACTTTTAGACAGCGGCTGGTACTCATACTGCGACTCCAGGGGCAACTGGCAGCAAGCTGATAGTAGTTGCGGCTGATACGCAGAATGAGAGTTTCCGCAGGATGAACAAGATAAATGAGAAATGAAACTGAGGGTTTGTATAGTGGTTTCCATAGTGATTTTAATTCCTACTTATATACGTTAAATAGGGTATATGCTATGATGAAACCAAATACAGAAAAGGAATGGGCTATTCCATTTTGGAATACTGGTGTTTGATAAACCGGATAAAATTTTTGTGCAGTACATCGTTTTCAGTGCCTTTGCGCTGAATAAAATTAAAAGCACGTTTTATCTGCAATCCTTCTACAGGCACCTCTACCAACTCACCGGTTTCAAGCTCTTTAAGTACGGCAGGCCGAGGCAAAAACGAAAGGCAAACATCAGCACGCACAAAGTTCTTAAGGGCTTCTGTTCCGCCCAGCCTTATTTTTACCGGCAGGTCGTTGAGTTTTACATTCTTCTGGCCAAGAGCATCCTCGAGTGAGGCCAGCGTGCCGGAGCCGTGTTCACGTAGGGCAATTGGTAGGTTGTAAAGGTCTGGTAGTTGCAGCTTTTGCCCCGCCAATGGGCTTTGGGCTGAGCAAACGGCTATCACCTCGTCGGTAATGAAAGAAGTATAGCTTACGTTGCTTACCTTAGTTAGCCCCTCCACAATGCCCAGATCTATTTCGTGCTCCAGCAGGGCCTTAAGAATATTTTCGCTATTGCGGTTTTTTAATGTAATCTGTACGTTAGGGTGCTGCTGCAGGTATTTGGAGAGCAGCGGCGGTATTACATAAAGCGAAATGGTGGTGCTGGAGCCAAGTACCATCCGCACTAGTGGTGAAAACTCGGTGCTTATACTTTTGATCTCTTCGAAGAGCTGGTGCTGCAGTTGCTTTGCCTCCAGTAGCTTTTGGTAAAGCAATTTACCTGCAGCCGTTAAACTTACAGTATTTCCGTGCCGCTCAAACAGACCAACTTTATAATGTTCCTCTAACGCTTTAATGTGTTTGCTGATGGCCGACTGGCTAATGTACAAACTCTGGCTGGCTTTAGTAAAGCTTAGTTCACGGGCTACTTCAAAAAATATGTCGTGGCGATGGGAGAGCATAGGAGGCGAGTGGCTTTACGTTTATACTTTGGCATTACTCCACTAATTTAGTAACTGTTTCTGGTTAAGTGCTAATTCCATTTTCAATTATTAGTAATTGTGGCTGCAGGTTATACTTTATGCACTACAACCTGCAGCGGTTGCTTTACCTATGCTCACAAAACCTCACTTATAGTATGGGCGTACCTTTATAAGTAAGCCTGCAAGTGGCAGGTAGTATTAAAATGATTTTAAAAATATAACCAATATGGCAGAGAATAAGAAAGATCAGCAGAAGGGAAATAAGCCAGAGAGTAATGCAAATGCTACACATGTTCCAAAAGACGCAGCAAACACAGCCAATTATAAAGGCGCTGTAGATTTGGGTACAGAAGGCACTAAAGCAACTGCAAGCCAACAACAGGGCCAGGGTTCCTGGAGGGCAAAAGACCATGACAACCGCGATGATTCGAATAGCGGAAAGGGCGGTGGAGGCCAAGGTGGCAAGAACAATACGGGTAAATAATAGGTAATACATAAAACAGCAGCGGCACCACAAATACTTGTGGTGCCGCTGCTGTTTTACCTTATTTGCTCTAATCGTTAAAGTGATACAGAAAAGTAACTATTCCGTTAAAAGCCGGTTTCTTATTATCTTTTATCTCCATAGCTACTTCAATTTGAGCCTTTGCAATACCGCGCAGGTTTTTCAGCGACACTAACTTTGCTCTTAACCTGATGGCACCATCTACTAGCACAGGTTGGTTAAAACGGAGTTCCTCAATGCCATAGTTAACTTGCATTTTCAGGTTTTCGATGCTGATGATCTGAGACCAGAGGTAGGGCAGAAGTGATATTGTTAAGTAACCATGTGCGATGGTGTTGCCAAACGGTGATTCTGTTTTAGCGCGCTCCTGGTCCAGGTGTATCCATTGGTGGTCCAGGGTGGCATCGGCGAACTTCTGTATTTGCTCCTGTGTGATGGTGTGGTACTCCGAAACGCCCAGTTCTTCCCCTTCATACTTCGCAAAATCGTCGAAGCTGGTGATGGTTAATTTGCTCATGTTATTGTTCGTTTGTTGTTTGTAGGTGCTGATGGTAAACTACACTTTCCCCAAAGTATAGAAATAAAGCTATTTGTAAAGATAAACTCTTTTTGCTTTAGAGGAAGAGAAATAGGAAAAAAGAGTTGGGGTTGATCCGCTTTACTAATTTAGTTTAGACCTGTCTCTTATAAATGATATTTCGCCGGGATTGTTGTTAACAAAGTTAAAACCTATATCTACAGTTACAGGAGGCTTTGATTTATAATAAAATTTGTAGTATCTGCCGTCTGAGGTGATTTTGCTGATACTTTTAGAAGATGATGCTAAATGTGACGGAGGAAACCAATTGTCATACTTATCACTTAAGCTATTGAAAGTAAGTATATAAAGTTCTTCAAACTTTTCACGTGTTTCTTTTCCATTTCGAAGATAGTCCCAAAGCAGTAAAGATTCTGTACTCTCTAAATGGCCAACTAGTTTGTTATACTTAAACTTATAAACTATAACATCTAAGTAGTCGGGTATATCATCTAAAGGCAAAGGCTTAAAGTCAACTTCTTCATACATAAAAATGAGCGGCCGGTATGCCCAATACAGCTCAGCAGGCATTTCATCAAACTCGTAATTATAAATAGACTTGAAAATATAGTTTTTGTGTGACAAAGACAATGTCATTCCCCAGCCATCATCTCCAGAGCCGTACTGCTCTTTCAGATCATAGGGCGAAGCTTTATAGAAGTTATCTAAAATAGCATTAAACCTCTTTTCTCCAATGTTTGCGATATGAGGGCCCTCGAAGTCAAGAAAATCATAGCCAAACAAGATTACTTCACCATTCTTATTTAAGATTAGATCATATATAGGGCAATAACCCATACACCTGTGTGAAGAAAATGTAATCCGATCAATCTCAGGACGCGTAGTTTTAGTAAAGTTCTGTTTTACATAGGAGGCTGCAAAATCTTTATCCCGTCTGAGGATCAACGTATCCTTAGTTAGCTTCTGAATACTCAATGGCATCCATTTACGATCCTTCAGATCATAAAAGTATAGGCTATCATTTCTGATAAAGTAACTGGATGTATCTCCAAGATATCTGGATGGAGCTCTTCTCTTTTTACTAAAACCTTCGAGGCGTTCAAAATAACCTGTCTTGTATATGAAGATACTGTCTGGTGCAAAGGTGAGTCCTTGAAGAGCGCCTAAAGATGTGGATGTAAACGGATAATACTTTCCAGTGTAAAATCCTCTCTCTCTATCAGAATGAAATTCCTTCCATTCGCCAATTATCAACTCCTGAGAGGATGGTACGCGCTCAGTTGGTTCTCTTTGGCAGGAGAAAAGGATAAGGCAAAGTATAAAATAAAGAGGTCGGTGCATCTATCACAAAGACATTTGTAAGTAAGATACTCAAAATATCTTCATGTACAGATATGATTGGTTTACTAGCTCACCAAACTTCTCTTCAGCTGCTGTATCTGGCGTTCGTGGTGGGTAAAGTGATCGTTCAGGAAACCAAGGGTCTGGTTAATGGAAAGCGGGCCAACAACAGGGTGCTTGAACAGGCATTTATCCATGTGCCCGGGAGTAATATCGTTCAGTAAATCTTCCAGCTTAAAGCGGGTATCGTCCCATTGATGGCGCAGTTTGCTTAAGTTTGCTGTGTCTGGTACAGTGGCTACTACGGCAGGTGCCTTATACTTTTTGCCAGAGCGCAGGGCCAGTTTCAGCAATATAGCTTTAAAGGTGTTAGAGAAGCAGGAGGCGCCTAAGTCTTCCTGTTTCTGAAGTTTATGATTAATGTACCCGATCGTTAATTTCTCCACCTCAATCAGGTGGCAGATAATCTGGTTGATCGACCATTTTCCTTCAGCAGGTGCAGTATTCAGTAGTTCATCGTCAAATCCATCAAGCTCATCCAACAATTGGTTGCGAGATTTTTCAAGGCTTAAGTATTTTATTTCCAGTTTTGGATTCATAAACTCAATGTGACTGTAGGCTGCTGTATTCATGATGCATCAGGGTTTTAACACGGCTAAATCTAATGATTTTTTGATTAATACAACAATGTATACTATAAATTTTGGTGTAAGTAACTGATTTGTAAGTGACTTAATAAAAATATGTTTTTATATATAATTAGATTAGTTCAAAAACGTATTTTCAAATCCATAAATTGTGTGTTTCTTTGCATCCACAATCATCGCATCATGAATAATAACGACCCAATTGGCTCTGCAGTATCTGATTTTTTGGCCGGAAAACAGCATGCCGAAATCATAGTTGAGAGTAACCTGACAGAGGATGATGTTATACCTGTAGATTACCTTTTCAGGGAACCAGCCGATATGCCTGAAATGGAGCACACCGCATTGCAAGCAAGCAAAGGTAAGGTACTGGATATAGGAGCAGGTGCCGGTTGCCATGCGCTGGCACTGCAAAACCTGGGCTTTGATGTTACCGCCCTGGATGTTTCGGAGGGTGCTGCAACGGCCATGCGTGAGCGTGGCGTAAAGCAGGTGGTAAACCAGAATATATTTGATGTTACAGGCAAGTATGATACCCTGCTGCTGCTCATGAACGGCATCGGTATTGCCGGCACCCTCGATGGGCTCGATCGTTTTCTGCAGCACGCCAGAACGCTGCTAAACCCTAATGGCCAGATTCTATTGGAGTCGTCGGATATACTTTACATGTTTGAAGAAGAAGATGGCTCTGTGCTGTTGGACCTGAATGCGGGCTACTACGGCGAGGTAAAGTATAACATGAAGTATAAAGACCAGCAAAGCGGCTGGTTCGACTGGCTTTTCATTGACCCAGCCATACTTGAGGATTACGCCACAAAGCATGGTTATACTTTCGAGGTGCTATACGAAGGGGATATGGGTAATTACCTGGCGAGGCTGATGTTGATGGAGTAAAGCTTCTGCAGTTATGGTATATTGTGATAAGCTTTCATGAAGAAGTTTTCGATTTACAAGCCTCAAACATTCTACTGGACAAGAACCTATAAGAGCTATGCTTTTATAATAGTGATAATTATTTCTATTCTGGTCCTAAAGTTTCTATTGAATGTTCCTGAGACTCATCCTGCTTTTAAGTTCTTGTTCTTAGCTCCTATACTTCCATTTATCTACCGGATTGCTTTAAGTTTGATGGTGACCAACAAGTATAAGCCACTCAAAGGAAAGTTAGAAGGCTACATTATCTTTAAAAAGGATTCTATCATTATAGATAAGCAAACTTTCCCGATTGAGGGTATAAAAAAGATTGAATTTGATGGCGTGGATTGGCTAGGATTAGAGGACTGGAACAGAGGGTTCAGGGGGTACTTCGAGGATCCTTTTTCTCAGGGTGTAAATAATACACTAATTCTATACTTGTGGAATGGACAGATTATTAAAACAAGGTTTCAGAAATTAAATCACTGTGAATTTCAAGATATAGAAGAAGTCATCCTAGAATACTACCTCAAGGATAAGCTTAGTTACCTGCAAACAGTAAAGATATTATGCCTCTCAGATAACGATGAATGGGATAGACTGAAAAAGCTAAAACAGTATTAATTATGTTACCCACTGCCTGAGTAAATTCTAGAGAGGATGTCGTCACATGGGTAATTACCTGGCGAGGCTGAGTTTAATATAGAATCAATATTCGAGTGCAAATTAGCTATACTTTTAGTAGCTTTAGTTACACCATAAAGTATAGCTAATGGCCACTACCTCATATCCGTTTGTACCATACTTCCCCGTTCAATATACGCAAGAGCAAACTCAAGAGAAAGCAGAAGCTTTTTACCAGTCTATGGATCAGCGCCGTTCTGTTCGTGAGTTTTCGCGTGAGCCGGTGCCGCGTGAGGTTATCGAGAATATAATCAAAACAGCCTCTTCTGCTCCTTCTGGTGCACACAAGCAACCCTGGACATTTTGTGTGGTAGCCAACCCAGACTTAAAGCGCCAGATACGCGAAGCCGCCGAAAAAGAAGAGTTTGAGAGCTACAATGGCCGCATGACGCCCGAGTGGCTGGAGGATCTGGCTCCATTAGGTACCGACTGGCAAAAGCCTTTCCTGGAAGATGCACCTTGGCTGATCATAGTTTTCAAGAAGATTTACGATGTAAAGGAAGATGGCAGCAAGCGCAATAACTATTACGTATCAGAGTCGGTGGGTATTGCCTGTGGTTTTCTGATTTCGGCCATACATCAAGCTGGCTTGGTTACTTTAACCCATACGCCAAGCCCTATGAACTTCCTGACCAAACTACTGAACCGCCCTGCCAATGAACGGCCATACTTGCTTTTGCCCGTAGGCTATGCAGCAGATAGCGTGCAGGTACCCAACCTGAAAAGGAAGCGTTTAGAGGAGGTGTCGGAGTGGTATGAGTAAGACGAAAAATCCCTAGACTTAAGCAGCATGTAATCATAAGCGGTGCAAAGCCGTATGTATAGGTTATTCTAAGCAAGACCTGCTACTGTAATGTTTAACAGTATAAGATAACCTATAAAGTGCATGAACAAGCGTATTGCGTCCACCTGGGATATTACCAAACGAACCTTTAAAGAGTTTATTGATGATAATCCTTTGGATTATGCTGCCATTATTGGCTTCTACACTATCTTTTCATTGCCTGCTATACTTATCATCACCATACGTATTGCTGGGGCTGTTTTCGGACAGGATGCTGTTCGCGGAGAATTGGTTAATCAGATTGGGGGCATAGTGGGGCGTGGTAGCGCAGGCCAGATTCAAAGTATCATCGAAAATGCGAGTGTGTCAGAATCCAGTATGATAGGAACTATACTAGGTGTGGCAACTATGATCTTCTCTGCCACAACTGTTTTTGTTGCTCTGCAGGACTCGCTTAACGCTATGTGGGAGGTTAAGGCAAAGCCGGAAAAAGGATGGCTTAAATTAATCGTGAACCGGGTGCTGTCGCTTGCAATGGTTATAAGTATGGGCTTTTTGCTGTTGGTTTCGCTTTCTGTGGATGTGTTACTGGGGGTGGTATACAATTTTCTGAGGGAGCAGTTTTCCGGAGTAGCTATTTATTTTATCACGATTGGCAACATACTTCTCTCAATTCTGATCAGCACCGTAATTTTTGCCGCTATTTACCGGGTGCTGCCCGATGCTAAGATAAAGTGGAAGAACGTTTGGATAGGAGCATTTGTAACGTCCATACTTTTTGTTGTAGGTAAATACATCTTAAGCGTATACTTTCAGCATGACCCGTTAGCTGATACATACGGTGCCGCAGGCTCGCTGGTGCTGATACTGGTTTGGGTGTATTACTCTGCCATTATACTTTTGTTTGGGGCCGAATTTACGCAAGTATACTCACGGGAGCACGACAAAGGCATTCAGCCGGATGATACAGCCGTTAAAGTTAAAAAGAAGGAAGTGGAAATGGACCCTGAAACAGGGGAGGTGGAGGAGAAGGAAAAAGAAAAAGGCGACTCGTTATGAATCACCTTTTTTTATACTTAGGGCTTAAAGCTAATTAAGCGTTTTTATACATTACCTGTTTAACGGCATCGATGGTGCGCTGCACGTTTGGCAAAGAAGCTTCGATCAATGTCGGAGCATACGGAAGCGGCACATCGCGGCAAGTCACACGCTTCACCGGAGCATCCATGTAATCAAACGCGTTGCTCTGGATGTGGTAAGCAAGTTCTGCAGAGATAGATGCCAATGGCCATGCTTCCTCCACTACTACCATGCGGTTCGTCTTCTTAACAGACTCAATTAGCGTATTGTAGTCGATTGGGCGAACAGTGCGCAGGTCTATCACCTCAGCGTTGATACCGTCTTTAGCAAGTTCCTCGGCGGCAGCCAGAACAACTTTCATCATCTTGCCAAAAGAAACGATAGTAACGTCAGCGCCTTCACGCTTTATGTCTGCCACGCCTATTGGAATCAAATACTCTTCTTCAGGAACTTCGCCTTTGTCACCATACATCTGCTCAGACTCCATAAAAATAACAGGGTCGTTATCACGTATGGCAGACTTCATCAGGCCTTTAGCGTCGTATGGGTTAGATGGCACCACTACTTTAAGACCTGGCGTGTTGGCATACCAGTTCTCGAAGTTCTGTGAGTGCTGCGAAGACAACATACCGGCACTACCAGTAGGACCACGGAAAACCATCGGGCAAGAGTACTGGCCACCAGACATCGACATCATTTTAGCAGCAGAGTTGATCACCTGGTCAATGGCTACTAATGAGAAGTTAAAGGTCATGAACTCGATGATAGGACGCAGGCCATTCATGGATGCTCCCACACCGATACCGGCAAAACCAAGCTCAGCAATAGGCGTATCGATTACACGCTCCGGACCAAACTCGTCCAGCATGCCTTGGCTAACTTTATAAGCCCCGTTATATTCAGCTACTTCTTCACCCATCAGAAATACGCTCTTATCACGGCGCATCTCCTCTGACATAGCTTCACGAAGGGCTTCTCTAAACTGTATACTTCGCATATAAGATGTTTAATTCTCTGTTCTGAAGGTAAAATTAAGAGAAGTCTATCAATTTACAATGTACTTCTATCTTTTTAGCGCCTGTTGTTATTTTATCAGCGCATCTTTGTAGGCCGCCTTGTTACGGTAATCACTAAACTCCAGATCGTTAATGGCTTTCTGGGTAAAGCTTTTGTCTGCTCGTACAGCTTGGCGCAGGTTACTTTCCAGCATTTGCTCGTTTTGAGTGCGAGCGCCAATAATAGCCATACTGTAGTAGGCTAATGCATCATTTGGCTTCAGTTCTAGCGCCGAAGTATAAAATTCCTGAGCACCTTTGTAGTTTTCCTTCAGCATGTAGCTCAAGCCTAGGTTCATGTTTGTTTGATAGCTGTTGCCAGCGTAGCGTAAGCTTTCAATAGCATCGTCGTATTGCCCTATCTCTATCTCAAGAGCTGCTTTGTCGGCGAATATATACTGTAATTCCTCTGGTGAACCGCCCAGCTTTATGGCGTAGTCGTAGTACTGCAGCGCCTCCAGAAAATCGTTGCGCTGGTGGTAGGCGCTGGCAAGACTGTAGTATACTTTGGCAGTAGGATTCCGGAAACCGGCAAAAGTAAGGTTATGGATGGCTTTTGCTAATAACGCCTGTTTTGCCTTTGGCCGGTACTCTTTGCGAGCCAGCTCTGTGTATACCACCCCCAGGTTATAGTAAGCAGGCCACTTATCAGTAGATTTTACCGCAGCTTCGTAAAATTTACGCTTCTCGTTTAGTAAGGGCGTAAGAGTAGCAGCATGTTGCAGTTCTTCCTCCGTCAGCACGCTGGCTGGTACTTTTTCTTCGGCAATTTTTTTAGCTAACAAGTATAATTCGTAGTCGGCTTTACGATTGCGGTTGTAGTTAAAAGTAACCTCGGCGGTGCGCATAACAGGGTATACATACTGCTTCAGGTAATCATTGGCATTTGTCTTTTCCAACGCCTTTAGCTTTTCTTTTACCGATATATCGCTGTTAAGTATAGTCAGTACCTCTTGCTTGTCAGTTTTAGGAAGGGCAGAGGCCTGTATTTTTTGTTGCAGCAACTCCAGGTTCTCAGGTTCTATTTCGGTTTTTATATTAACCTTCTTGTTGCTGTAATCATTTATTTGCAATTGGTTTTTGTAGTAAGTTTCCAGTGCTTTTACCCTTGCCTGCGCCATGCCTGTTTCGTTGGGTGCCTGGCTGGCCGTTATGGTTATGTTTTGCGAAGCTACGTTATCAGCGATGTACTTATCCAACACCTCCAGGCTGGAGCCTATGTAGTTTCGCAGCTTTGCCTGGTCTTCTTCAAAATAAAAAGTTAGCGTGGCTGGTTTTTCCGCTGCTTCCTCGTAGGTGTCAGGTATAAAGTCGTAGGCATTGTTGCGCACCAATAGCAGGGGAGTGGTGTTTAACCCAACAGCAATTTGTTTAGGTGCTGCATACTTTGTGTTACCTGTTTTATTATCAATCGCCATGCCCTGTACCATTAGCCTGCCTTCTTCCTTTTTAGGGCTATAAGGGAAAGACATTTGCCGGTTGATGGTAGGCGTGCCTTTTTCATATATAAACTCACCAAACTCAAAGTTAAGTGAGCCTATACTTTCGCGCTGCTGGTCATATTCATAATAGACATCCAGCTTGTAGCGTTGTCGGTCTTTAATTAGTTTTTTTGGTATTTGGCCCTTTATATCGAAGTTTACAAGCTGTCCGCTTGCTACTAGCGGGCTAGGCTGCACCTCAATTTTTTGGTGTTTTTCTGCTACCTTTACCATGCGCGAAAGGGTACAGCCAGAAAAAAAGAGGGCAACTAATATAATGGCGGTTAAGTAAGTTTTTTTGAAAAAAAGGTGTTGTTGCATATCCGGAAGTAAGCTTTAATCGTAAACAAGTACACCATAAATAGTTTTTATGCGTTACTAATTGTACCTGTCGCAGCTTAAAAAATTTTGACAAAAGTATAAATTGCGATAATTTTATACCAAAACCTTAATAAATTATAATGAAACGGCTACAGTACTTTATCGAATCGCAAGCATTTGGTGTTTGTACGATGCTGGGTGAAAAACTTGGCTTTGCTACGAGCAGCATCCGCCTCACATTCATCTATGTTTCATTTCTAACAATGGGCTCTCCGGTGCTAATTTACCTCATGCTTGCCTTCTGGATGAATGTTAGAAAGCACCTTCGCCGTGAACGAAGCACTGTCTGGGATCTATAATTCCTTTACAGTACGTTTCTGCCTCACAAAATACTCCCACACGATACTGCCTTTGTAAACGCCTGCCAACTTCGGGAAATTGCCCTTGTGGTAGTGTTTTTTGCGTTGCCTGCCCCAATAACTGCTGTTCCGCAGCAGGTCTGCATGTGCGTCTAATACAGCTTTGGCATCCTTTGTTTGTCCAGCCAATATCATCCGGAATGCTGCAATCCAATCCAGCAATATCCGTAGAGCAAGTGTTGGAATAAGCTCTTTAGAGGGAAGATTTTTGTACAGCAAAGCAAACCCGTTCCGGAAGTTAAGAAACGTTTTACGGGGATTAGACTTATGTAAGGTGCCTCCGCCCACATGGTATACTTTGCTGAAGCCGTTATACATAACCTTGTAGCCAGTATTCCTGGCGCGCCAACAGAAATCAATCTCTTCCATGTGCGCGAAAAATGCAGGTTCAAGTCCACCAAGGCCGTGGTAAACATTGGCGCGCACAAACATACAGGCTCCTGTTGCCCAGAAGATTTCCTGCACGTCGTTGTATTGGCCTTTATCTTCTTCCAGGTGTTCGAAAATACGGCCACGGCAAAAAGGATAGCCCAGTGTATCTATCATTCCGCCACCAGCTCCTGCATACTCAAAGAAACCAGGGTGCTGCTGTGATAAAATTTTGGGTTGGCATACTGCGATGTTCTCATCAGACTCCATCAGTTCCAGCACAGGCTCAATCCACCGTTCGGGTACATGCACATCGGAGTTAAGTAAGACATAATATTTAGCCTCTACCTGCTGCAGAGCCTTGTTATACCCCTCGCAAAAGCCGTAGTTCTGATCTAAAAGTATGATTCTTACCTGCGGGAACTGCTCCTGCACAAAAGCAACAGAGCCATCGGTAGAGGCATTGTCGGCTACGATTATCTCACAGTTGCCGCTATGCGCTACCACCGATGGCAGAAACTCTTGCAGATACCGCAGTCCATTCCAGTTAAGGATGACTACGGCCGTATGAGCAGGATTATAATCCAAAGTTGCCTAAATCTAAGCCTGGTATGTTTGGCAGTAAGCCTTCAGTACTCTTTTTAAGTTCTTCCTGTGCACGTTCGCCAGCCGTTAGCATAGCATTGTTTACGGCAGCCACAACTAGGTCATTTACCATATCCTGGTCGTTCTCGTTCAGTATAGAAGGGTCGATCTCAATTTTTATGAGTTTACGCTGGCCATTAACAGTAGCCTTAACAAGGCCTGCACCTGATTCTGCAGTTACAGTTATGTCTTTTAATTTCTCTTGTGCTTCTTTCAGCTTGGCCTGGACTTCTTTCATCTTGCCCATCATGCCGAACATATCAAACATAATTTCTTCTTTTAGATATTGGATTGGCAAACAAGGTTCTGTTGTATGCCTTTACGCAAATATACGAGCATTCTAGTTATCATGCTTGTAGTATAGCTATTAAGGTATAAATGGCTTAAGCAAACAAGCATGAAAGACATACCTCACTTGCATTAAAAAGCTGTCAATACACTACCAAAATTAATACACTAGCTAAATTAGTTATTTAATTTTATCATTATAAAGTATAACTAATTATACTCTGTGTACAGCAGGTTCAAAATTACTTTTCAAAGCTTATTTGTTTAATAATTTAACGGCCTTTTAGCTACCTGCCTGGGTTTGCTTTGTGTGGTTTCTGACTGATTAATTATCCCAACCTAAACAATTACTGTTAGCTATGAAAAATTTTTTACTGAACCTGAAAGGCCCTTCATGGTCTTTTCTTGCAGCCATTTATTTTATTCTCTTTCTGGTTCCGCTTCTGGTTTCTGGGCAAAATGTTAAAGAAGAATGGGCACAACTGTATGATGCTTCCACAACAGACTCACTGCAGAACGACTTTATTGCTGTAGATGAATCTGGTAACCTATATACAGCGAGTATTAGGTTAACTGCAGAAAACAGGAAATACATCCAAGTTTCAAAATTTTCCATAGAAGGAATTATAAGATGGGTTAACATTTACAACACTAGTGCCGGAGGTTTTTTGCCAGATATAAATATTAACAAAATTGCAACCGACGAAGCAGGAGATCTTTATATAATTGGAAGCAGCCAAGGCTCTGACAATCGTAATCAATCACTTACATTAAAGTTTTCTACTGCAGACGGCAGGCTATTATGGGAGCAGGCATTCAGAATTGGGATGTTTAGTGACGCTCAAGACATCAAATTCGATAATCAGGGAGCGGTTTATGTGTTAAGTACAACAGATGGAGGTCCTGAGCGAACACTTTCTAATATAACTACCACCAAAATTAACTCAGCTGACGGTACAGTACTCTGGGGCAAAACATACGACGGTGGCGTAAATGGTTCTGATACCCCTAAAGCCATAGCATTAGATAATCAGGAAGGGGTGTATGTTGTGGGTAGTAGCGCAGGTGCTGGCACCGGAACCGATATTGTTACTATAAAGTATAACGCAGAAACCGGTGAGCAGGAGTGGCTGCAGCGGCTTGATATAGACAATCAGACACAGGAAGCTTTAGGTGTAACAGCAGACAATGCAGGAGGTGTTTATACTACAGGGGCACATGGCAGCTCATCTGGAGCAGAGGATACGGAAGCATTACTAGTAAGGTACGATGCTGCAGATGGTACACAGCAATGGCTTACTGTAGAGGCTGATTCTAATAACCAGAACCTAACTTTACCTAATCTACCAATAAGTAATGCTGAAGGCTTATTTGTAATTCAAGGTGAGGCCGGAGTAAGCAATAGCACCAAGGTAGTGAAGTATAATGCAACGGATGGTTCTATTGCATGGGCGCAAACCTATAGTGGCACACCTAGCGCAACGCATCAAGACGATAATGGCGATATTCTAGTAGTAGGAAGCAGCTTTGATACCGGAAATATTTTAATAGTAAAGTATAGCAAGCTAGATGGCTCTGTGATTTGGGAGCAAGAGAACCAGGGCAGTACTTCAGGTATTTTAAGTTCTGTATTAAATAGAAACCAAGGTATACTTTTGGTTGCTGCCCAAACATTGGATGGAGATGCAAATGCAGGAGCCCTAGTTTTAACTTACAGCATAGAAAGCGGAGAGAACTTCATTGTTGCGCCTATAGCACTAGGGCAGTCAAATGAAGCACCTGTTGCTATAGCTGTAGACGAAGATGGCAACACCTATGTAGCCGGAAACTTAACAAGCAGCGCCGCAGGCAGTAGTTTTATACTTTTAAAATATTCTCCGGATGGTGCTTTACTTTGGGAATCTGAAGAAGTAGCCAACACAGCTATGATAAACGCTATGGTGATAGGGAAAGAGGGGGATATTTATGTTACAGGAACAAGAAGAAGCAACGCTATTTATACTGCTAAATTTGATCAAAATGATGGGGCTAAGGTTTGGGAGAAGAACTTTACTTATGTGGGAAACGAAGGCAACATAGGGTATGCCTTAGCGCTTAATAACACTGGAGAATTGTATGTAACAGGTACTGTTAAAGGCAGGTTAACAGACGGAATGGCTGTACTTAAGTATAATGCTGAGACTGGCGACGAAATTTGGAACAGTGTTCTAATTCAGCCGATTGATATCAATAACACGACTTTCCTGAACTACATTGGGCGTGCCCTGGCTTTAGACGAAGCAGGGGATATATACATTGCTGGAGAATTGCGTGAAAGACAGTCTGACTACTTAATTGCAAAAGTGCAGGCCGAAGATGGACAAATAGCCTGGTCGAAAACCTACGGGAGCTCAAGCAGCATATTTGAACGAGCTACAGCCATAGAGGCAGCCGAAACCGGCGAAATTTATGTTACGGGCATTAGCAACGGTGATTTTGCCACAATAAAACTAAATCCTTCTGATGGTACTATCCTGTGGGAGTCAAGATTGGAAAATAACTCACCGGGATCAGGTACGGGAGCAAACGCATTGGCTCTTGATAATAAAGGCAGCATATACGTAACCGGGCAAAAAGCAGGCAGCATAGATGCTGTTACAGTAAAGTATAATGCAGCTGATGGTAGCGAAGTATGGCGTAGCGCATTAGAAAATACAATAGGCTACAAAATAAAAGCAGATAGTATAGGTGGTGTTTATGTGGCAGGCGCAAACCTAACCGTTGTAAAGTATCTAGCTGAAAACGGAAGCATGCTGTGGGAGCAAAGGGCAGATACACTTAATGGAAATTTTGTTGCGATGGCTTTAGACGATAACCTTAATGTTTATGTTACCGGTGGCGTGCAGCGGCAAACAGTAAGCAATTCAGATATACTTACCGTAAAGTATAACCAAACCGGAGGTACCGATACCTGCAACATTCCAGTTAATGTAAAACTTTACTTACCAGATGTGGCCAAGCGAGTAGGGTGGCAAGTACGCACTACTGGCAACTTCGGTAGTTATACTTTAACCGAGGATACCGGCGTTCGCTGGACCTGGGGAGACGGCAGCAACCCTACCATTTCATACACAGCCTTTGGAACACCACGCATAACTGGCGAGCATACTTACCAAAAGGCAGGGTTATATAAAATAGGTCTGGATTTTAACGAAAGCTGCCTTACTGCTTCGAACACAGGTTACGAACAATGGATGCCAATTTTTGACCCCGAGGCGGGAACAGTAAAAGGCGAGGGTACTATGCAACAAGAGAGTGGTGGTACCTTGAGTTTTAACTTGAATGTAGCTTACGGGCATAGATATAATACCGCTCCACAGTTCTGGCAATCAAATTTTATAATAGAAGGATTAGGTGAATTCCAAAGCAGTTCGGTGCAATGGCTGGTAGTAACAGAAAACAAAGCAGCATGGCAAGGGGAGGGCACCTTGAACGGCACAGGCTACTATGGTTTTATCACATCTGTGACCGATGCAGGAGGTACAGGACCGGACGATACAGGCGACAGGCTACGACTCAAAATCTGGGACAAAAGCAGGGGCAACCGACTTGTCTACGATAGTTTTGCGGAGGGTGGCGAGATTTTAGATTTAAGTAACCAAGGTCCTACCATAGCCAGGGGCAATATTATCATACAGGACAATGGCAGTAGCACGACTAGTACCGAAAGCGCTATAAGCCTAGAAGCTTATCCTAACACATTTACGGAGCGAACAGCTATAGCATTCAGACTGCAGCAAGGTCAGCAGTACCATATCGATATTTATGATACAAAAGGCAACTTTGTGCAACGGCTTGCTGAGGGCAGCGCTATAGCCGGAAAGGATTATGAGTATGTACTAAACGGAACAGGACTTGATAATGGGCTTTACATTGCCAGACTGGTAACACCCAAAGCATCTAAAAGTATAAAGTTACTACTGAAACGACATTGAAACCACTAATAAAAGAGGAAGCCCAGGCTTCCTCTTTTATTACCTGAGCAACGTGACAGTACCGGTTCTGCGTTTGGTCTCGCCGAAGTTAGTTTTAACCGTAATTTCGTAGGCGTATGCTCCAGCCGGCAACAGCTTACCCTGGTAGGTTCCATTCCAGTTGGCTGCACCATCCGTTCCCTCATACACTACGTTGCCCAAGCTGTTGTATACTTTTAAAGTATAGCTTTGGATAAAGCGTCCTTTTATTTCAAGTTCATCGTTAAGGCCATCTCCGTTTGGTGTAAAGGCACTCGGAATATACAGCTGCAGCTCTTGCTTTATACTTTCCAGGTTTGAGAAAGATACCTCTGTGCCAGTGTTTGAGCTTGCCCTTACACGATAACGTAGTACCTGCTGTTGATTGCTTAGTGTAGCATCGGTGTAGGAAGTACCCTGTGCAACAAAGGAGTTGATTGTATTGCCGCTTTCATCCAATAGCTCAACAACGTATTGTTTTATACCATTAGGGAAACCGGTGTAGCTGCTCCACCTTAATAGTACCGATCCATCCGATTGTCTTTCAGCTTTTAATAACATGGGGCAGGCTGTGTTGCTCATAGGTGATGTATTGATGCAGGGATCAGTAAAAGTAACCTGATAGCATACTTCTGTCATGTTAGGCAGCTTATCTGTATACTGCGGTTGCTGCACAGTTGCCAGGCGCTGGTAAGCGGCACCATTAATACTTTTCTGAATGTCAATTTGCTGTGCTATTTTATCTTGCGGTAAAGTTATACTTAGCTCTACCTCGTTGTTCAGGTTAAAAGACGCCAGTAAATACGGAGCAGCTGGTACGGTGGAAGAGGTAACCTGCACAGCCTGCGGAGCAGAAACAGAAGTACCCCCATCTGCACTAATTCCTTTAATAAAATAAGTATACGTCTGGCCGCAGCTGAGTCCGTTATCGGTGTATGTGTTTGTGCCAGCCTGCAGTGTGGTTATTAATGTATTGTTGCGATACACCTCAAATTGATTTGCACCCGGTATATATTGCCAGTTGAGTACTGCCTGTTCGTTACCAGAAGTGATAGCAAGAGCAATGGAGCTTACAGTATTAGAACTACTTGCAGCAGTTATGCTATTGCATTGGTCTGCGATCCGGATCAAATACTGTACAGCTTCAGTAGTGTTTACATTCCGAACTGTGTGGGTAATATTAGTTTGGCTGATGTTCCGTATAGTATCGATTTTTACAAAATTTCCCGCGGAGTTCTGCCAACGTTCTACAATGTACAGGTAGCCCGGTTGCAAGTTCTGAATATCAAACTGTATCTCACCTGATACGCCTTGCTGAGCCACAGCAAGATTTTGCAATCGGGGTAGTACAAACGGTGGAAGTGTACTAACCTGCTTTGCGCTGCTTCCGTTGCAGGTGCCTCCAGTATATCGCCCTGTTACAGTTACGGTGTATGTTCCGGAGGTGGGGTAAGTATAATTAGGGGCAGTACCGCTTTGTGTTTGTTGAAAGGGAGTGCCTCCATCACCGTAATTTATGGTATAGCTGTCGTAGTTGGTATCGGTGATATTTACTCGAACAGCATTGTTAGCGCACGCTGTTACGGTAAAAGCCGGTGCAGGCGTATCTTTTACCTCAAATACCTGTGATACTGTATCGGTGCGGGTAGCGCCACCATAGTTGGCAATTTGCAGCACCCTATACTTGCCAGGTTTTGTGTAAGTATGCTTTTTAATAGGTGCTGTTACTTGTGGTATTGCTGTGCCTGATTTATAGTCAAACACATAATATTCCTGGTCATCGGGCACCACATTGCCACAGTCCTGAAACGTAACTTCCTGGTTTACGCATAATGTTGTAATCTCAGTACCAGATGGAGCATAAGCCTTAAAGCATCCATTTTGAGCATAGGATGTAAAGGTAAGCAGCAGCAATACTATGTAAAGTGTACTTTTCAGCAAGGGTTGTTTATGAAATGCTTTACCGAATTTACTTAATTAATGGGTAACAGGCATTATTAATCTTTTACTAACTAAAAAGACCCTGTTTAAGTTAAACTTTAAACAAGGTCTTTTCATTATAATTTATACTTTAGGCTAGGCGGTATACTTTCTCATAAAGTCGATGGTTTTTATAATATCGTTGTGCAGTATTCTGTCAGTGTCTACAAAAGGAACTGCCACACGGTAGTCCTGTACCAACTGTTCAAGTATAGGAGATGTTTTCTCTGGTCTCCTAAACTCCACTGCTTGTGCGGCATTCAACAATTCAATAGCTAAAATACGCTCCAGATTATGCACCACCTGGTATAGTTTAGTAGCGGCATTGGCACCCATACTTACATGGTCTTCCTGGTTGTGCGATGATGGGATAGAGTCGATGGAGGCTGGTGTGCAAAGTTGCTTGCTTTGGCTAACAATGGAGGCAGCCGTATACTGGCTGATCATAAAGCCCGAGTTTAAGCCTGGCTCGGCTACCAGAAAGGCAGGTAAACCTCTCTGCCCTGAGATAAGTTGATAAGTCCTGCGCTCTGAAATGCTGCCGAGTTCTGCCAAAGCAATAGCCAGAAAGTCGAGCGCTAGTGCCAGAGGTTGGCCATGAAAGTTACCGCCAGAGATTATCTCGTCTTCATCAGGGAAGATGTTTGGGTTGTCAGTTACAGCATTAATCTCTGTCAGAAAAACCTGCTCGGTGTAGGAAATGGCATCTTTCGAAGCACCGTGCACCTGTGGTATGCAACGGAAAGAATAAGGATCCTGCACATGCTGCTTTTCTCTAATTATTAACTGGCTACCCTGAAGTATGTTTCTAAAGCTCTCTGCCGTCTTCAACTGCCCTTTGTGCGGTCTGATGCGGTGGATCAGTTCGTTAAACGGTTCAATTCTGCCATCAAATCCATCCAGAGACAATGCACCTACTAAATCTGCCTGCCTGGAAAGGCGCTTAGCCATTAGCAGCACATACACACCGTAAGCAGCCATAAACTGCGTGCCATTTAACAGGGCTAGTCCTTCTTTGGCTTTTAAAGCGATAGGTTCCCAACTAAACATTTCCAGCACATGTTCACTTGCCAGCTTATAGCCCTGAAAGTTTACCTCGCCTTGGCCGATAAGCGGCAGGCAAAGGTGCGCCAGAGGTGCTAAATCGCCGCTGGCACCCAATGAGCCCTGCTGGTACACCACCGGGTAAACATCACGGTTAAAAAAATCGATCAGACGTTTAACTGTTTGTAGCTGCACACCACTGTGGCCATATGCTAATGACTGTATTTTGAGCAGCAGCATCAGTTTTACCACACCAGCCGGTACTTCAGCACCTGTACCACACGCATGCGACATCATCAGGTTGCTTTGCAGTTGCTCCAGGTCGGCAGGAGAAATCTTTTTACTATATAAAGACCCGAAGCCGGTGTTGATGCCGTAAATGCTGCGGTCAGAATCCTTTATTTTCTGGTGCAGGTAATTATAGCAGCGGGTTATTCGCTGTTCGGCATCCTCTGAAAGCGCTAAGCTATACTTTTCGCTGATGATAGTTTCGATCGTCTCCAGACTTAGGTATTCGCTGGAGATGTAATGCACATGGCTCATTCAGTTCTTTATTTGGTAAGCTCACTGATAATTTCTTCGATTGTCAGGTCCTGTTGTTCGCCTAGCTGCATGTTGCGTAGCTTCAGTTTTCCTGTTGCAATCTCTTCTGAGCCAACCAGGATCACGTAAGGTATATTTTTTTGGTCAGCATAGCCCATTTGCTTTTTAAGCTTGGCCGCTTCAGGGTATAACTCCGATGCTAAGCCTGCATCACGTAGCTTCTGAAGTAAAGGCAGTGCGTGCATTTCAGATTCTTTATCGAACTGCACAAGCAGGACTTTAGTGCCTACCTGGCTGCTGTTTGGGAACAGTTGTAGCTCTTCCAGTACATCATAAATACGGTCAACTCCAAAAGAGAAGCCAACACCCGAAACACCAGGCATACCGAACATGCCTGTCAGGTTGTCGTAACGGCCGCCGCCGCTGATGCTGCCCATGCTAACATTATTCACTTTTACCTCGAATATGCAGCCGGTGTAGTAGGAGAGACCTCTTGCCAGTGTTACATCCAGCATCAGCCTTGGATTATCTGATTCGTTTTTAGCTGTTAAAGCCTTGCTGTTAAGTGAAGCTAAGTATTGCCATACTTCGCTCAGGTCTTTCAGGCCACGCTGGCCTTCTTCTGTGTTGCCAAGTATAGTTTGCAGTTGCTCCAGTAGCTGCTCGTTGTTACCCTCTAAAGTATAAAGTGGCTCAAGTTTAGATACTGCCTCCTCTGCTATGCCTCTTTCCAGTAACTCTTTGCGGACACCTTCCTGCCCGATCTTGTCTAGTTTATCGATAGCCACACAGATGTCGCCTTCTCGCCCTTTTTCGCCGATAGCTTCAGCAATACCTGCCAGTATACCTCTGTGGTTGATCTTGATAGTAAAGTCGGTTAGGCCCAAGTTGGTTAGCACCTCGTTAATCATCTGCACAATCTCAGCCTCACATAGCAAAGAATTGGTGCCTACCACATCAGCATCGCACTGGTAAAACTCACGATACCGCCCTTTCTGCGGACGATCAGCTCTCCAAACCGGCTGAATCTGGTAACGCTTAAACGGAAAAGTTATTTCGTTGCGGTTCATCACCACGAAACGGGCAAAAGGCACTGTAAGGTCGTAGCGTAGCCCTTTTTCAGAGACTTTGCGCGTCAGGTGTTTATACCCTTGTTCAATATCTTCTGCTTTGGTTTTAGCCAAAAAGTCGCCTGAATTAAGAATTTTGAAAAGTAATTGGTCTCCTTCGTCGCCATACTTGCCTGTAAGTACAGACAGTTGTTCCATGGCTGGCGTTTCGAGAGGCAGATAGCCAAATTTTTCGAATGTGCGCTTGATGGTATTAAAAATGTAGTTTCTTTTAACAACTACTGCCGGGCCAAAATCACGGGTTCCTTTTGGTATAGATGGTTTCTCTTTGCTCATACTTCTGCAGGTTTGCCGGCGAAGTTACTAAAAGCTTGGGAAATGGGGTAGGAGTGGTGCGTGAATTCCTGAGCAAAGACTTCTAAAGAGTAGTACTCAGGTACTAACAGGTGCTGGCATACTATAGGTAGAAACAGGTTCTTCTTTTAATAATAAGTGTTTCTCTTCAGCTTCAACAGTATACTTGGTGATAGCGTTTTTGTTTATTTCCTTCCTTTCAATATCATTAAACCAACCCCATTTTGTAAAGTATTTGATCATAGAAACTGTATGAAGCAGAAACATTTTAGGATTTCTAGAAGATGCTCTTTGATAGTGATGGTAAATAGTTGCCTGGCCGTGATAAACTATTTTAAACTGTTTACTCATACGCCTGCAGAGGTCAAGGTCTTCGAGGTATACAAAATAGCGCTCATCAAATAAACCAACCTTTTCTATTGCAGACATCCTTAAAAGCATAAAACAGCCTAAAAGAAACGGGACTTCGAGTATAAAACGGTTATCTACTTCATGGTACTCGTTGATGCTGGCCCTTTTTTTAAAAATAAGTTTACCACCTGGCAGTCTGCGAGCTACCAAATCAACTGGGTTTGGTATTAGCCTTCTGGATACTTGGGTATCGCCGTTTGGGTATAATACTTTAGGCGCAATCAAGCCTACATTATTATGAGCTTCAAGATAATTAAAAAGTAGACTTAGGGTTAGCTCATCAAAGTATACGTCAGGGTTTAATACTAGAAAATACTTAGCCTTATTTCTATAGTATTTGATTCCTTGATTATGCGCTTTACTGAAGCCTACATTTGCATTATTGAATATGTAATGAATGCGTTCGTCTTTTAAAAGCTTAGATTTAAGAACATCAGTAGGAGAGTTGTCTACAATAAGTATACTTACACTTAAGCTAGTATTGAGAAAGCTAGAAATAGCCTTGTTGATGATAGCAGCATCATTTTTATAGGCAACAATGGATGCTGCGATATCACAACTGAACATTTTACCCATTCCTTGAATTACTCTATGCTGCAGCTAATAGTTAAGATCTTTTATAAAGGTAGATAAATATAATTATTCTATTATGAAAATCAAGCTGTTAAAGTTAAATGATTATTAATAGGCATGTTCATCTCCCTTAAAAATGTTAAGTACAGTGTAGAGTATAATTTTTAAATCCAGAATGAATGACCAGTTCTCAAGATAAAAAATGTCAAGTTTTACACGGCCCCTTATCTGGTAAAGCTCAGATGTATCGCCGCGATAGCCTCTAACCTGAGAAAGACCTGTAATTCCAGGCTTAACGAAGTGGCGAACCATGTACTTATCTGCTACCTGCGCATACTCTTCGTTTAGTTTTAACATGTGTGGTCTTGGACCAACAATAGACATATGCCCAAACAGAACATTAAAGAATTGTGGTAACTCATCGATACTGGTTTTGCGGATAAACGCACCTACAGGTGTAATTCTGGAGTCGCCTCTTCGAGCAAGCTGCTGATTTGCTTGCTCATTTACATACATGCTCCTTAGTTTATAGCAGTTAAAATTTTTGTTGTTGATACCCGACCTAACTTGTTTAAAGAATATTGGTCCTTTAGAATCAAGTTTTATGGCAATTGCAATAATTGGCAAGAGCCAGGAAAGTATAAATACAATTACAGTAAGAGAGAAAGCTATATCAAAAGTTCTTTTTATGAGTTTGTTCATCGCATCATCAAGTGGGATGGTACGAACCATTAAAATTGGAAGGATATCATATAAATCAATTCTTAGCTTTTGAAAACTGTAGTTATCCAGTTCCGGCAGGATTTTGATACGGACCAGATTGTTGTCTGCAAAATCAATCAGCCTCTTCATATCCTTCTTTCCAATTTCATTCTGGCAGCAGTAAATTTCATTCACGTTGCTATCAAGAACATACTGCTCAATATCGTTTAGTTTACCTTTTAAATTTGGGTTGATAACCTTCGTATCACTGAAAAAACCCATAAACTTATAACCGTACTCTGGATGAGCAGTAATGAAGCGATATATCTCCAAGGCCATCTCGTTATGGCCGGCAATAATAATCCTTCGTAGGTTATAGCCTCGGCTTCTGTATATCCTGAGTGAAGTAGTAACGGTAAGCCTTAGAGTTACTACTGATAAAGCAAGAAGTATATAATGGTAAATAAGTGTTTCGCGTGATAGTACAGATGTGTTTGTAAGGTTTAGCCCTGCCTCAAATAAAATAACATAAAGTATAACTGTTTTTAAAGCAGACAGAAGTACATAAAGTCTCCTGGAGATACGATAAATCTCGTATGATCCAAGCAAGTTAGTGCATATCATCCATCCCGCAACAGAAAAGAAAGCGAAAGGTAAGAATAGATGCCAATTACTACCATTATTGTTTGGCTGGGAGAAGTAAAGTGCGCCTGTTATAGAAAACAGAATGGCGGTTAAATCTCCTAAGTTATAAATAAGCCTTATATATTTTGAGTATCGGCTAGGCATACAATCTTGTATAGGTGAGTATTGTAAGTTTTCGTAAAAGCTTATTTTCTGTTTATGTATCTGTCTGAGATCAGATGAATAGAGATTTAAAATAATTACGAATATATGGAAAGGCAATTACAAATGTAACCGTAAAAGAAAATTGACTTAGGGGCAGCACTTAAATTGGATGTACTGAGTAAAACTTATGCCATATTATTTTGATGCAGTAAGTACTTTTCTTGGACGTATTTCATTATGTTAGCATTAAAATTGCTTTTGTCAAACTTCTCCGCATGGTGGCGTATAGTTTCAGCATTAAACGAGTTTGCTATTTGCTCAAAGTATAAAATAGCCTGTAGAAGGCTTTCTGTTGTTTGCTCCTTAAAAAATACGCCTGTTATTTGCTCCAAAACAGTTTCAAGTGCTCCCCCTTTACCATATGCAATCACAGGCGTACCACATGCCTGTGCTTCTACTGGTGTAATTCCAAAGTCTTCATCAGCTGCAAACACAAATGCTTTTGCTTTTTGCATATAGGCGTTTAAAGTGTCGAAATCTTGGTAACCTAACAACTGAACATTTGCTTTGGCCTTCTGGCGAATTTTATTAAAATCAGGGCCATCCCCTATAACAATAAGCTTTTTGCCAGGTAACTTATTAAAAGCTTCAACTATCAGATCTACTTTTTTGTAAGGAACCAGGCGAGATGCAGTTAAATAAAAGTCTTCCTTCGCTGTGCAAAGCGTGAAGCTATTTACATCTACTGGAGGATATATAGTGTCTGAAGTTCTATTATATGTTCTCCTGATTCTTCTGCCAATGTAGTTTGAGTTAGAAATAAAGTAATCTACTCTGTTTGCTGTAGTTATATCCCAAATCCTAATATAATGGAGTATAAGTTTGGCAGCAAAACCTCGTAGTCCTCTTTTTAAGTTAGTTTCGTGCAGGTAATGATGATATAAATCCCAGGCATACCTTATAGGAGAGTGTACATAACTTATATGCAGCTGATTGGCATTTGTTATTATGCCTTTAGCCACTGCATGACTACTTGAAATTACGATATCAAAGCTTGATACGTCTAGTTGCTCTACTGCCAGCGGCATCAGTGGCAGATAATTTCTGTATTGTTTCTTGGCGAAAGGTAACTTTTGTATAAATGAAGTTTGAACCGGTTTATTGTTTACAATAAGAGATTTATGATTTTCTGATAAAAACTCAACTAAAGCAAATACTGTGGCCTGTGGAAATATTTGAACAAGTTGTTCAAGAACTTTTTCAGAACCTGAATAATCTATCAACCATTCGTGTACAATAGCAATTTTTAAGTTATCTATCATGTTTTAACAGCTTGTATCGCAACTAGTGGTGACCTCTGTGATTAATTTGCAACAATATTAAATCCAGTGATTAAGGTTAGATTAATATAAGAAGACTGCGCTTATTTAGAAGTTTACTTAAACGGGTACAATAATTAATTTCCTACTCCACAAAAGCGTTTATAACGCGGTGAATAATATAAATATTTAAAATCATAATATAGAATTTGACTTTTCAAATATAGCGTTTTAGACTATGAGTAGTAAAGGTATATCCGCAATTCTAAACTACCTTGTACAAATAATAGGTTGTAGCGGAATATATGAAAATTTAAATTCGTTAAGCAGGGTAAGCCGTTTTAATATCTTTTTTAGTCTCGGTACTAAATAAGCTGAACATAAAAATAGAATTGAAGAAAGCATAAAACATTATTCCAGCCTGCCTAGATAACATGCTTTCAGCAATACAGCATAAAGCAAACAGAAGTATAAAACTTGTGTAAAGGTACTTCTGATAATAAATGCTGAATCCAAATGCTATAGCTAAACTAGCAAACAAAAGACCGAATCCAACTATGCCATTGCGGAGCATTTCTTCCAGATACTCATTATGTGCATTATGTTTTTGTCCAAAAATCCATGGATTTTTTCTTTCATAGCATTCTAGTAGCTGATCTTTAGGAGCCCCAACCCCTAAACCAGTGAGCCAGTTGTTGTCCCTTTTGATAATTTCTAAACTACAGCCCCAATTTATATATCTTATATTTATACTTGATACTAAGTGTATGTTATACTCTTCATATGAAAAGTCTTCGAAAGTTGTTATTTTACTGTATATAGTTTTTAATTGATCGTTCGTCTTTATTAAATAAATACCCACTATTAAAGATGCTATAAACATCAATAACGATAAGTAAATATTTATTCTTCGTGCTACATATATAAATATAATTATAGGAGAAAGTATAGCCAGAGCTACAATAGCCATTTTAGCATGAACAGCATAAGTATAGAAAAGAAAGTAAGCTGCCAGAAGCAAAGCTACAGACTTAACTATCCAATGTATTTTATACTTTAAAAAATGAATTATAATTAGAAAAGCTAATACACTATACATTCCTAAGTAAGGCCTATGCAGCGGTACAAGCCGCAGTAAATTAGTTAGATCATTCTTATCAAGCAAAATAGTTACTCCTTCTCTAAAAGTATAAAGTGAGATAAGAAACATACTTGATACAAACACTAATAATAAACCATGAATATGGCCCTTTGATAGGCGTGGTGCTGTAGCAATAATTACTGGTAGCAACAAAAGAGGCAGTTTTCTAACTAGCAAATCACTTCCATCATCAGAATTATCTGAATACCAAATAGTGATGAGGTTTACCAGATAAAGAGAGGTAAAAAGCCACAAAAACTTATTATGCCTTATTTGGTGCCATCTATTTTTCCAATTGCCCGTAAGCAAGTACCAAGCAAGAAGTAATACCGAGGCAAAACTTAAAGCTTTAACTTCAAATAATTCAGTTGTTGGTAATAAGGCAGCATTTAGTGCCAATATTATAACATATATATTAAAATATTTTTTTTCGTATAGAGCTTTCATATCAAGACTCAGTTTCAGACGATAGTATTGAGTGAAGCATCTGCCCAGCAACCTCCCAAGAATACTCTTTTATGAGATAGTGTCCTTTTTTGACTAAATCATTTCTCAGCACATCATCCGTGGATAGGGTTTGTATTGCAATAGCTATTTGCTTAGGATCTCTAGCATTTATATATAAACTTGCATCCTTACATACTTCAGGCATACTAGCAGCATCCGAAACAATAGTTGGACAACTACATGCCATAGCCTCTAAAGGAGGTAGGCCAAAGCCTTCATAAAGTGAAGGAAATATAAAAAGATCAGCCTGTTGATAAACAACTGGCAAATGATCATTATCTACAAATCCAGTAAAGAAAATGGAGTTGCTTAATTGTTTTTGCTGAATAAGCTTGTATAGCTGCTTATCTGCATTCAAGAAACCTTCTTTTTTCCCAACAACAACTAGGGGTATACACTGCTCAGAATTAAGTAAAGCTATAGCCTCAACAACATTAATTAAGTTTTTATGCGGTTTAACGTTACCAACATAAAGCATGTATTTACTTGGTAAGTTATACTTTAATCTTATGAGTTCTACTAATTTGCTGTCGTGGCTGGTATAGTTAAATCTAGACTTGTCAACTCCTAATATAATCTTATGTACCGGCTTATTTCCAATATTCAGATATCTTTTCATTTCAGATATTGTAAAATCTGAAATGGTAATTACTTTATCAGAAAGCTTTGCTGCTGCAGTTAGCAAAAGCTTAGCGTAGAGTTTCTGAATAGGATTGATTGATGTTGATGCCAAATGGTACACATCATGAATAATAACAGCACGTTGTTTTGCCTTAATAGGCAGAAATGGAACGTTAAAATGAGGTGATAGAAAAATATCACAAGTAGGTACTACTAAAGGAAGCAACAACTGCTCTGAAATTGAGTAGATGGGACTTGTAAAACTTATTACCTCTAAGTCTTTCGCCCATTCATATTGGTTAATCTCTTGAGAGTTACCAAGAAGTGTTAACCTATACTTTCGCATTAGGTATGGTAGAAGGTTTTGAAGATCAGTGCCTATGCCTGACGCATTAATCATTCTTACATCTACTACTAATTTTTTAAGCTGATCACTCATTTACTGCTTTTGATTTTTTTGCAGGAAAGGCAAGCGCCATCCCGATCAGGAACCAAATGTACAGAAAGTGTAACTGTACACCTAACATGCTAATAAGTATGAATAACAGAATTAGTTGTTTTGAAGCTGTAGCGTAACTTTTGTAAATACTGTACAATAGACTGCAAAACAAAAGAAATCCAATAATACCGTGGTCAACTAAGAGGGAAATGAACACACCTAATCCAGGAGCATCCCATAATTTAACCGTAGGCCACATGCCTAAGTACTCAGGATTGTTGCGCAGTAGTGCGTAGTTCCCTAAACCAATCCCAAACAAGGTATTATCGAAAAACATGTTGGGAGCTATAAAAACTGCTGCTATTCTTCCCATCACGAAATTTGTGTCGGTTAGTCTGTTAGGCAATATTTTATCTACATTAGAAAGTAGGTAAATGTATTCTTGAGCAATTTTAGTAAAAGCAACAATAAACACAGGGACAATCAAAAGAATAATGATCGGTTTTAGCCAAACAGTATTATGAAATCTTCGGTAAAATTTATATGCTAACCAAGCAATAACTCCTACTAAACCTGCTTTTGATTTAGCCATTAATATTACAGTAAAGAAAATTGCTTGGTAAAACCACCTTTTACCTTGTAACCAAAAGGTGAGTATAAAAAGGAAACAGTATAATAACCCTAAAGGACCTCCCTCTACATAAAAGCCTCTTAACCTTATTGTTGGGTCGCTATAAGGGCTTGCATTGTACAATAAAGAAGAGGTCTCAAGTCTCTCGATATTAAAGTATGTAAGAAGGTAAGCTATTATAAATATAAATGATATCAAGACATTTATATTTAGCACATCTTTTATCACAAGGCTTGCTTCTTTACCACGGTCTAAATAAAATTTAAACGTTTTGTAAGTTATTACTGCAAATGCTAAGCAAGCTAAATATTCTATGAATCTTGCTACACTAATCATGTAAGGCCTCTTCAGAAAAGATAAGCCATCAATGTTAAGATAAAATGTTTGCGTAAGGTTTTTAGCAAAAGTGATTAAGAGTATTGATATAAAGAAGATTAGAAAATATAAAAGAAACTTGTTTATACTTCTGATTGTGAGCAGCAGGAAGGGAATTGTAAGTAAAGAGATTAGTTCATTAAGCTTAATGTCATAGAACTTAACTTCTGTAAAGTGAAAGCATATAACGCAGTAAATTGAGAATAAGAGTAACCTTATATTAGGTACTAATAACTGAGTTGAGGCTTTCAATTGTGGGGTTTATAAATACTTTTAGCAATTAACTTTAGAATCATTGGCAATCTATCAAACTGCCTTCTTTTGATGCGATTAGCAACTACAAATATTAAGCTAAAGTATACAGAAGGCAAATAACGTTTATAATATTTTTTGGTAATTAAGATTCTGTTGCGAATACTGTAAAAGTCAGATAACTCACTTTTATTGTTATTGTCTTTTAAACTACCTCCAATTGATGCTCCCTCTTTATGATATACTTTTGAATTAATGCAGACATCTATGGTGTATCCATATTTCTGACCTCTCTTAACCCAATCTAATTCTTCAAAATATATAAAGTAATTTTCAGCCATAAGTCCAACTTCCTTAATAAAGTCGGTTGAAACAAACATAGAAGCGCCAACTACATAATCATTTTTTTGTATTGTGGGAAAACTTGTATGATGTCTATCTTTAGAATGTAAACCAAGATGTTCTGTAGTAGCCGAAAGTGGTTTATATCTACCCAGCAGTGCCTGAACTGTATCTGGATTATGGTAGTATAATAATTTAGATCCTAGAATACCTAATGCTTCTTTGTTATGACGCTTTCTTCTAAAATATTTAACAAGTTTGCTAAGCGTATCTTGTTCAACCACAGTGTCATTATTGAGAAGCCATACGTAGTCTGCTTGATTATTAAGTGCTATTCTTATACCGATGTTGTTTCCTCCGGCAAAGCCTAAGTTTTTTTCTGAATCAACTACAAGTAAATCATAGTTGCCAGGATTTGCCTGATCTAAATTATCAGCGTGAATATGCTGGCAGGTTATAGTTTTGTTAACTAGTTCGGGTTTTATAAACTGGCTTTTGTAAACTTCTTCCTGTATTGGTAAAGTATACTCTGAATTAGACCAATCTCTTATTTGCTCTACAGAACCATTTGCAGAGTTATTGTCTACTACCACTACTTTAAAGTTGACATAAGATAAATGGAATAAGCTATTCAGGCATTCAAGTGTATCTTGCCAGGTTTTATAGTTAACTAATACTATATAAACTAAGGGTTCATTAATCATATTTGGCTATAGAAGCAGATTTAGTAAAACAATCATGCTCGTAATAATATATTAACGGTTTTCTTTAAAGTACACCGGTAAAACTGATGTTTTATGATAAGATATTTCTTCTCAAGAAAGCTACTGTCTTTAATAGCGATGAATGCTTTTAATATTTTTAATTTATTCGGTTGATTGGACAGTTTATCAATATATGCATTGTAAAAAGAAGAAGCTTGTTTAATTTCTGGCCCAAGAAGCAAAAAGTCGTTGTTCTTTATTTTTAAAATGCCGCTTTTGATTTTTTGATAAAGTGTTGCTTGGTGCGCACCCACCACATTATTGGTATGTTGTCTGTAAAGAACAGTTCTATTGAGTAAGTAAGAAACATTACCAAAGTATGAGGCAACTAGTAAAAACCAGACATCATGCATCATAGCGTCTTTAGGAATAGGAAGTGCCATATCTATTGTAGCCTTATTCATCAATGCAGTACAACCAGTCACAACGTTTTCAACTAATACTCTGTTTAACTGAGTATTTTTCGGATTTAGCTTCATATAGTCCCAGTAAGAATTGTTGATAATATTTAAGTTGTCGTCAACTACAGCTAAATCACTAAAAACAAGTGCTGGTTTACCTTCGCCATCTTTCTGCTCAATGGCTTTTAACAGGTGCAGGCTAAGTTCGAGCTTTTCTGGCTTCCAAATATCATCCTGATCTGAAAGAGCAATGTACTTTCCTTGAGCATAGGTAATAGCTTTCTCAAAATTCTTAACTACACCTAATCTTGATTCATTTACATAATACCTTAATCTATACTTCTTTTCATACTCCTGAAGTATCTTAATAGTATCATCTGTAGAAATATCATCACAGACAATTACTTCAAAGTTTTTGTAAGTCTGATTAAAGATAGACGTTAACTGCTCTTCTAGATATCTAGAACCGTTATATGTTGCTATCACTACAGATATCAGATCTTCAATAATCATTTATTCAACTTATTAAAATGAATTTTAAGGATGAATATAACTTAGGAGCCATTTTAATATAAAATGAAATAACAGAAGTATGAGCTACCATGCCGTTTATCAGTAGTCATATTTACCAAAACGCCTCCTCTTAAAGTCTAAGTAGCCTAATAAAAAACTTTTAAGTTTTCTAAACTTATCCTTTTCAAGGAGTATCACTTTTACTATTTCAAGCAGGTTCTTATTTTTTTCTGTTCTTAAATATTCTGGAAAATTGCGCTTGTACAGCTTCAGTATTTCTAATCTGTTTCTTGTTATGTAATATCTTCTTAAGTAATTATGGTTACTCGTGCATATAATTCTTCCGAACAGGTTGTGAGATGTTAGGTTGCCAAGGTTATGCAACAGCTTTACGTCGTTTAAAACAAGAATTTTGAAGCCTTGTAATTTTAGTCTTAAGCAATAGTCATGATCTACAAAATCAATAAATAAATCATCTCTAAAAGAACCCACCTGTTTATAAGCTTTAAGATTGAGTAGGCTACCAGAAGTAATAGCAGTATAAACTTCTTCTACCTTGGGCTTAGTCAAATTAGCTGGGTTTTCAATGTATTGCGATGCAATTATTCCGACTTTATCACTAGTGGTTCTTAATGCTAATGAAATTAACTGATCCAACTGACCTTCACTAAACTTACTGTCTTGGTCCATCATCAAGATCCAATCATAGCCTTCTTGCGCCGCTCTTACAGCAGCTGCATTTAAAGCAGTGGCTATTCCTTTATTCTCCTTAAATGCTATGTAGTCTAGTTGTTTAGGAATGATACTATGAAAGTGAGAAGTTATACTGGCAGAAGCTTCATCAGAATTATCTATAATAAATAGCTTATCCAGATATGGTATATATGTGCAAATATTTTTTAGCACTTTGGTCTCTGGATTGTAAAGTACTACTACACCGGCTACTTTGTTACTCATGATTTATGCTGATATAGTCTACTGATTATTCAAATTCTAAGTAATCACTTTGCTTTGCTATAGCTTTCCTATTAAAGAAGATGTACTTAGGATGGTACTTATATAAAACATAGTATAGGGTGCAAACAACTACAGTTTCAGTGACTAAGATGCAAATAGCAGTTCCAACAGCTTTAAAATAATAAGCCAATATAAAATTCAAGCTTACATTCAAAACTGCACCGATGCTCAAAATAACAGCATAATCTTTACTAAGCTGGTTTGCTAACATAACCTGTGATGCAGGTACAGCAAGGGCAGCCATTAGAGGACCTATGGCTATGATTCTTAGTATAAGTGATGCTTCATCTATATATTGCCCTGATACTAAATATATTATGTAATCGGAGAGGAAAAAAGTAACAATTGAAAGAGATAGAAATGCAGCGATTATTACAGCTGTAGTTTTTCTTAAAAAGTGAGTGAGCATAGAAGTTGATTCTTGCGCAAGAAAGCATACTCTTGGATAAATAACTTGATGAAGTATGATCGCAAATGATCGAAAAATTATGAAAATTTTTTCAGCTATACTATAGTATCCAAGCACTAAAGGATTGGCATAAAATCCTAAAATTAAAATATTTGTATTGTTAGCTATCGTAACAGTAACATTTGAAAAGAAGATATTCCATCCTTCTTCTAATTGTTGCTTAATTTGTTCTAAAGATGGAAGATGAACTTTAATTTGGAATTTTTTGAAAGCTATACCTAAAATCAATATACCACCAACTATTGAACTTACGCCATTAATCAAATTTATATAGATATAGTCATCTTTTTGCTTTATATATAGGAAAATAAGTATAGCATAAAGTGCTCTGTTGATTATATTTATATATGTAATGTACTTCATCTTTTCAATTCCTTGAAAAAACCAAGTTGGGATTATAAGTTGACCCAATACAATAGTTAAGCTAAATAATGTAAGTGTAATATATATTCTATATTCAGGAAGGAAGAAAAAAAATGCAAAAATTGCAAATAGCGATGCGACAAAGAGTATTGTTTTTGTAGCTAACACTTCAGAAAATATTGCTGATACCTTAAGTAGATTACCTCTATGCGTAGACACTTCTTTAGTGGCCGATAGATTAAAGCCGTAGTCTGTCAAGACAGTAAAATAAAACATCAAAGCTTGAAAAAAAGTGACAATACCAAAGTTCTCTACACCAACTGTTCTGATTATATAAGGGAAAGTAAGTATCGATAGTAGGAAATTAGTGCCTTGTATGAATCCAAGTGAAAAGAAGTTTGCAATTAAGGTTTTGGATTCTTCATTGCTTATTTTGTTTATAAAATTCTGAACTTTAGCTTTTGTATTCAAGTGTATTTAAATAATCGTTTGGTAAAATAAGCTGTATAAATGAATATGTTCTGCTGAAGTAAATATGGTTTAATCAAGTTTACCTGAGATGAATTTAAGAGAAGCTTTCTTGCTCATTTTATTATTTATACTGTTTGTATATATCAATAAAGTTTTTCAATCCCGAATTTTTGTACTTCTCAATTTCACGGTCAAGGTGCCCAAATTCTTTTGCATAGTAAGGACCACAAGCGTGGAAGCAGTATTCTTTCTTTATTATGCCTGATTTTAGTCCCAATTTTTTATAAAGTAGTTTCGTTATAAGTCCATCCTCACCTCGTTTCATGTTCAAATTTGTGAATAAAAATCTAAGTCGGATTTTGCTATAGTCTTTCACTCTAAAGCAGGAACACCAGCCACCTGTAGGTCCTTGCTCAATTGTTTTATCTTCTTTAGTATCATCTACATAAAAAGAAGGTTCTGGCTTTGCACCATTAGTAAACTCGTTCTGAATAACGTTTAGTGCTAAAAAACCATAATCTTGGAAAGAGGTCATGTAATCGATGAAAATTTTATCTACACTTTTCGGAAAGTTAAGTACATCATCGTCAACAATTACCACATATTCTCCTGAAGCTTGCTTGAATAATTTTTTATAAGCATTAAGTCCGTAATTTTTCTTTCTTCTAATAATTTTTACAAGATTGTTATTAACAAACCTGTTTAAAACCTCAGGTGTTTTATCAGTTGAACCATTATCCATTACAATTATTTCACTATTCAGTTCGTCGTCGATACTATTAACTAACTCTTGAATACATCTTTCAAGAAACTTGTAGCGATTCCAAGTCAAAATGACAAAGCTTACTTTCATGAACTGAATGAGTTAATTGTGTAAATAGTTAATAGTTTCTGATGTAGCTATGGATGATTGACCCTAATAAAGCTGATGAAATTAAAACTATGAAGGTTAAATTTAGCTATACCTTCAATAGTTATTTGTAATATACTTTATTTGAATTAAGGCAATCTAAAAATGGTCAAACAATTATGCCTAAACCATTGCAGTGAGGGTAATTATAAACTTTTTTTCTGGTTGCTTTAGCAATATCTATTACAGCTTTTCTTACCTCAACAAAGCTTTCGGTGTCATGAAATATTGTACACTTGCTGTGTTTCGCAGCCCAAAGGCCACACTCAAAAGTATGTTCATAAGTGTGTACAATATCTACATGAGCTAAATCATATTTACTGTTGTCTTGTTTAATCCAATCTTGGTAAGCAGACTTGACTAAAGTTATATTATTAAAAGCAGAAAGAGCCTGTCTAGTTTCTTCGAAGTGGTTTCCTTTATGGGTCGTGTGTATGTCACCTTCAAAAGTATCTACTCCAATTACCTCTTTAAAATAGTTTGAAAAAGCAACAGATGAGTAACCAAATTCAACTCCAAATTCTATACACCTGTCTCTACCTATATCGAATCTTTCTAAAATATCCTCAATTATAAGTTCTAATCCTTCCCAAGCTGAAACGATATTTATCAGTTTTTGAGGACTAGACTTTTTCTGAGGTCTATAAATCGGAATATTATAATATTTATTTTGTATTTTCTTAATGATGGATTTCATAGTTTGACTTTAGTAATTAATAATGATATAGATTATATGATCAATATTTGAATCTTAACTTTAATAGATTTTATATAAGTATATATTATTCTTCATAATAATTATTTTCAACAATTAGAAAACCTGATTTTTAGATTAATATCTTAGAGAACCAAATATCATTATATTTGCATAAAGAAACTACAAATGTACGAGAATAAACAGCAGGAGAAGAGAGAAAAAAATAACATACAGCATGATGAGATAGATCTGTATTTTATATATAATAAGATCAACTTATTCGCTAACCGTATAGGTCAAAAGATTTCTTACTTCTTTAAGCTTCTTTTTATATACAAATGGCTTCTGATCTTATTTGTGTTAATTGGCGGTGCTCTTGGCTATTTGGCTTTTTACGTTACTAAGCCATACTACAGCTCAACCATGACACTCATGCTTTCAAATATCAGAAATGAGTTTATTGAGGATCAACTTAGTAAGCTTACTGATATGGTTAAAGAAGATAATTTTGAGGAAATTGCTAATAGGCTAGATATTAACTTAGAAGCAGCGAAACAAATTAAAGCATTAAACTTTTCTAACTTGGATGAAGATAGAATTGAAGAAGATAGTATTCTAGTAGGATCTCCTTTCAAAATTGAGCTACTGCTATATGATCGTAAGCTTTTTAATTCGATGGAGCCTGCAATAACTAACTACCTAGAAAATAATCGTTATTTTGCTAAGCAAAAGCGGATAAGACAAAAGCAACTTGAAAGTTTAATTAATAAGTTAGAGAGTGAGATTTCCTCTATTGATAGCATCAAAACTGAAATAGGCTCACCTAGAGGACCTGTAAATGGATTTGTATACGGCCAGCCGATTGATCCTACTAATTTATACCGAGAAAGTGTTAATATGTATAAAGAGCAGGTTAGTTTATCAGCAAATCTTGATCGTTTAGAAAACGTAGAAGTTATAACAGGTTTTGCCCCTAGACTATATCCTTCAGGACCTAATTTGATAAAGTATATCCTTATAGGAGCAATAGTTTCCTTTCTATTTGGAGTTATAGTGGTACTAAATAAAGCCAGACCCACTAAATAATATTTTACAAGTATTTTTTTAAATTAACAAGGCCGCTATTTATGCAATAGCGGCCTTGTTAATTTTGGAGTTTACTCCTCCTTCCGCATTACCCAACTCAAGCTATACAAATCTTTACGCCTATCTCTTAAATTTCTCACACTACCAGCTGTGTTCAAGTCCTTCAGCAGGTCCAGGTCTAGGTCGGCAATAAGCGTCATTTCGGTATTAGGAGTGGCTTCGGCTACCACAGCATCGTGCGGGAAGGCGAAGTCGGAAGGGGAGAATACCGCAGATTGAGAATACTGGATATCCATGTTCTCTACTTTTGGCAGGTTGCCCACGCTACCGGTAATAGCTACATAGCACTCGTTTTCAATAGCTCTGGCCTGGGCGCAACGACGTACGCGCAGGTAGGCGTTCTTGGTATCAGTCCAGAAAGGTACAAACAAGATCTTCATGTCCATGTCGGATAGCATGCGTGCCAGTTCCGGGAACTCAACATCGTAACAGATCAGGATACCTATTTTACCAATATCTGTGTCAAATATTTTAAGCTTATGTCCGCCGCGCATACCCCAGTAATGTGACTCGTCAGGGGTTACGTGCAATTTATACTGTGCATCATAGGTGCCGTCGCGGCGGCAGAGGTAGCTTACGTTATAAAGCTTGTTATCATAATACTCAGGCATACTGCCGGCAATGATGTTGATGTTGTACGACAGAGCCATCTGCACCATTCTTTCACGGATCTCTTCGGTATACTCAGCCATACTTCTGATGGCTTCTGATGGAGATTCTTCATTTGTGAGGGCCATCAGCGGGGCATTGAAGAACTCAGGGAACACCACCATGTCTGATTTATAAGAGCTCACCGTATCCACAAAAAACTCGATTTGCTGCATCATGTCGTCTAGGTTCTTAACCGCACGCATCTGCCACTGCACAATACCTATGCGAACTACTGTTTTTTTGCCGCCTATCAGCTTCTCTTTCTCCTCGTAGTATACATTTACCCATTCCAGCAGCGTAGCGTAAGCCCGAGAGTCTCTATCGTCTGGCAAATAACCTTTCAGAATTCTGCGCACGTGGAAATCGTTGCTCAGTTGGAACGACAGGACAGGGTCTGACAACTCCTTGTTGCGCACCATTTCGATATACTTAGCAGGTGTAAGCTTATCGGCGTAATTTTTATAGCCAGGTATACGGCCCCCGGCAATTATGCCACGCAGATTTAGCTTTTCGCAAATCTCTTTCCGGGCATCGTATAGGCGTCGGCCCAGGCGCAGGTTGCGATACTCAGGGTGTACAAATACATCTATACCATACAGTGTGTCACCATCCGGGTCGTGTGTTTTAAAAGAGCCTTTGTCTATTATCTGATCGTAGGTGTGCTTATCTCCATATTCATCGTAATCAATAATGAGGCTAAGTGCAGCAGCTACTACAGTGCCATTATCTTCGATGCAAATTTGGCCCTCTGGAAATTTCTTTAGCAGATTGGAGAACTCTTTTCTGGTCCAGGCGCCATCAATATTAGAGTACACCAAGTCCATGATATTTTTTACTTCTTTGTAATCCTTCAGCTCGAGCTGGCGCAGCAAAAGCCTGTGCTCAAAGCTGGTCTCGTTTCTTTCGCTCATTTGTGTTTTTATCGCAATTTATACTTGCTACTAATATACGTGTAGTTTATGTAGTTTTGATATATTATAATTTAAGCATAGCTATGTGCTAGATTTCTTCAAACTTCGAAAATAAAAAAGCGCAGCTGTTAAACTGCGCTTTCAGAGCTTAAAACCAAAGTCTTATACTTTTATTTCAGGCACCTCGCCCTCAATAACTAAATTGCCTTCTGTAGCTTTTTTGATGTCCTCCACACTTACTCCGGGGGCTCTTTCCAGCAGCTTAAAACCGCCTTCAACCACTTCCAGAACAGCAAGGTCAGTAACGATCTTCTTCACACATTCCAGGCCGGTAATAGGCAAGGTGCATTCTTTTAGCAGCTTAGAAGAGCCATCACGTGCAGTATGTTGCATGGCTACGATAATATTTTTGGCAGAGGCCACTAAGTCCATGGCGCCGCCCATACCTTTTACCATTTTGCCTGGTATCTTCCAATTGGCTATGTCGCCGTTCTCGGATACCTCCATAGCGCCAAGTATGGTCAGGTCAACGTGCTCGCCGCGTATCATGCCAAAGCTCTCTGCCGAGCTGAATATAGAGGAGCCTGGCAGGGTTGTGATTGTCTGCTTGCCTGCGTTAATCAGGTCAGCATCTACTTCATTGTCGGAAGGGAAGGGGCCCATACCTAGTAATCCATTCTCCGACTGCAGCACTACTTCTATACCATCTGGAATGTAATTTGCTACCAGGGTTGGAATTCCAATACCCAGGTTAACATACATTCCGTTTTTAACTTCTTTTGCGATTCTTTTCGCTATCTGATTTTTATCAAGTCCCATGTTGTTTCGTTTTAAGCCTGTCTAACTGTCCTCTGCTCGATGCGTTTTTCATACTTTTCGCCCTGGAAAATGCGCTGTACAAAAATGCCAGGTGTATGAATCATATTTGGGTCTAGTTCGCCGGCTGGTACCAGCTCTTCTACCTCTGCAACAGTTATCTTGCCGGCCGTAGCCATCATTGGATTAAAGTTTCGGGCTGTTCCTTTGTAGATCAGGTTGCCAGCCGTATCGCCTTTCCAGGCTTTTACAAAAGCGAAATCAGCTCTAAGCCACTCTTCCATCAGGTACATTTTGCCGTTAAACTCACGACTTTCTTTGCCTTCGCCTACCTCGGTGCCGTAACCAGCCGGCGTAAAAAAGGCAGGTATACCAGCTCCACCTGCGCGAATACGCTCTGCCAGTGTGCCCTGTGGTATAAGTTCTACCTCGAGTTCTCCTGAAAGAAGCTGGCGCTCAAACTCAGCGTTCTCACCTACATAGCTGGAAATCATTTTCTTTACCTGGCGCTTCTGCAACAGCAGGCCAATACCAAAATCATCTACACCGGCGTTGTTAGAAATACAGGTCAGGTCTTTTACGCCTAACTTAAGTAGCTCTGAAATAGCGTTCTCCGGGATTCCGCACAGGCCAAAACCACCAAGCATCAGAGTCATGCCGTCTTGCACGCCCTGTAGAGCTTCTTGTGCGTTCTTAACAGTTTTATTAATCATAGTTGGTTTATTGTGCTGATGTGTTCATGTACTAAAGCAAGTAATAACTACTTGTTTCTCCATAAAAGCACTGTTATACATTTTATTTCTGTAGTAGGTAAGATAGATAGAAAAAAAGCCATATACAATGTATGGCTTTTCGTTTTTGGGTGAAATAGGTTTTATCTTAGGTGAAATTTATTGTCTATACCTCATACTTGCAGTACCTTCCTGGTTGCCTCCTCGTCTCGTTTTAACTGCGTTTTCAGTTCATCCAGTCCACTAAACATCTTCTCGTTGCGCAGGTGCTCTACAAATTCTACTGTTATACTTTTGCCGTAGATATCTTGGTTAAAATCAAGTATGTGCACTTCTAATGAAAGATCTTTCCCTGACACCGTAGGTCGTAAACCTATGTTCATCATAGCAGGGTAGTTCTCATTATCAAGAGAGACTATAACTGCATATACGCCATTGGCAGGTGTAAGCTTATGAGCTTCGGGAAGTGCCAGGTTTGCAGTAGGAAACCCAATAGTACGGCCAATTTTATCACCTTCTATAACAGTAGATGTGATCGTATACTTCCGTCCTAAGTATAAGGTAGCTGTATCAATATCGCCAACCTCCAGGGCTTTGCGGATTTTGGTAGAGCTAACTCCAACGTCATCAATATCCTGGCGCGGAATCTCTTCTACTTCAAAGCCATACTGTGCAGACCGCGCCTTTAGGTTTTCGAAGCTACCCTCACGATTTTTACCGAAACGGTGGTCGTAGCCAATAACTAGGAGCTTTGTATTAAGTGCCTTAACTAGTATATCGGTAATAAAGCTGCGGGAACTGGTACGCGAAAACTCTTTTGTGAAAGGTATAATCAGCAGGTAATCAATTCCAAAGCCGCTCAACTGATCAATTCTCTCCTCAATAGTAGAAAGCAGCTTTAGCTTGTTATCTTCCGGAAAGAGCACCAGACGGGGGTGTGGCCAGTAAGTAATCACCACACTTTGCCCGTTTTTTTCTTTGGCGCGCTCTATTACACGCCTCAGTATTTTCTGATGGCCAATGTGTACGCCATCAAAAGTACCGCTGGTAACAACGGGGTAACTTAATTGCGGAAAGTCTGCTATATCACGAATTACTTTCATTCGCCTCTAGCTGCTTTTTTCTGATTTCCTGGATGTCTTCTATCGTAAGGGCATCTTCCAGTTTATACTCGCCAATGCGCGTTCGAACCAGAGAAGAAAGGTGTGCTCCACAACCTAATATCTTACCCAAGTCATGCGCCAGGCTGCGAATGTAAGTACCTTTTGTGCAGATTACGCTAAAGTGCAGTTCAGGGCCTTCTATTTTGTTGATATCAAATGCCTTGATGGTAATGGTACGGGGCTTGAGCTCTGCAGACTTTCCTTTTCTGGCTAGGTCGTAGGCACGCTTACCGTCTACCATCACAGCTGAATAGATAGGAGGGACCTGTTCTATGGTGCCAACAAATTGCTTGGCAGCTGCCTTTATTTCGTCTTCTGTCAGGTGACTGATGTCGCAGGTCTCGGTTACTTCGGTCTCGCGGTCGTAAGAAGGGGTAATTTCACCAATGCGGATTGTACCGGTATACTCCTTTTCCTGCCCCTGAATCTCTTCGATGCGCTTAGTATACTTGCCTGTGCAAAGTATAAGCAGCCCCGATGCCAGAGGGTCTAAAGTGCCGGCGTGGCCTACTTTTTTAACACGTATAGTGTTGCGCACCTTCTTAACCACATCAAAGGATGTCCAGTCGAGTGGTTTGTTTATTAGTAGTATTTCGCCTTCGGCAAAATTATAGTCCATAATTATACTCTTAAGTCTACGCCCATGGCAAGCAGTGCAAGCAAGGCAATACCAAGTGCTATTCTGTAGTAGCCAAACATTTTAAAGCCATACTTTGTCAAGAAGCTGATGAAGAAGCGAATCGCCAGCATGGCTACGATAAAGGCTACAAAGTTACCAACCAGCAGTATCTGCAAATCATCAGATGTGATCACTTCAAAGCTGTTAGTTATTTTAACGATGTCGAACTTTAAAAGGTCAGATAGCTCTAAGCCAAGCAGATCAGTGATAAGCTTGTAGGTAGCAGCAGCCAGCATGGTAGGTACAGCCAGGAAGAAAGAGAATTCTGCGGCAGCTTTCCTGTCGATGCCCTGCGCCAAACCGCCGATAATGGAGGCAGCCGACCTTGAAACACCTGGTATCATAGCCAGACATTGTGCTAAGCCAATCAGGAAAGCGTTTTTATAAGTAATCTCAGTGTTATCTGAGTTGCGGAACCACTTATCCACGAACAGGAGTACAATTCCTCCTAACACCAGCATAGTTGCCGTAACAAGAACACTCTCCAGAAGCGAGTCGATGATGTCGTTAAAGGCAAACCCTAAAACGGCGGCAGGTATAAAAGCAATGAATAATTTAAAGTAAAAGTTTATACCCTGTACAAAGCGGCGCCAATACAGCACTACTACCGAAAGTATAGCCCCAAACTGTATGTTAACTGTAAAAATCTTGGTTATCGGCAGCTCGTTTATACCCATCAGGCTCGAAGCGATAATCATGTGTCCGGTGGACGAAACAGGTAAGAACTCGGTAAGCCCTTCAACAATGGCTAATATGATAGCCTGCCAAATACTCATTTATCTATGTGTTTTATCCTTTACCATGATAGCAAACAGCTCAATAATAAAGCCTGCCATTACTACTATTGGGCCCAACGTGATGCCCATAAATCCAAGGCCATATGCCTCTTTATCCAGCGTCATGATGATAAAACCTACAGCTAATACCACTATGCCAATAAGCATAAGAGTATAGTTTTTTTTGCCGAAGGCCAGTCTGTCTTTATTTTCTTCCATGTTTAGTATAGTTCATCTAAAGATAAGCCAAGGTATTTACGTACAGCTCTGTAAGAGCTTAAGAACCCGATCACAATACCGATAAGCACTAACGCACCCATCAACAGATAGGTTTGCTCGTCGTTGCGCAGCAACTTCAACTCTTCTACCTCGTGGTAAGCGTACTGCATCAGGGCAAATAACAGCATAGAGGCTACAACACCGCTTATCATACCCTGCAATGCGGCTCTGTTTAAAAAGGGCCGCTGAATAAAATACGATGTCGCACCTACCAACTGCATACTCCTGATCAAGAAACGCTGCGAGAATAACGCCAGCTTTACTGTATTATTAATAAGTATGATAACTACAAGTATAAGTATACCTGCAAATGCCAGCAAGAGGACGCTGATTTTCTCAATATTGGAGTTGATAGATTCTATCAGGCTCTCCACATACTGTACTTCATACACGCCGTTCACAGATTCCAAGTCAAGCTTTATACTTTTGAGTTCGGGTGAGCTGGAGTGGTCTGCGTCAATTCTAAGCACATAGGCATCGCGCAGCGGGTTATCGCCCAAGAATTCCATAAAGTCTTCGCCGGTCTCATCTAAAAAAGCCTTTGCACCTTCTTCTTTAGAGATAAAACGTACTTGTGCCGTATCGTTTTGCTGCGCTACGTAATCTTTAGCGGTAAATGTTTTTTGCAAGCGGGTAAGCTGTGTATCGGTCAGGTTTTTATCAAGGTAAACCTGCATTTCAATACTTTCTTTTACTTTATCAGAGAGTTTGCTGGCGTGGATTAGCAGCAAACCAAAAAGCCCAATCACAAACAGGGCCAGCGATATGCTGAATACCACCATCAGGTGAGGGTAATTACCTAACTTCTTTTTCTTGATATGTTTAATGTTTCTTGCCATACTACGAGCTTCCTCACAAAAATAGAAATATTATTTAGAAATATAGCGGATAAGCCCCTTCTAAAGCAAAAAGGCCCGGCTTTATACTTGCCAGGCCTTTTTGCTTTTATAGATTTAATCTTGGATCGGAATCCAGAATGATCCTTTCCCGCTCTAATTCCCGTTCCTGCTGCCTTCGTTCGCGCCTCTGGCTGCCAAACAGCTCCCGCAAGTTATCAAAACGCTTCGTGTGCAAAAAGCTGATACGTTGCCTTGATGCCACAGAAGTTCTGTAGTCGAAGTAGGTGCGGGGAGTGGTGCTGTATTCCAGTCTTAGCCTGAGCTCGCCTGATTGTGTAATGTAATATTCTAAGAACCAGTCTCCAACATAGTTGGTAGCGTTGTTAGCTCCGTTTAGTTCGTTGCTGCCTCCAATACCTGTTTGGTTTGTTACCCTTAGCCTGCCCTGGAAAAAAGTATAGCTCAGGCGCAGTTGCAGGGTAGAGAGAGATTCTTGGTTGATGCCCGTTAAACCTATGTCTATCTCCAGGTTGCTGTCGATGCTGCTCAGGAAGGTATTTAGCTGCCCAGTTAGTAAACTACCTAAGCTACCACCCACCGCACTTGCGCCCACGCCGCTTTCCAGGGTAAGGGAGCCCGGTGTGGTAAGGCGTTGCAATACCAGCAAGCTAAAGACCTGCCTGTTCAGTTCTGTTTCATCATTGTTTATACTATTAAGTATAGAAATATCAGTTGTAGCCAATCGTAAGCCAAGGTCAACCTGAGGTGTTAAAAGTGGGCCGGTCAATCCGATCTCTACTGTAACTGGCTCCCGAACGTTTTGATAGCCTAGCGGCTGTAGCGAAGTAAGTTGTGTGTATTCTGCCACAATGTTCATGACACCGGCTGTCGGATCTCCATTCCAAGTGATAGTGCCTCCCGGTACTACCCTGAATTCCCGGCTTACAAGCCCCTCAAGCAGGTTAAGGTTGTAAGCGCCATTCGTAATTTCGAAGCCGCCATACATGTTAAATTCACCCCGCGTGTCGATGGTCATCCTGATGTCGCCGTTGCCGCTGCCCCTGATCACGTCACCGGTGGTTCTGTCGATGATGATCTCAAAGTATGCGTCGTCGGTAACATTCAGGTTAAAGTCCAGGTTAATGCCAGATAGGTCGACCTGCTGGTCCTCTACAGCCAGTCCGATGCCTGTTGTATCGGCACCTTCTTTCTCTACAAACCGGATAAAGTCTTTTCGAGCTACATCTGTCTGATAATCGAGTGGCAGTACGATACGTGTGTTCTCGTTACTGGTGGCATCCACTTTTACCTGCAGATTATCAGTAGGGCCCAAGACACTGGCAGACCCAGAGGCGAACGCGGTACCGTAGAATAACTCGTTCTGCTCTTCTGTGGTATTTAACACCATAAAGTTCTTGTAACGGGCATCGATGTCAAGCACCATGTTTTGGAAACCATCGTGGGCGATACCACCCGATACTGTTGCACGGTTACCAAAGATATCACGTAGTTGAGCGTTCCGGAAGCTGATGCTGTTGGCGTCAAAGTATATTCTGTCGGAGAAAGTATAGGCTGTGTTCAGGTAATCAAATGTAAATTGGCCTTTTGTAACCATTACAGAGCCTTTGAGTATCGGGTAATCAAGTCGGCCAAGTATGCGCAGCCTGCCTTCCATCTCCCCGTTTAGGTCAGACATAATATCTTTCAGCACCGGCTCTACCAGTTTCAGATTGGTCTGATCGAGCACGGCCAGCAGGTCTAGTTGGTCTTCGTTGGCTAATGGGCTGTAGTTACCTGTAACAGTTAATACTTTTTTGTTATCCCGTTCAATCCCGACATCTACAGAGGCTTGCTTAAGTTTGTTATTCCAATGCGTTTGCCCTTGCACATTGCCAATATAAACTGCATCCAGGTAAAATGAGTCTACCCGCATACTCCCGTCGAAGGTGGTGTTCTGATAAACATCCTGGGTTATAACCTCGCCTGTTACCTTGCCTGCTATAGGCATTGTCAGGAGTGGGTTTAGGTTACGGAGGTCAAAATTATCTACATTTACCACCAACTTGCTATCTGGCGCCTCTGACACTTCGCCTTCGGCCCTGATGACCTGATCTTTGTTTGAAAGAGAAAAGTTCTCAAAAACAAGTTTCTTGCCCGCTTCACTTATATATAAGGTATTGCCAGGGTTAAATGCCCAGGCGTTTTGTTGTACTACAATGTTAGATCTGTCAAATACAATCTGTATCTGATCCTGCAAAAAGTTAAGGTCTCCTGTAATAGAGGCTCTGTTATTAAGCTCTGGTTGCCGAATGCTGGTTGCAAAATCTATTTTACGTTCACTCCAGATGCTTTCCAGGTAAAAATCTTGTGTGGCACCGGCGCCAGGCAGTTGTTGTTTTTGTGATGTGAAAAGTGCAGCCGCCAGTACGTCAGGGTTGTTCTGTATTTTTGATGTGTTTAGTTCTATGGCATTATTATACAGCTCATAGTCTTGGTAGAGCAGTGTGTCTACAGCTGCATAAAGCGTAAGTATAACCGTGTTCTCGTGCCGAAATGATCCTTCTATAGTAGTAGGAGAGGAGATATGCAGGTCGGGAATAAACAGGTTAAAAAGTGGCTGAGGCCTTTTCAGGTTGATGTTGTAATTTAAAGCGTACTCCTGACTAGGCTGTTTGGACTTTCGGGCATAGTAGGCATCGGTGGCGGCATCGTTACTCTCGAAGTTAAGCTCATACTCATATACCAGCGTTTTCAGGTCGTCAATCAGTGTGGTATAGTCAAAGTTGCCGTTTACCTTCAGGTTTAGCAAGTCGGAGGTAAGGGCGAGGCTTCTCTGGCCACCCGCAACCTCAGAGTTTACCGCGATGGTATCTAATGCAAGGTCTTTGCCCTTGTAGCTGATAAAAGCACTATCTAATTGGGCACTTCCTGCAAAGGCATCCAAACTTAGGCCGCTAAAGTTAAGATTGGCATTGGCGCTTAAAGAGAAGGGAACATCAGAGATTTTTAAGGCTTGCAAGTCTACACGCCTGATATCTGCCATCATATTAAACGCCTGTTGCTGTTGTGCCAGGTTAACTACACCGTTTGCTGTAAACGTAAGGTTTGGGTCGTTGGCAGAAACCTGGCCTGTAAAGGTTTGTTGAGCAAGTGTACCATTAGCCTTAATGTTTTGGTAATTGTACCCCAGCATCTGTACCTGGTTGATGGTGGCATCCATATTTACGTTAGCATCCTGTAGCGTAAAACCAGAGCCTTCTAACTTGCCACTCATCGAAATCGTCCTGATCTTGTCTTCAATATTCAGGAGTCTCCCAATGTTGAAGCTGTTTGTAGTCAGGAAACCGCTGTAGGAAGAGCGCCGGGTATTGTCATCAATTTTTAGGTTAATATCTGAACGTAAACTACCCAAGGCAGTAGAGAAATTACCATTGGATACAAAGTCATTGTAAAAACCCAGAAAGCGGCCATCCAGACGTACAGTGCCAAGGCGTGAAGCAATATTAAATGCGTCCCGGGGAAGAAACTGCTGTATATCCCGGGCATTAATAGTTGAAGACTTCAGACGCAGGTTAGCAAAAGTCTCTTTAAAGTTTGGCAGGCCATCGGCACTTATACTTCCAATGATGCGCGTGTTTTCGCCGTACTCCAGGTCCACATCGGTGGCTGTAAAGTTTTTTACCTTGCCTTTAAAATCCGCGGAATTTACCTGAATTACTTCCTTTTGGTATTCTTTGATCTGCGGAGCAAAAACTATAATGTCTTTGAAATATACTTTAGAGTCCTGTAGCCGCACCGTCATTTTTATACTATCGTTGAACTCGGTAAAATTTCCGAACTCCTCATAGTCGAAGCGTATAAAATCTTTCAGGTTACTTTCGTTTACCTGCAGGTCTAGCTGGTCCCACTCCCAGAAGGTGGAGGCGTAGGTCATGCGGGTATCCAGGTTGTGCAGCTTGGTATTAGAGCGGGCTTCAATGGTGCTGAAGTTTGTAATGTTGGCTTTCAGCGTGTCATCGAGTTGCAGTTCGTTAAACCGTCCGCTTATATTGTCAAAGGTCATGTGGGCATAGTCCATGCCTTCTGCAGTAGGAACCTTCCTGAAATCATCGTAAATAAAACGGCCATCGTTCAGCACCAGCTCATCCAGGGTAAAGTAAAATGGCTGAGATGGTTTGGTGGTGTCTTTTACAAACAAATTGCCGAGGGCAGATATGAACCTGCTCATATTAAGAGAGTCGGTTTTTTCATACACTACAAGGCTGGCCCGGGGCTGATCCAGGGTGAGGGTGCTTATATTTAGTGTATTTGGGTTAAAAACGGACCAGGTGCCAATCTCAGCATCTGCCTTGCCAATATAAAAGAGCTCATTGCCCCGGTAGTCTTTCACCAGTACATCTTCTAGTACTACCTCACTGAAAAAGGAAATATCTACGCGACCTATACTTACCTCATGGTTTAAGCGGTCAGAAAAATAAGAAGCTACTTCTTTTACGATCCTGGTCTGCACTCCCGGGAAGCGAATAGCCACAAAAACAGTCGCAAAAACGAGTAAAAGGAACAGGATTAGCCCTAAAACTATTTTTAGAATAGCTTTTCCTATAACTTTGAAGTAATTTATTGACTGTTCTTTTTCCAAAAGATGATTGAACCTACGATTTTAGCGATCGAATCCTCATGCGACGATACCTCCGCTGCCGTTATACGGGGCGGCAAAGTATTGTCTAATATAGTAACAACGCAGGCTGTGCACGAGCAGTATGGCGGTGTGGTGCCTGAATTAGCTTCCAGAGCACATCAGCAGAACATCATACCTGTTGTACACCAGGCTTTGCGAACAGCAAATGTAAGTAAAAGTGAGTTAAATGCAGTTGCTTTTACCCTCGGCCCCGGCCTTTTGGGTGCTTTGCTTGTTGGCTGCTCTTTTGCCAAATCGTTTGCGTTGGGGTTGGGCATACCTTTAATTGAGGTAAACCACATGCAGGCGCATATTTTAGCGCACTTTATCGATGATCCTAAACCGCAATTTCCGTTCCTATGTTTAACCGTTAGTGGTGGCCATACACAAATAGTTTTGGTAAAAGATCACCTAGACATGGAAATTATTGGCCAGACAACCGATGATGCCGTAGGAGAGGCCTTTGATAAAACAGCTAAAATGCTGGGCCTGCCTTACCCGGGCGGACCAATGCTGGATAAGAAGGCTGCATTAGGCAACCCGGATGCCTTCCAGTTTCCGGTGGGCAACATGCCAGAGTATAACTTCTCGTTCAGTGGCATTAAAACCTCTGTTTTATACTTTCTGCGCGACAAGGTAAAGGAGAACCCGAATTTTGTGGAGGAGAACATCAACGACATCTGCGCCAGCGTACAGAAGACCTTGATCAAGACGCTACTGAAGAAGCTGAAGCTGGCTGCTAATGATCTGGACATAAAAGAAATTGCGATAGCAGGTGGGGTGTCGGCCAATTCAGGGCTTCGCCAAACACTGCAGGAATCAGCTAAAAAGTATAACTGGAACGTATATATTCCGGCTTTCCAGTACTGCACCGACAATGCCGGTATGATTGCCATGGCGGCACACTACCAGTACTTGAAAGGTGATTTTGCTGACCAGTACGTAAGCCCGGAGCCTAGACTCAAGTTTTAGTTGCTGATTATTGACTGATATTGAGGCTAGATCAGGGAATATTATTCATACCATAACGTATTTATACTTTATCTGAAAAGTATGAAAGAAAACAACCAACAGGCAGCAACAAAGAATATTAAGATAGGCGCCACCCGAACCTATATAAAACACGTAACTGCCGCAGACTTTGCCCGTTTCGAAGATGGTCTGGTACACGCTGTTTGCTCTACTTTTTCGTTAGCGCAGGCTGCAGAATGGGCAGGCAGGTTGTTTGTTTTGGATATGAAAGCAGAAGATGAAGAGGGTATAGGTACTTGTTTGACTATCAATCATAAAGCCCCAGCTTTTGAGGGCGATAGTATAACTATAGTAGCCACCCTGGAGAAGTATGACGTGTATGAGGTGATCTGTAGCTACAAAGCCACTGTAGGTGAGAGATTGGTGGCAGACGGGCAGACGGGACAGAAGATTTTGAAAAAAGAGAAACTAGCCAGAATTTTGGCGCCGAAGAAAGTATAAATGGCAAAAGATAAAGACAGAATTCAGAAGCACGTTAACATCGTAAACCGTAAAGCTTCGTTCGAATATCAGTTTATTGATAAGTATACTGCAGGCATTATGCTAAAGGGTACTGAAATCAAGTCTATAAGAGAGGGTAAGGTAAATATGCAAGATGGCTATGCTGTGTTCACAAGCGGAGAGCTTTGGTTGCATAACCTGCACATATCTACTTATACCGAGGGTACACACTATAACCACGAACCGATGCGCCCACGCAAGCTGCTGTTGAACAAGCGTGAGCTTCGTAAACTGGAGTCGGGAGCAGAGGAGCAAGGCGTTACCATTATACCTACACGTGTTTTTGTAAATGATCGTGGCTTTGCTAAAGTAGAGATTGCGCTGGCCCGAGGTAAAAAGCTGTACGATAAGCGGCAAGACATCAAAGAAAAAGATGTGAAGCGCGAAATGGACAGGGCAGGATATTAAGTGAATTTTGAAAGAGTGAACTATTAATAGCTCGGTCAATAGTCTTGCATTTGACTTAGTGATCGACAATTAATTTGCTAACCCATCATTCTGTAATCTCTCATTCAAAGAACAATCACTCATTTAAAATTAGAAAATCGTGGAATACGGGATATGCTCACTTAGTTTGGTGCCGATGCGTTCCGAAGCTTCTGATAAAGCAGAGGTAGTAACGCAGGTTCTTTTTGGCGAATGCTATGAGGTAATGTCCAGAGATGGTAGTTGGCTGCGCGTGCAATTAGCATCGGATGGCTATCAGGGTTGGATAGATCAAAAGCAACACACACCAACTGCAGGAGACTATTACAAGGAATGGGCTAGTAAAACTCACCCACGAGCCCTGGATCTGCTACAGGTAGTAACCGGCAACAATACTCGTGTTCCTATAGGTGTTGGCAGCTATCTTCCTTTCTTTGATGGGATGAGTATTCGGGTGAATGATGAAAGTATGGTTTACAATGGTCGTGCTTCAAATCCCTTAGTGCCAGCCACTACAGCACAGCTAGTTAAAGTGGCACTTAATTTTATCAAAGCTCCTTACATGTGGGGCGGCAAATCCATTTTCGGTATCGATTGTTCGGGGTTTGCACAGCAGGTATTTGGTATCTGTGGGTACCAGTTGCCCCGCGATGCTTATCAGCAGGTGTCGCATGGGGAGGAGGTGCACTTTGTAACGCAGTCGCAACCCGGTGATTTAGCCTTTTTCTCTAACGACGAAGGACGAATTGCTCATGTGGGTATTGTGCTGGAGGGGCAGAAAATCATACATGCCCATGGAGAAGTGCGCATCGACACGTTAGACCATAATGGTATTTATGATACCGAAAAGAAACGTTACTCTCATAGCTTACGCATTATAAAGCGTCTATCTTTCTAATTTTCAGCAGTTTTCTTTAAAACTTTTACCCTTTTCGATAGGTTTTCTCCGTAAAAGCTTTTTGTAAGCTACGGAGGCTGCCATGAAAGATAAAGTTCTCATCCTTAACCAAGACTTCAGTGCCATCGCAGTATGCTCTGTGCACAAAGCATTCCTGCTGGTATACCTCAACAAAGCCGAGACAGTATCAAAGGCCCAAGACGCATTTCTGCGCACTGTAAATAGGGTATATCCTGTTCCGTCAGTAATCAGGCTGCAGCATTACGTGCGGGTGCCCTACTATGGTATAGCCCTGAGCAGGCACAACGTAATGCGCCGTGATAACTATAGCTGTCAGTACTGTGGCTCACCCAAAAACCTTACTTTAGACCACCTGATGCCGCGCTCCAGGGGAGGGGAGACCAATTGGCTGAACCTTGTTACAGCCTGCATGCGCTGCAACACACGAAAAGGCGATCGCACCCCAGAAGAGGCAGGCCTGAAACTTAGTCGTAAACCCATCAAGCCATCCTTGCATTACTTCCTTCAAATGCACCTTAATTCTGATAATCAGGACTGGGGAGTATACTTAGGTAAGGCTAAGGAATTTAATTAAGCTAATACTAAAATATTTAGCTTAAACTTTATAAAAGGCATTAAATCAGATGGAAGTACTTGTCTTGTTAAGGTATAAATATAGGTGCTAAGTATAACAGAGTGCTTTAGGAGTTATAAGCTGTTTGGCAGCGTATATCATGACTAATACTCCCTTTTGCTGTTACAGTTTCAATGTAATTGTTAGTCCCTGTATGCTAACCTCAACCCTGATCCAATTATCCTGTTACTAGGCAGGAGTCTCTGATATTACTCTTGTTAGATATAAGTTAAGCAACTTGATCCTGAACACCCTGCTGTCAAGATCTACTTACATGTCAAAATTGAGAATGTTGCTAAATAAAAGATAAATGGAGTAAGAAGTATAAATCTCTCTCTTTGATAAGGTTAGTTAGGTTAGGTAATTCAAGCAAAATCCTACGCATTGACATGTGCTTCACAAAATTTCCTGGATTATATACTTGTTTATACTTCCACTCACCATAATTCATACTTGCAAAACTCAAAAGGATTAGTTTTTTATAAGAGATTTTGTTACTTTTGCCGCTCATTCAAGTGAGTGGTCCTGAGTCATATCAGGGAAATGTATAACCTAAACCAAATCAGCGGATTGCTCTACGCTGGTGGCTACTCCAGAGCAATAAAATAATATGAGTAATTCTCCAGAAAATTTCGATTGGGACAAGTTTGAGTCTCAAGGTTTCGGCGGCGGCTACAGCAAAGAAGAGAAAGCCGAAATGGAAAAAATGTATGACGACACCCTGACTACCGTACAGGAGCAGGAGGTTGTTAAAGGAACAGTTGTTGGTATCACTGATCGTGACGTGATCCTGAACATCGGTTTCAAATCTGACGGCTTGGTTCCGGTTTCAGAATTCAGAGATCTACCTGAACTGAAAGTTGGTGACGAAGTTGAAGTATTTATCGAAGACCAGGAAGATCCAAACGGTCAGCTTATCTTGTCTCGCAAGAAAGCGAAAATCGTTTCTGCTTGGGCTAGCATCTACGATGCACTTGAGAATGACAACATTCTGGAAGGTATCGTTAAGAGAAGAACGAAAGGTGGTCTTATCATGGATATCCATGGTGTTGAGGCCTTCTTACCAGGTTCTCAGATCGACGTGAAGCCGATCCGTGACTTCGACGTGTTCGTAGGTAAGAAAATGGAAGTGAAAGTTGTGAAAATCAACGCCGCTTTCGACAACGTAGTAGTTTCTCACAAAGTACTTATCGAGAAAGACCTGGAGCAGCAGCGTGCCGCTATCCTGAACAACTTAGAGCGTGGTCAGGTATTAGAGGGCGTTATCAAGAACATGACAAACTTCGGTGTGTTCATCGACCTTGGTGGCGTAGACGGTCTGCTTCACATCACAGATATTTCATGGGGCCGTATCAACCACCCAGAGGAAGTATTGAACTTGGATCAGAAGGTACAGGTAGTAGTACTTGACTTTGATGATGACAAGAAGCGTATTTCTCTAGGCATGAAGCAGCTTACTCCGCACCCTTGGGATGCGTTGCCAGCTGACATCGAGGTTGGCTCAAGAGTTAAAGGTAAAATCGTTAACGTGGCTGACTACGGCGCATTCCTTGAGCTGATGCCAGGCGTTGAAGGTCTGATCCACGTTTCTGAAATGTCATGGTCACAGCACCTGCGCAACCCACAAGACTTCATTAAGCAAGGCGACGAGGTTGAGGCAGTTGTATTGACGCTTGACCGCGAAGAGCGTAAGATGTCTCTGGGCATTAAGCAGCTTACTGAAGATCCATGGACGAAAGAGGATGTGTTAACGAAATACGCAGTAGGCACTAAGCACACTGGCGTTGTTCGTAACCTGACTAACTTCGGTCTGTTCTTAGAGCTTGAAGAAGGTGTTGACGGTCTTGTACACGTTTCTGACCTTTCTTGGACTAAGAAGATCAAGCACCCATCTGAGTTCGTTAAAGTTGGCGAAAATCTTGACGTAGTTGTTCTGGAGCTTGACGTTCCAAACAGAAGACTTGCGTTAGGTCACAAGCAGCTTGAGGAGAACCCATGGGATACGTTCGAGTCTGTATTCAACATTGGCTCTACGCACAAAGCAACTGTTCTTGAGAAATCTGAAAGAGGTGCTACACTTGAGCTGCCTTACGGCATCGAAGGTTTCGCTTTCCCTAAAGGATTAACTAAAGAAGACGGTTCTCAGGTAGAAGCAGGTGAGAGCCTTGACTTCAAAGTAACTGAGTTCTCTAAAGAAGATCGTAAGATCATTCTTTCTCACACTGCTACGCACACAGAGAGCGCTGATGCTGCTCGTATAGCGAAAGCTACGAAGAAGCCTTCTGCTGCTGCTGGCGAGAAGAAAGAGAAAGCTCCTAAAGTTCAGAAAGAAGCAGAGAACAAGTCTACCCTAGGTGACCTGGATGCCCTTTCTGCTCTGAAAGAGAAGATGATGGACAACGAGAAAGAAGCTGGCGTTAAAAAGTTAGAGGCTGCTGCTAAAAAAGCAAAAAGCTCTGACGAAGAAGCTTCTGAAGAAGAGAACAACGCTTAGTCTTAAGCTTGTTACATAGCAAAAGGCCCCGGAGCAATCCGGGGCCTTTTTTTGTATCATAACCTCGTACATTATTAAATAACTAAAATCTGTGCATTGCGAAGCTGATAACCAAATCACATAGTCAAAGTATAAACTTTAGCTTTACCCAAACCATATATTTTAAAATTGGTTAAAGTATTTTATACATTATTAACTATCTCTAAACTATGAAAGCAGTTATACTACTGGGTACCTTAAAAAGAGAGGGTTTATCTAACACTGAAGTTTTATCTGAATTTCTGGCGCAAACTTTTAAAAAACAGGGTGTGGATTGCAAGATCATTAAATTGGTGCAGCACACGATTTTACCAGGTACCTACAGTAACATGGGAGCGGGAGATGAGTGGCCGGCTATACTTGAGCAGCTACTAGACTCAGATATTATAATCATGGCAAGCCCAATCTGGTGGAATAACCAGTCTTCGGAGATACAGCGTGTGATTGAAAGGCTTGATGAGTTACATGATGAGATTCTGGAAGGCAAAGAGTCTAAACTAGCCGGTAAGACAGGGGGCATTGTTATAACCGGAGATTCAGACGGTGCCCAACATATAATTGCCAACGTGAGCAACTTTTACAATGCCATTGGTATATTGCTGCCCCCTTTTGCTACTCTTTCAGTGCTTTGGGAAAAACAAGCAAAAGGAAAAGACACAACACGTGAGGAGTTGATGGAAAAGTATAATAAGGAGTATGCTGATACGGCCGATAAAATGGTGAAGCAGCTTGTGAAGTATAGTAGCAGCAAGAGCAGCTAGTAATGGCTTAGTTTTAAATGTAAGATTGCCTTTTCCTTAAAATTAAGCGTCTGATAGTATATAACTTAGCAGTGTAGTATAAAAAATCTTACCGCTATAGTTTGACATGCATACATCTATGTGTATATTTGCACACCAAATAACACGGTAACGTGGCCGAGTGGCTAGGCTCAGCTCTGCAAAAGCTGCTACAGCGGTTCGAATCCGCTCGTTACCTCAAAGCCCTGATAAGAAATTATCGGGGCTTTTTGTTTTTACAAATTACTAATTCTCAGCCCAATCTGGCAGCTGCCTCAGTTTACCCTCTCTAAACGTAGAATTTGGACTATATTTTTTGATTCTGCTTAAATCTTTTGCCATTCTTTGACGTATGCATCTGTAAAAATACAGAAATAGCACCTTCACTAAAATCATATTCATAAGACTTATCATCGAATCAAGCAAAAAGTATAAAGCTCTTGTGCCTGACAGATTGGACAAGTAGGTTGACGTTTATACTTCGGATTACTGTTGCATTACAGCCAGAAGTATAAAGCACACATGAAGACAAAATAGCAATGCTTACGCACACAAATTGACACATGAAGATTATAGATTTGCGCGTGATGCGCGGACCAAACTATTGGTCAGTGAAGCACCCCAAGATCATCGTTATAAAGCTGGATTTAGAAGACCTTAGCCAGACACAAACAAACCAGGTACCGGATTTTTTCAGGCGACTTAAACATACTTTACCTGGTATGCACAGCCACCGCTCCGCAGAGGGCATAGAAGGTGGCTTTTTTAAAGCTGTGGAAGAGGGCACAACCTTTGGCCACGTGGTACAACACGTTGCCTTGGAGCTGCAAACCATTGCCGGTATGGACTCAGGATATGGTCGCTGCTATCCTGCAAAGGAGGAGGGGCATATGGTTGTTGTTTTCTCGTACCAGGAGGAGAGGGCCGGAGAGTATGCTGCCTATGCTGCGGTGCGTGTTACAAATGCGCTTATAAAAGGAGAAAAGTATAAACTAGCCGATGATATTGACCGCCTGCATGAAATACGGGAAGATGAGTATTTCGGACCTAGTACTTACGCCATTGTATCGGAGGCTGTAAGCCGTAATATACCCTATATCAGGCTCAACCGTCATTCCTTAATCCAGCTTGGCTACGGTGTAAACCAAAAGCGCATACAGGCTACCATGACAGGACAAACCGCCTGCTTTGCCGTAGAGATTGCCGGAGATAAGAACGCAACAAAGGCAATGTTGGAGGATGCGGGTATACCAGTACCGAAAGGCACTACCATCAGCACCTTGGATCAGCTTAAGCGGGCTGTAAACTGGCTGGGCTATCCGCTAGTAATTAAACCATTAGACGGGAACCACGGCAAGGGTGCTACTATCAACATCTCAAACCTGAAAGATGCACAACGTGGTTTTAACGAAGCTAAAGAGTACTCCGAAGATGTAATTGTGGAGCAGTACATCAGCGGCTTTGACTTTAGGCTACTTGTGATTAACGGTAAGTTTGTAGCAGCAGCCAAAAGAACGCCTGCTATGGTAACAGGAGATGGAGTTTCTACGATTAAGCAGCTCATCGATAAGGAAAACCAGGACCCAAGGCGTGGTGTAGGCCACGAAAAAGAGCTCACCAAGATTAAGATAGATAAACACACCCAGAATATTCTCAAAAACCTAAACCTGACCACTAAGTCTGTTTTACCAGCCGGTGAAGTGTTGTATCTTAAATCTACAGCCAATATAAGTACAGGCGGTACTGCCACCGATGTGACAGATTTGGTTGACTCTTACAATATATTGATGGCAGAGCGTATTGCAGGACTTATCGGGTTAGATATTTGCGGCATAGACGTAATGACCAATGACATTGCCATACCACTAAACGAGGCAAGAGGAGCTGTTCTGGAGGTAAATGCCGCACCTGGTTTCAGGATGCACATATCCCCAACCTATGGTTTGCCAAGAAACGTAGCAGAGCCGGTGGTGGATATGCTCTTTCCGAGAGGTACTCCTGGCCGAATTCCGATTATTGCTGTTACGGGTACTAACGGAAAAACCACTACTACCCGCCTTATTGCGCACATGGTTAAAGGCAAAGGTTACCAGGTTGGCTATACTACCACCGACGGTATTTACATTCAGGATAAACTGTTAGAGAAAGGCGATACAACCGGGGCCTACAGTGCAGAGTTCGTACTAAAAGATCCTACCGTGAATTTTGCTGTACTGGAATGTGCGCGTGGTGGCTTGCTGCGTTCAGGCCTTGGCTTCCAGCAATGTGATATCGGTATTGTTACTAACGTTAGTGCCGATCATTTAGGCCTAGGTGGCATAGATACCCTGGAAGAACTGGCAAGACTTAAATCGGTTATTCCGAAAAGTGTAAGCAAAGACGGCTATGCCATACTTAACGCCGATGATGACTTAGTATATGCCATGGCAGATGAGTTGGAATGCAAAGTAGCCTTGTTTAGTATGGATGAAGAAAACCCACGCATCCTGAAGCATATTGCCAAAGGCGGATTGGCAGCTGTATTTGAAAACGGATACATTTCTATCTTTAAAAACAGCTATAAGATCAGGATAGATAGGGTAGCAGATGTGCCTTTAACCTTTGGCGGGAAGGCCAGATTTAACATCGAAAATATTTTAGCTGCAACATTAGCAGGATATATTTCACATTTCGATGTTCAGGATATTAAAACTTCACTTCGCACGTTTATACCATCACCGAGCAAGACGCCAGGCCGTATGAACCTGTTTAAGTTTCCGCAGTTTGAGGTACTGGTAGATTATGCTCATAACGCCGGAGGGCTAAAGGCCATTGGCGACTTTGTAAATGCACTGGAAGTAACCAAGAAAGTTGGCATTATAGCCGGAGTAGGCGATCGCCGAACAGAAGACTTTTATGAGTTAGGACGTGTGGCAGGAGAGGCATTTGACGAAATAATAGTAAGGCTTGATGCCGATCTGCGTGGAAAGACAGCCGATGAGATTATTGGGCCTATTATGCAGGGTATAGAAGATGTAGCACCTGAAAAACAGGTAAAGCTGATAGCGGAAGAAATGCGTGCCATTGCTTACGCGCTGGAACACGGAGAACCGGGTTCATTTATTGCCATTTTCACCGAAGATGTTCACGAGTCGGTAAGGATGGTGGAAAGCTTTAAAGTTATTCAGGACCGTAAAGTACTTGTTGATTAATTCTAACGCTTGCGTTAGAGCTATTTTTACATGTGAACGATGGACTAAAGCCTCACCCTTAGGAGTGGGGCTTTTTTTATGGCTTACTATTTATACTTTGGCAGCAAACTATTCCATCTGCACGGCGAGATAGGCAATAAAAAAGCCCCTGCTAAGAAACAGAGGCTTTTTAACTAGGTTTTAAAGCTGTTATTTAAGCACGAAGTTTGTTCTGCCAATCATAAAGCCATCTGCGTACAGCTCAATAGTATGCTGTCCTTTTTTATACTCGGCGTTCTTATCGTATAAAAAGCTAAGCTGCTGCTGCGTATTGTCGAAAACAAAGTCGCGCTTGGCAGTATAGTACATGTCTTCTCCGTCTATCTGGAAAGAGCCAGAACCCATAGACAGGTTGTACAAAGCGGCTCCGTCTGGTTCAATTAAGCGCATATACACAGTTTTAGGTTCTTTTTCAGCAACATCGTTCTTAGCAAGTTTAAAAGCAACTCTGATCTTGTCTACGCGCTTGGCACGGTACTCACTGTCGCTGTCTTCTTTTTCTTTGCCACGCTGGTTTATAATGTTAACCTGAATGCTCTGTGCTTCTAGCCTTGATGCCACCTTTACCTTTTCTGTAAGGTCTGTATTGGTAGTTTTCATGGTAGTAAGGCTATCAGAAAGGCGATTCTGCGTTACTTTAAGGCCTGTGTTCTCTGTATACAGTGCCTGGTTATCTTCTTTCAGCCTAGCAATTTCAGCATCTTTTTCTTTTAGTTGCTTCTCAAAAGCGCTGGCTCTGTCGCGGAAACGGCGCTGGTCTGCAAGGCTGTAGCTGCTCTTTCTGAAACCGCGCAACTGGTTAAGGTCAGTTGAGATCTGGGCAATCTGTGCCTCCAAAGAATCATTTTCCAGTCCCATTGCCTGCAGCTCCTGGCTTTGTCTCTCGAAATCAGCCTTTAGGGCCTCGTATACTTTGATCTGGTTTTCCAGTTCGCTGTTCTTTACCCTGATAATCTCTTCCTGCTCTTCGGTTTTCTCTTTTTTCTGGTAATTCATGTAGATGAGAATACCATTGATGCTCAGTAGGACAACAAGAAGGCCTCCGATTAAGAGTTTGCGGTTGCTTCTATTTTCAGGTGTGTTTACTGACATAAGTAAGGGTTTAGTTTAATTATCTTCTTCGAAAAAATCTGTAATTTGACCAGTACTGAATAATGTAAGATTCAAATATAAAACATTTGTGTTATAAACAAATTAGCATGAAGCAAGATTTTGATGCCGGCTATTGGCAAAAGCGATACTTACAAAATAATACAGGCTGGGATACCGGAAGTATAACGCCTCCACTTAAAAGTTATTTTGATCAATTGCAGAACAAAGACCTGCGCCTACTGATTCCAGGGTGCGGAAATGCTTATGAGGCAGAGTACCTGCACAACAACGGGTTCAAAAATGTTTTTCTGGTAGATGTAGCTCCTGCACCATTGCAGAACTTCGCACGACGGATGCCAGACTTCCCAAGGGAGCACCTGCTGAACCAGGACTTCTTTGAGCTGGAAGAAGAGTATGACCTGATCGTGGAGCAAACTTTCTTCTGCGCCCTCGATCCTGCGTTAAGGCCTGCTTATGCTCAAAAAATGGCTTCTTTGCTCGCTCCGGGAGGTAAATTGGTGGGTTTACTGTTTGATACCAACTTTCAGAAGCCAGGACCACCTTTTGGGGGCAGCCGGGAAGAGTATAAATCATACTTTGAGCCATACTTTAAATTTAGGCACTTCGAAACCGCCTATAACTCCATACCGCCACGCCAGGACAACGAGTTGTTTATACTTTTGGAGAAGTAGATTGTATAAGAAGCAGAACGGGAAAACGCTTGATTTTATGGTTTAAAACCTTATACCGTGCCGTAAGTTTGCGGCAGAAATAAACGATGCAGTCTCTTGCATTTACAACACTTAAACTCTCTAACTCCCAAACTTTCAACCTCTCTAACTTTATAGCTATCTTTGTAGCGCCAAAGAGTAATTATCAAAGTATAGAAATCATGTTTGAGATACCTAAATTAAAACATACCAATAGCGGCAACTTCTTTTTAATGGCTGGCCCATGTGCGATAGAAGGCGAGGAAATGGCGCTGCAGATCGCGGAACGACTGGCTACCCTGTCTGATAAACTTCAGGTGCCGTTGATTTTTAAAGGCTCTTACCGCAAAGCAAACCGCTCCAGGTTAGATTCTTTTACTGGCATTGGCGACGAGAAGGCATTGCGAATACTACAGAAAGTAGGGCAGGAGTTTGATCTGCCAACTGTTACTGATATTCACGAGTCTGACGAGGCTGCTATGGCAGCAGCGTACGTGGATGTGCTGCAGATACCGGCTTTCCTTTGCCGCCAGACCGACCTATTAGTAGCAGCCGCTAAAACAGGTAAGGTGGTAAACGTTAAAAAAGGCCAGTTTTTGTCGGGTGAGGCCATGCGTTTTGCCGTAGATAAAATACGCCAGTCTGGTAACGATAAAGTTATACTTACCGACAGAGGTAACAGCTTCGGCTATTCTGACATGGTGGTAGACTTCCGTAATTTGCCGGAGATGCAAACCAACAATGTGCCGGTGGTAATGGACGTGACGCACTCGCTACAGCAGCCAAACCAAAGCTCTGGTGTAACCGGAGGCAAGCCTGCTCTTATCGAGACGATTGCTAAAGCTGCCATTGCTGTAGGGGCAGATGGATTGTTTATAGAAACGCACCCGCAGCCAAGTATAGCCAAGTCGGATGGGGCTAACATGCTGCCACTCGACCAGTTGGAGGACCTGCTTCCCAAGCTGATCCGTATCAGACAGGCAATTCGCTAAGCTGAGAGCCATACAAGTTTAAATGTTATTTTATGAGTAATTCTCACCAACCCGATTGGGACGTTTACTTTTGCTACCTCGAGGATACGCCAGCCTTTATAAGTGTAGACCTGGGTTTGTATGATTTAGCTCCCTTGCCGGATAAACCCCACCTAATAGAGGTAGTGGTCGGTTTGCTGACCACCAATGAAGACGGTTTTCCGGATAATGAGGAGTGGACGAAGCTGGAGGAGATAGAAGATGTACTTGTGAATAGCTTTGAGCAGAAGCTGGAGGCAGTTTTTGTAGGTAAGACCCTAAACAGTGGCCGCAGGGGCTTATACTTCTACAGCGGCGATACGCTGCTGGTTGAGCAGATGGTGGATGAACTGCGTGAGCAATTTCCAGAGTATACTTTTGAGCACCAGTTAACAGAAGATCCCAACTGGGAGGTGTTCTTTGAGTACCTGTACCCGGATGAGGAGAGCTTGCTGCGCATTCATAATAACAAAATACTGCAACTACTGGAGGAGCAGGGAGACCAGCCCTTTGTACCGCGTAAAATAACCTATACGTTATACTTCCGGACAGCCGAAGACAGGGCTGCCGCAAAGTATGAAATAACTAACTCTGGCTTTGAGGTAGAGGAGGAAATAGAGTCGGAGGAATATGAGCTGCCTTTCAGCCTAGTACTTTCAAACCAGAGCAAGGCCGATGAAGAAACTATTTACCTTACCACCGAAATGCTGATGCAGTTAGCCATAAAGCACGACGGGGAGTTTGATGGTTGGGAAACGCAGATTGTGCAGGAGAACGACTAAAAGTATAAAGTAAAGTTTTCCTTTGGCTGCGAAGTCCGGAAGAAGACAAGACCTACATAAAAGAGATCGACAGTTTGAAGCACCTTCGGGTGCTTCTTTATTTCCTGCCACGCACGTTTCATCTCTGCAGACCAGTACAGGTCATCAATCACAAAAACACTGTACTCGTGGCTTTTTGTGAGACAAAGGTTAAAGTAGCGCATGGTAGGCTCGTAACGGTGGTTGCCGTCAAAGAATACAAAATCAAGTTGCTGTACTTGCTCTACCTGCTTTTGTAGTGTAACATTCAGGTTGCCAAGCACCAGCTGCACATGGTTTAGCCCCAGCTTTTTAAAGTTCTGCTGCGCCAACTGCGCAATATTGGGGCATCCTTCAAAAGTATAAACCTTACCTTTTCTGCGTGCCGAGGCCAGGTAACTAGTCGTGATACCCAGCGAAGTACCCAAATCAAAAATTGTATCCGGCTGAAAGTGGTTCACCAACCTGAACAGCAATTGCCCATACTTTTCAGGTTTAGCAGAAGATCTGGCAATATCTTTTACCAGCCGTTTTTTCTGTTTGCCTGCTTTGGGGCCAGCGCCAAAATCTGTTACCTCCAGTTGTGTCTCGTCCTGCAGCAGCTCGCTTCGCAGTGCCTCTACATTGCCGTAATCTACATAAAAGCCATCGTGTAGTATGACATTGTGGTATAGATCAAAAATGAACGGAGAATGCACACCGTGCAGTTTAAAAGCTTTTGCTCTGTAAATGGGGTAATAGGCGGCAAGGTGGATAGGGAGCACTAATCTGATCGTTGATTGTAGGGTGGTTGATTGGTTCAGGAGTTAGTAGAAAGCCTATAAAATTGCTGTCATTTCGAATGTAATGAGAAATTTGGAGTATCACAATTTAAAAGATGCCCCGCTTAGCTCGAAATGACATAACGAGCTTAATTCAGCTTATACGGCACGATCAGGTTAAACTCTGGTATGGTTACGTCAAACTTCTTTCCGTCTACCATGCGCTCCATTAAATAGGTGCCTCGCATCTTACCCATACCTGTTTTCAGATTGCATCCAGAAACGTACTCATGCGATTCTCCCGGCTCTAAAACCGGCTGTTGCCCCACTACGCCTTCACCCTCTACCTCGCGCACAACACCAGTAGAGTCATGTATGTACCAATGGCGGCGCAGTAACTTAACCGTAAACTCAGAATTATTCTCTATACTAATCTTGTAGGCAAATACATAATGCTGCTGCACAGGACTGGAGTAGTCTGGAAGGTAATTTGTGGTAACGGTAACTTTTACACCTTCTGTCGTTTTTGTATCCATGTTACAGAGTTTTTTGTATACTTTAGAACCATTTATGGATGCAATGGTTGCACCAAAGGTACTGATTGTGTTTTACCAAACTCACTACCCTCAACGCTTATGAATGTAAAGATAGAAGAAAGCTGGCAAAATGTGCTGCAAGATGAATTTGAAAAACCGTATTTCAAAAGTCTTGTCTCCTTTGTTAAAGACGAATACACTTCTCAAAAAGTTTACCCTCCAGGTGGCCAGATCTTCAATGCTTTTGAAATGTGCCCTTTTGATGAGGTAAAGGTAGTTATACTTGGGCAGGACCCTTACCACGGGCCAAACCAAGCAAATGGCCTCGCTTTCTCTGTTCGTGATGAGGTTCGGATACCGCCTTCACTGATAAATATCTTTAAAGAAATTAAAAGTAACCTGGGCAAAGATTTACCTGCAACAGGAAACCTGGAGCGCTGGGCTAAACAAGGTGTTTTACTCCTGAACGCCACTCTTACGGTAAGAGCTGGTAATGCAGGGTCGCACCAAAAAAAGGGTTGGGAGGAATTTACAGATGCCGTTGTGCAGCAGGTGAATGAAAAGAAGGAGCATGTTGTATTTATGCTGTGGGGAGCCTATGCTCAAAAAAAGGGCGCTTTTATTGATGAACGCAAACACCTGGTGCTAAAGTCTGCACACCCATCGCCTTTTGCTGCAGACAGAGGCTTTTTTGGGAATAAGCACTTTAGCAAAGCAAATGCCTATCTGGTAGAAAATGGTAAGGAGCCGATCGACTGGTAATGCTTAATTGCCTGTACAGCTCTTAAAGTAGCAGTGAGAAACTATACTTTCTAGTTTCTCACTGCTTTACATTTACCATGTTACTTATTACCACTTCACATTGGCAAACAGAGCCGGATCGTACCAAGCCTTGTCCATTGCCTTTGGGAAGCGCATGTTAAAGTATTCTTCTCTTAAAGTAGTTTTACCATCGGTTTTAAAGATGATTTCAGTGGCTACCCATTTGCCTTCCAGTTTCTGGTAATTGTTGATCTCCACATCACGAGGTGTACCTTTCGGGTTAGTTAACACCCGCACTACGTACAGCCGCTCTTTGTCTACCCAAAACTGAGGCGTGGTAGTATCAGCTGCATCCGTCGTACCAATTATATAAGCATCGCGGCCTTGCCATTTAGCTTCGGTCATCTTGGTAAGGTCAAAACCGATTTTCTGGAGCTTGTTTATACTTGCCTCCGGCTGCAGAAAGTATACATCGAAACAAAGCAGAAGGAGTGGGTGCAGTTGGAAAACTTTACCCTGTAGCTTGTTCTCTTTAAAAGTATACAGCGAATCCTCCCTGAAAATTACACCGTTGCCGCTCTCAAACCCATCAAAGCGAATACTCAGATAACCTGGCTGGCTGTATACTTCCTGCCACACTTCTTCTTTGGTTACTTTATCGCCTTCGTAGTAGATGGCGCGCTGCTCAAATGCAAAATTAGAGTACCACTTTTTGTGCCACTGGCTGTGCATGGCTTTAACAAGCTGATTGCCATTGGTAATGTTTTTGGATTTGCCGGGGGAGGTAAAGCTCCAGAGGTTTAGGCAGGCAAAGCAAATTGCCAGTACGCCAGCCCAAGTGTGTAATGTCTTTTTCATAGTAAATTTGATCAGATAAGGCGGCAATGTACTAAAAAGTTAAGGCACCTAGCTTTACTTTCTTGCTAAACCTGCGCACTATGTTTAATTTAGAACTACAAAATGTAAGCTATGATTAAGATATACCACAACCCAAGGTGCAGCAAGAGCCGACAGACTTTAGAGCTAATTACCACTGCTGGGCAGCAGCCACAAGTAGTAGAGTACTTAAAAACGCCACCCACTGGCACAGAGCTAAAGGACTTGCTGCAGAAGCTAAACCTGAAGCCTGAGCAGCTACTACGAAAAGGGGAGCAGCTTTACAAAGACGAGTATAAGGGCAAGCAGCTAACCGACGAGGAATGGATACAGGTTATGGTCGAGAACCCTGTACTAATTGAACGCCCTATTGTGGTAAAGGATAACAAGGCCGTACTTGGACGACCACCTGAAAATGTACTGGAGTTACTTTAGAAAAGGTTTTGAATCAAAAGCGCATTAATTAAGGCTTATCTTTTTCTAATATCATCTTAATTCGCTTTAGATCTTTGGTGTTGGCCTTGCGCATCATGGTCGCCATAAGTGGGGCAAAAATCTTAGAAAATCCAGATGGCTTTCCAGCATTTCGCAATATCATCCGGGTATGAGAGCTATCAATTGCTTCCCATTCGTAAGTAGTTTCCATCGGAAAAGGGCCTTCTGCCGTGCGCATCACTAATTTCTGCCCGGCAATGTACTCTATAATCTCATACGTATAGGCAAGCTCACGGCCCAAGAATGCCGCTTTAAAAGCAACCTGCGAGCCTAATGCCACCGGCTTGGGTGTCTGCCACACTGCCGACTTTATATTCTCATACCACTCTGGTGCGTTATCCGGGTTTGCAGCGTATGCAGCTACTTCAGCAAGCGGCCTATTAATCACAATGTCTGTTTGTACGTCAACCAATCTTTTACTTCTATAGTTAATAAGATTCAAATATACCTTCCTCAGGAGATTATAACGAAAGTAAAAGCAACAATGATGATCGGGAAGATGTAGTGCTGGTAAATTCTGGCTACTTTGCTTTCGGTGTCATACTTTTTGCGCTTTACAAATTGAAGAATAGATGTGCCGATCAGTGATGTGATCATAATATAGGTGAAGATGAAGATTTTATCTGAAATGGTGGCGTATTCCATTTCCGGTTTGTAAGCAGAAAAGTATAAGGCAATAGATGCCAGAAGCGAAGTAACCTGTATAGCCTCCAGCGTTTCGAAGCGGTGCAGCGGAATGTAAACCGAAAAGTATGTAACAATAAGTATAACAAGTAAAGGCGTGAGCACCTTTAAAAAGAAGTCTACTCTGGCTCTGGCTAAAACATACGTGTAACTGAATTTATAAAAAGGCAACGTTTGCTGCTTGTCTGTAAATGCACTGACATACTTTATAATGTCATGATCGTAACCAACATACTGATTGCGGTAGTGCCAGCCCTTCACCTCAAAAATAGAATCATTCAGGGCAGTATTGGAAGGCTGAATCAAAAACGGCTGCACTGCACTGGCAGGCTGAAAGTGTATGGAAAACTTCTGCTTATCAAAAGGATATTTCTTTAAATCAGGCTCAAAGAGAAATTTGCCTGAAACTTTATACATGTAGTTATAAAGTGTTGGCTGCCCTGCTAAGGTTTTCCTACTGATTGTTTTGATGTCGAGCAGGTACTCGTGGTTTGTTTCGCTTCTGGCTGCGTTGGTAAAATCTATTTGCTGCACCGAAACGGGGTTAGTAGAGTTAAGCTCCAGGTAAAATGTAGCGTAGAAGCTACCTTCAATATCGCTTATCCTGTTAATCTGCACCATATCCATATGCATATAAAATACGGGTACCTTCTTTGTGGTATCATTTACAAGCATATATTGATCTGGAGCAAGTATAGGTCTGTCGAGTTGAGAAGGTTTCCAGGCTAAAAGAACGTCGCCAGCTATGGCTTTGTCTGGTGTAAAATACCAATCATCGAACCAGCCTCTGTAAATATTGCCACCACGTATGTACTTATGCAGACCGTTATTTATGCGCTCCCTGATATCTTTTATATCTGCATCTCCTGTTTTGGCGGCTTGGGCTAAAATGCCAATGCTATCAGCGAGGCGTGCACTAAAACCAAGTTGTAACTCCATTGTCTCACCAGCTTCAATTTCTGTCATCAACGTGGGTATCTGTTCCTGAAGCCGCAAATTAAATGTGCCGGGTATTCCCACTACGTTTAAATCGTAAAGTTCTCCGGCTTCTTTGCCATCGGCCTGCGACACCACAAAGCCCATATCGCCCAACGCCGTGAAAATAGGAATTTGAATATTCCGTTTGCGCAACTCTCGTACTATACTGGAGGAGATACCACTCTCAAATGAAAGTAATAAAAAGTCGGCCTCCTTTGCCAGAAGGAGAGAGAGTGTGTCGTAGTCTGCTGCTGTAAAACTGTAATTAGCCGGATACCATTTCTCAAGTACAACTTTCGCCTTTGAATCGGACTTTTCTAATGCCATCATTCTATCCAAAAGGGCAATAGAATAGAGATCGTTGGCTTTACCAATAAAGGCAGGGCGTTTAAAATTGGACTTCAGCAACAGGTCGAATCGAGCAGCTACATCCTTTATCCCCTGTTCAGCGGAAAACATGGAAGGGTAATTGTCAAAGAGTGTAGTAAGCGTATAACCACCGATAAAAGGTACTTTGGCCGGACCAACTATTTCCGAAATTGCTTTAGAGCGTGTAGAGCTCCAGCAACCCACATAACCAATTAAATTTTTGTCTGATATAGTGTTCTGAACTACCTCTTTGGCAACCTCTGTGCTTCCTTCGTCATCTAAATATTTTACTCTTAGCTCTCTGCCGTTGATACCTCCTTGCCTGTTGATCAGATCAACTTTCATTTTGATGACATACCGCACCACCTCCATATCGGCTGGAGTTAGTTCGATGTTGTTGAGTATAACGCCTATAGTATAATGGCCTCGCAGAGAGGAATGCGTAAATTGGTTATAAAGAATGTATACTACGATAAGAACCCCTGTAAATACAATGGCAATCTGTTTGTATAATACATCCTTTTGAGGCATTACCTGCTTACTAAAACTTTGATCAGATCAAGGTTATACTTTAACATTTGTAAAGTATAGCGATGCACATCCTTGTATACGAAACCTGCTATAAAAGCGGTAAAGTATGCTAAGGTCCCTTTTCTAAGTGATCAGAAGTATCGGCTTTCTTGTATGTCTGCCATGGGAATTTGCCTTCTAGTTCTACTTGTAACGATAAGCTTAAGAAGGTACGGATCAACACAACTAAACCAAGGGTAAGCACTTTCGTCATGGTAGGCTCAGTAACTACAGTGGCAATAATATCGGCAGCAACCATTATTTCCAGCCCTAAAAGTATGGCTTTGCCTAAATCCTGGCGCAGCTGCCTGTACGACCTGGGGTGGGAGTCCCAAATAGGCACAAAGAACCGAAGTAGGGCAATGGCGGCTCCTAAGGCAATAATTATCACGCCAATTGCTTCTATTACCTGTGCAATATACTCTATATACAGCTTTATATATTCCATGATGTGGTGGGGCAGCAGCACTGTGCTTGCTGCCTCTTTTTATTGCCTTAAAACGACCTTACACCAGAACAGGTTATATATAGTAATAAAGCAGGAAAGCCAGACCGTTATGGCCTGGCTTTCCTGATTTATGAATAAAGTATAAACTTAGTCGATGATGTTGAAGATGCGGTTCCAGCGTATCTTACTCAGGAAGCTGCCATTCGGGTCGGTAGACATCCAGATCATAACGGCTTTGCCTACCACATGGTCAGCTGGCACAAAACCCCAGTAGCGTGAGTCAAGTGAGTTGTGGCGATTATCACCCATCATGAAGTAGTAATCCTGCTTAAACGTATATTGGTTTACTTCTTTGCCATCTATAAATAATTTACCGTCACGTATTTCGGCGTTCTCGTTGTGCTCGTTGTGCTCGTAGGCAAGTATAACACGCTCGTAAAGTGGTAAAGTATTTTCGTTTATGGCAACAGTAGCACCTTCTTTTGGTATGTACAGCGGTCCGAAATTGTCTTTGTTCCAGTCATACTTGCTAGGCACGTGCGGGAATACTTCTGGGTCGCCTTTGCCAGGTATATCTTTCAGCAGCATTACTTCCTTTACAAACCCCAGCGTTGCCAGTTCTTTAGCCTTCTCAGGAGAGGTATCAATTATGTAGCCTCCTTGCCAGCGGGTGATATCAGTAATCTCGCGGTCCAGGAAGAATTTATGGTTTAGGATATTATCTGTTGAGAGAAAATACTTGTACTGCATTTCTGCAGGGTTTTCAGCAGGTTTGCCGTTAATATACACCTGCATGTCACGGATAGTAATGGTATCACCGGCTATGCCAATACAGCGTTTAATGTAATTCGTACGCAGGTCAGCAGGATGCTCGTCTTCCGGCGGGTAGTTAAACACTACCACATCGCCACGTTGTACTTCCGAAAAACCCGGCAGGCGGTAAGAGTTCAGCTGTATGGCATCTGAGTAAGACGGAATATTAGTGCCCCAGATGGTTTGGTGCGTAAGTGGCACCTGTAATGGTGTAATAGGAGTACGAGGACCATAATGTAGTTTACTCACAAACAGAAAATCGCCAACCAGCAACGACTTCTCCATGGATGGAGTAGGGATGGTATACGCCTCAAAAGTAGCCCAACGGATTAAACTAGCCGCTATAACAGCAAAAAGTATGGCATCGCCCCACTCACGGGCAAAGCTCTTCTTCTTTTTAGGCTCCTTGGTTACAGGTTTCTTCTCCCAGAATTTTACGTTCATCAGTAAGTGCTATGGTTACAGGTTCAGCATGTCTTTCATGCCGTAAACGCCCTGGCGGCCGGCAAGCCACTCAGCAGCCATTACAGCGCCTTCGGCAAAACCAGCGCGGCTGTGGGCAATATGGCCAAGCTCTATCTGGTCTACCTCTGAGCTGTAGGTAACAATGTGTGTACCTACTACATCAGGCTCACGCTCCGAAGCAATGTTTAATTTACCTTTTTCTTCCGGATTATCAGCAACCCAACCTTCTAAATTCTTGTAGCTGGCAAGTATACCCTCGGCAGCTGTTATACCGGTACCACTTGGCTTATCTACCTTCTGCAGGTGGTGTATCTCACGTATTGCTACATTATACTCCTTGTACTCCTGCATTTTACTGGCGATGTACTCGTTAAAGTGGAAGAACAGGTTAACGCCTACGCTATAGTTAGAGGCATAGAAGAATGCGCCTTTTTTCTGCTCACAAAGCTGTTTTGCCTCTTCAAACTTATCTAGCCAACCTGTAGAACCGGAAACAACCGGAATACTATTGCTAAGGCAGTAAGAAATGTTTTCGAAAGCAGCCTCTGGGTGTGTAAACTCAATGGCTGCATCGGTATTGCTTCCATTATAGTTCTGCAGGTCTTCAGAATTGTTGTGATCTATCTTCCCAACAATGGTGTGGCCTTTGGCCTGGGCCATCTGCTCAATAGTTTTACCCATTTTGCCATAGCCGATCAAAAGTATTTTCATTTCTATTTAGCGTATAAAACAAGCGTCAAGCCGGGGGTCATATTGCGAAAATTACCATTAACCGGTATTATATCAGGCTGAACCCGCAATGAAAGGTCGTCGCTTACATCAAAGTCTTTTAAATGAGCATGTACGTAGGCCTCAGCAATGTTTAACCCATAAGCCAGCACAGACAGCATAATAGTAAGATCGCGGTTTCGGCGGTAAAAGTCACGGCTGTAGCGGAGATTCTCCGTGCCACGCTGGGTTGTAACACCGTTATTATTTAAATTGTAAACACCATATACACGGTCATTTACATACACATCACTAGAGTCGCGATTACGTCGATTCAAGGCTTCCCTAAAATCCTGGTACTTGGTGTTGTTGTCGATCAGGAAGTACCCAAGAACAGCACCCGTTGCGTAAATGATAGGTACTTTCCAATAAGATTTGTTATAAACCTGCCCAGCGCCGGGTATAACTGCAGAAAATAGCGCAGCCTTAGCAGGTTTATCCCAAGTGCTCAGAAAAAAGCGTTTCTGAGCTGTATCCGGTACTGCAACAGCCACCTGTACAGAGTCGGGGCCGGCGGTAACTACTTGGGCCTTAGCCGTAGCAGGGGAGAAGTATAAAAGTATACTTAGCAGAAACGCAACAGCACCAAAATGTAGCTTCATGTAGCTTTAGTAGTTTAGTATTTCTAAAATACGGTTTAACTCATCAACTGAAACAAATGGAATTTTGATCTCGCCCTTGCCATCGTTGTTTGCCTTTACCTGAATTTTAGTACCGAACTGTGATGTCAGCTTAGATTCAACCGTTTTCAGCTCCTCATCATACTTGTTAAATTGCAGCTTTTGCTGCGCATCCGGCTTTTTCTTAGCGTTCTGCAGGTTACGCACCAACTCCTCTACTTTACGCACCGACAGTTCTTTGGCAACAACTTCTTTGAAAACGTCTAATTGTTGCTCAATCGTATCGATGTTGATCAGGGCGCGTGCGTGGCCCATGCTAATGATGTTGTCGCGCAAGGCAATCTGAATATCTGGCGGAAGCTTAAGCAGGCGCAGGTAGTTAGTAACAGTAGTTCTTTTCTTGCCTACACGGTCGCCTAGTTCTTCCTGCTTCAGGCTACACTCTGTTAAAAGGCGCTGATAGGAGAGGGCGATTTCGATGGCATTCAGGTTTTCACGCTGAATGTTCTCGATCAGGGCCATTTCCAACATTTGCTGGTCGTCGGCCTTGCGTATGTAAGCAGGAATTACCTCTAAGCCGGCAATTTTAGCGGCCTGGTAACGGCGCTCACCAGATATTAGCTGGAACGTGTTCTGGTCCAGTTGGCGAACGGTGATAGGCTGAATAATGCCTTGTATTCTGATAGACTCTGCCAACTCTTCCAGTGCCGCCTGATCGAAATGCGTGCGGGGCTGGTATGGGTTGGTCTGTATATGGCTAATGGCTATATCTGCGATAGTATTAACTTCGTTAACGGTGGTTGATGACTCAGTTTTTCCGGTGTACTTGTTACCCTCCAGGAGAGAGCCCAGGCCTCTGCCGAGGCCGCCTTTGCGTTTAGCTGCTGAATTCTTGTTGTCGGACATGTAATCGTAATGTGTTATTTCGCCAGCACGACGCTGTTCTTCTCTGCTATCTCACGCGCCAGGTTCAGGTAACTAAGGGCACCCTTGCTTTCTGCATCGTGCAACAGGGCCGGTATACCAAAGCTTGGCGACTCACTCAACTTCACGTTTCTAGGAATAATGGTATCAAACACCATTTGCTGGAAATGCGTTTTTACCTCATCCACTACCTGGTTGCTCAGGCGCAGGCGCACATCATACATCGTTAAAAGTATACCCTCTATGGCCAATTCCGTGTTCAGGCGCGACTGAATGATCTTGATCGTGTTCAGCAGCTTACCTAAACCCTCCAAAGCAAAGTACTCGCACTGTACTGGAATCACCACAGAATCAGCGGCAGTAAGCGAGTTAACCGTGATCAAACCCAGTGAGGGAGAGCAGTCAATAATGATGTAATCATACTTATCCTTCAGAGGTTTAAGCGCCTCACTCATCTTCTCCTCACGGTTCGGAATGTCGATCATCTCTACCTCGGCGCCAACCAGGTCGATGTGCGACGGGATCAGGTCCAGAAACTCGATATTCGGCGACTGAAGTATAATATCCTCTACCTTTACATCCTCCACCATGCACTCGTAAATGCTGGTGGTAATGGTGGCAGGGTCGAAACCAAGACCAGACGTGGCGTTTGCCTGTGGGTCTGCGTCAACCAAAAGCGTTTTATATTCTAAAGCTGCTAAACTGGCGGCAAGGTTTATAGCCGTGGTGGTTTTACCCACGCCACCTTTTTGGTTTGCAACTGCAATAATTTTTCCCATTCTAAAACTATAGGTTAATTGTCTGACCTATCTCCATCAAAATAAGTTCTTTATCTGTCATTCTGGCTACCTCCTGCACTTCTTCCTGGTCAATTTTGATGTAAGGGAAGGTGTCGTAATGCATACCAATTACTTTATCTACCTGCACAAAATCGGCGGCAATCATGGCGTCATGAATATCCATGGTAAAGTTATCTCCGATCGGCATCAAGGCAAAATCCACATCAAATTGTTCCGGTATCAGCTTCATATCGTAGGTTAAAGCGGTATCGCCGGCATAGTAAAATGTTTGTTCTTCGGTTTCTACCACAAATCCAGCTGCCTGGCCTCCTGGTGTACCATCAGGCAAAGTACTGGAGTGTATGGCATTCACCATTTTAACAGTGCCAAACGGTAGTGTTACTTTACCTCCAATGTTCATCGGGTGCACGTTCTGGATGCCCTTTTCACCGTACCAGCTGGTAATCTCAAATGCAGCCACAATGGTGCTGTTATTGTTTTTAGCAATCTGTTCAGCATCGTGCACGTGGTCCTGATGGCCGTGTGACAGCAGGATGTAGTCAGCTTTTATGTCGTCTACGTTTATACTTGAGGCTAGCTCGTTAGGGGAAATGAACGGGTCGAATAACACGCGATTGTCTCCAATTTCGAATAAGAAGCAAGATTGTCCGTAGTACGTTATTTTCATAATTTCTAAAATTTAGTGCTGAACTAGTAACGTAAATTACCTGATACTTGCACAAAGATACATTTTTTTAGCCATAAAGATTGAAGTGTTCCACGGTTCGTTACCTTTTTTTATCCACCTATTTACCCACATTTTTTTGGTGCTCCGGGACTAATGAAAGAACTTTAGGAGAGGAGGTTTTTGTGCTATAGTTAGTCGAGTAACCTGAGCTAACCAGACAGCAATTGTGTGATCTAATTAAGTCACTATGTAGCTCAGGATTGGTTGTGTAATGATTGGCAGAAGTAGATCAAGTGTTGAAATAAGTACTATAATTGGTTGATCCTGGCAAAATAAAAATTGCATTATGAGTTATAC
>NZ_JBBKTR010000007.1:0-197532 GCF_037892465.1 Pontibacter sp. H249 | reverse complement strand
ACTTATATTAGGGTCTGTTTGAGCCCAGCTATCAACTACCGCACATAAAATGATCAAGCATTTTAACGCTAATATTTTTAGGAACTTTGCATTACGAGGGTGAACGTAACTTTGTGCCATAGCTAATTATTGTGGTAATGGTGTAATTTCGAACGCAACTGTAAATTTTCTGCACAAAATAAGATAATTATTATGTTATTTCAGCAACTTTTCACAAAATATTTCGTAAATGGCTTGCCTTAATTATAAAAATGTGAAAATGATATATATAAATAAGGATATAAATTGCAGATAATATTTATAAAGTGTAGCTCTTTTACTAAACTGGAGTTTCTGCTGAAATTCCAGTTTAACTTGACGCAAAGCCTCATATTACTTTAAGAGATCGAAGGCCAATAATTTTGTGGAGAAGGAATAGATGCTTAACAGTAGCTGCTATAAATCAGCAATTTAATCAATAAAATTAAATTTGAAGATTGCTGAATTTTAAGATTTACGCCTAACTTTATATGACCTATCTATGTTTGGTTGGACAAATAACTCTTGAGAGTTTAAGTCCAAGGCGACCAAATTTCCGAATGAAGCATTTTTATAATACACACACCCAGCGTCCAAATTGACTTTAGGATTTAGATGAGAAACAGCTTTTTTTATACTATGCAAAGGTGTAGGAGTGTGCCCGTGTAGTAGACGCTTATTGTTAATCTTAGACCAGTCTACTTTATAATTACGAATGTTCAATATCGCATCTTTATCTTTAAAGATATCCTTCTGATGAAAATCGAATCCTGCATGCACTAGAAAGTAGTCAGGTAGTTCCAAGTAGTAAGGGAGGGAATTGATAAACTGTATATACTTATCTGGCAGTTGTTCAAAATGGCTTATATTAAAGCTTAGCAGTGTCAGTTTCTTTTCATAGGAAGTAAGGCTAAGGGCTTTTCCCCCTTTTTTTGCGGCCTTCAAAAGCATCTCGTCGTGATTACCCCGCAGACAGAATACCTGGTAGTGCTGTGCCTGAAGATGAAGTATAAAATCTATAACCCCTTTGCTATCAGGCCCTTTGTTTACATAGTCGCCTAACAGATAAAGTTCATCTGTCTTTTTCAGCTTAAGCCGGTCTAAAACCATTGCTTTCAGGGTTTGAGCACAACCATGTATATCAGTTAAAGCATATCGAGCCATGGGTCAGAAGTGTTTGTTTCTGATAAATATAAAAAGAAAATAGCACCTGTTTTGCAGGTGCTATCTCTGTAGTAAGCGTTAGGTTGTTTTAATTATACTTGTTATTATCTATATCTGGCTTGTTAGTATTGCGGTTCGGATTATTTTCTATGATATTTTCTCCAGCCGCATTATCAGGGCCGTCAGTATACTTTTTCTTCAGCTCCTCATGTTCTGCTCGTGTTTGGTTAGGATCAACTGGCTTAGCACCTGAATTTTTGTCCTGTCCTCTGCCTGTTGGTTTTCCTTTGTTCTCAGAGCTTTGTTGTGTGTGCTTATATGATGGCATGATGGTCCTCCTTTAAATTAGTAGTTAAAATTATACGTTAGGTGCCGCGTCCTTCGCCCTCTGTGCGCATATTGTCTGGCGGTTGAATTCCGTCGTCGGCATAATCGTTTACGCCTGTAGCAGACGGTCCCTCAGAAGCTGTATCGCTGCCGAAGCCTTCTTTGCCGTCGCGGTTACCGAAGCCTCCACGCTGATGTTCGTTTTTAGGTGGGTCTGCTCCCGGTATAATGTGACCGGCACGCATTTCCTGCTCACTGGTGTCGTCTTCTATAACGCGTATAGGCCGCTTATTAGGTCCTTGGCCTTGCAGCCTTGTTTCATTGTTTTTATTTTCAGCCATATTGGTTCTGATTTTATACCTGCCTTTTCAGGCACTAACTCTATTATTTTACTCCTTTTAAGGCGCTATGGTTTTGTTCTTTTCTAAGAACCCACTTGTTCACCGCCATTCACATGGATTACCTGCCCTGTAATATAGGAGCCATCTTCTGAGGCTAACAGTACATATGCCGGCGCCACCTCAGATGGTTGCCCAGGGCGTTTTAAAGGCACATTACTTCCAAATTCTTTTACTTTTTTCGCATCAAAAGATGCAGGGATAAGGGGAGTCCAGATTGGGCCTGGCGCAACGGCATTTACTCTGATATTTTTTTCAGCCAGATTCTGAGACAACGATCTGGTAAAGGCGGTAATAGCACCCTTTGTAGCAGCGTAATCCATCAGGTGATGGCTGCCGCGATAAGATGTAACAGAGGTGGAGTTTACTATGCAGCTGCCTTCGTTCATGTGCTCCAGGGCAGCCTTTGTCATGTAAAACATACTAAAGATGTTTGTCTGGAAAGTTTTCTGAAGCTGATCTTTGGAGATATCCTTTAAATCCTGCTGCTCGTGCTGCTCTGCTGCGTTGTTTATAAGTATATCCAGTTTACCTAACTCTTTTACAACCTGCTTCACAACTTTTTGGCAGAAAGCCTCATCTCCTATATCTCCGGCTATAGTAATACATTTATGTCCTTCCTTTTCTACTAGCCGCTTGGTCTCGTCGGCATCTTTGTGCTCGTCTAAGTATACGATGGCTACGTCGGCACCTTCTCGTGCAAAATGCACCGCTACCGCACGTCCGATCCCGCTGTCGCCACCCGTGATCAAGGTTACTTTACCTTTTAGCTTATCGCTGCCTTTGTAGCTGTCGCGGATAAATTCTGGCTTCGGAGTCATCTTGTGTTCATCTCCTGGCTGGTCTTTCTGCACCTGTGGTGGCACCGACTTAGGTTTCTTATCTATAGTTTTCATAGCTTTATAGTATAAATTTGCTTTTCGTATTGCCATAGCCTATACGCCTGTTTTTTAGACTGTGTTATTCAGGCACAACAAAGTATAAGTATAGATTAACGGCAAAATACATATGCAAGGCAAACAGAAGTATAAACAGAAATCAACATGAAAACTATGTGGAGAGAAGAAGAAAATAAGCTAAAACGCTCGCTTACATTCAAAGATTTTAAGCAGGCAATGGCCTTTATGAATCAGGTAGCTGATGTGGCCGAGGAACTAAACCATCACCCATGGTGGAGCAACGTGTACAACAAAATTGAGATTGAATTAACCACACACGATGCAGGCAATACCGTAACAGAAAAGGATCATGAGCTGGCAGAGAAGATCGATAAGATTTATGACAGTTTGATTGTTGCTTAGTGCTTGTTAATTATTGAAAGTCTAGCTTTTGATCACTTATAATGCTACTGAGCCAGGTTTCTATACTTCAGCCAACTGGCCATCAGCAAGTAACAATCAACAATTAAGTCGTATCTTTGGGCTATGCAGGAACCAGAGAAAACCAATTTATACTTAGTGCCGACACCTATCGGCAACTTAGAAGATATTACGCTGCGGGCAATACGGGTACTAAAGGAGGTGGATGTTATACTTGCCGAGGACACCCGCACCAGTGGCAAACTGCTGCAGCACCTAGGCATCGAAAAGCGCATGCACAGTCACCACCTGCACAACGAACACAAAGCCACTACCCATCTAGTAGAACGCATGAAAGCAGGAGAGGTAATGGCCTTGATCTCTGATGCTGGCACACCCGGAATTTCTGATCCTGGTTTTTACCTGGTGCGCGAGTGCCTGAAGCATGACCTGAAAATAGAGTGCCTGCCAGGTGCCACCGCCTTCGTTCCTGCCTTGGTAAAATCTGGTTTTAGCACCGACAGGTTTACGTTTGAAGGATTTCTGCCCATTAAAAAAGGCCGGCAGACACGCCTGCAGAGCCTTGCGACTGAAGAACGCACTATGATTTTTTACGAGTCGCCGCACCGCCTGCTCAAAACACTCACGCAGTTTAAGGAGTACTTCGGCGGAGAGCGCATGGCCTCTGTTTCACGTGAAATCACGAAAATGTTTGAAGAAACCATTAACGGTACTTTAGACGAACTTATTCAAATTTTTACGACCAAAGCAATTAAAGGCGAGTTTGTACTTGTAGTGGCAGGAGAGAAGGCCGGCAAAGCAACAAACGCCGAATAAAGTATGAAAAGTTACCTGAAGAAAATAAGCCTGCTGCTACTGCTGTTCATTTTTTCAGTTCAGGCAAAAGCACAGTTCGAAGGTTTACGCATATCACCCGATGCTAAAATCAGCCTGATAACCTGCTCAAGCGGCAATGATCTGTATGCCGTGTTCGGCCATAGCGCGGTGCGGGTGCAGGACCCATCCTTGGGCATGGACGTGATCTTTAACTACGGCACCTTCGATTTTAATGAACCTAACTTTTACCTGAAGTTTGCGCAAGGCAAGCTAAACTATAAGCTGTCGGCTGCGCACTTCCAGGATTTTGTGTACAGCTACGCACAGGATAACCGCTCTGTGTTTGAGCAGGAACTGAACCTGACGCCGGAGCAGAAACAGAAATACTGGCTGTTTTTAACAAACAACTACCTGCCGGCAAACCGCTTTTACCTTTACGACTTCTTTTTCGACAACTGCGCCACCCGCATCCGCGACGGACTTGAAGCTACCTTCCCAGACCAGATAAAGTATAACATCGAGCACCTCGACAAAGACTACAGCTTCCGGAACCTGATTGACTTATACTTGCCACCACAGCCGTGGGGCGATTTTGGAATCGATCTGGCCCTGGGAGCAAGAATAGACAGAGAGGCAACTCCGTACGAGTACATGTTTTTACCGGACTATCTATCCGAGGGCTTTGCCAATGCCACCATCCAGCAAAACGGGCAAGCCGTATTGCTTACAGGCAAGCCAGTAGCTGTATTCACGCAGGAGCCGGCAGAGCAGCTCTTTTCGCTTTTCACGCCAATTATACTTTGCTGGTTTCTTTTTATTGCTGCTGCAGCCGTTACCTTACTTGATTTAAAGAAAAGCCGCCGTTCCCGTACATTTGATTTTATACTTTTCTTTGCGGCGGGTTTGCTGGGCATCGTTATGCTGCTGCTTTGGTTTGCCACAGACCACCAAGCTACCGCAAATAATTTTAACCTGCTTTGGGCCATACCTACACATGTGGTAGTAGCGTTCCTTTTAGGTAAGCAAGTATTGCCGGAGTGGGTAAGAAAGTATATGGCAATTACAGGTTTAATAACCGGTATACTTACCATTTCGTGGTGGATTCTGCCGCAGGAGCCGCATGCTGCCTTTATACCTTTAGGTTTAACTTTATTACTGCGCGCAGAGTATATTGCCTGGTTTGAAAAGAAAAAAGAATTAGTAACTGCCAAAGTATAACCACTAACAATGAACTTACACCAGCTTAGCCAAAACCTGAACATACTTGCCCGGAAAGTAGGCGCCTTTATAAAGCACGAAGCCGAAAACTTCGACCGCTCTAAGGTAGAGATGAAAGGCTTTAATAACCTGGTATCTTATGTAGACAAACAGGCAGAGGAGCAGCTGGTAGAAGGTTTGCGCATATTGTTGCCAGAAGCAGGCTTTATAACCGAAGAAGAAACCGACAACACCAAAGGTGACCGCTATAACTGGATAGTAGACCCGCTGGATGGCACTACCAACTTTACCCATGGCTTGCCTGCATACTCTGTAAGTGTAGGTTTGATGGATGGCGATGAAGTGGTGCTGGGCGTAGTATACGAGCCTAACCGAGACGAGTGCTTCTGGGCCTACAAAGGCGGCGGGGCCTTCTGCAATGATAAACAAATTAAAGTATCCGAAGCTCCGGCTCTTAAAGACTCGCTTATTGCAACTGGCTTCCCATACTACGACTTTGGCCTCACGCAACTGTACTTACAGGTGCTGGGCGGGTTTATGGGCAAATCGCATGGGGTGCGCCGCTACGGCTCTGCCGCCCTGGACTTAGCTTATGTTGCCATAGGTAGATTTGAAGGTTTTTTTGAGTACAACCTAAATGCCTGGGATGTAGCCGGCGGTGCCATTATTGTGCAGGAAGCAGGAGGCAAGCTTAGCAAATTTACAGCAGGCGGCGATTATGTTTTTGGTCGTGAGATCGTAGCTAGCAATGGGCACATACATCAGGAGATGCTCGATACCATTGCTGAGCATTGGAAAAGCGCCGCCAGCTAAACTTTTTATACTTTTACTCGGTTGTTCTAACGTATGGTACAGGAACTAATCATCCTTCTCATTTTTTTAGCTGCGGCCTTTTATATGGCACGCATGGTGTATCTTAGTTTTGCGGCTAAAAGCGGCTGCGCCAAAAGCTGCGGCGCCTGCTCTACCATCGACTTCAAAAAAATTCAGAAGGACCTTGAGAAGTCAATGACTCATAAATGATTGAAGAATGCGTAAGCGTTATCTTCATAAACATTTTTAACTAGTCATTAATCATTAATTCCGTATCTAAACTCTGTTTTTGCGTATAGTTCTATACTTAGCTATTGAACACACATTATATTGACTGATATGCAAGATAAAGTTGAAGAAAGATCCCTTGTAAATGTATTAAACCGCCTGCGTAAAGACGGCTATAAGTACGATTTTAAAGTATCCGGCGATGGTAAACTTTGCACTATGGAGGATAAAGAGACATTCTCGCCAGACCAGGTGCGCATTGTAGACTTTTACCGATTCGAAGGCGAGAGCGACCCAGACGATATGTCTATACTTTATGCGATGGAAACAACCACGGGCCTGAGAGGCACCATATCTAATTCGTACGGCCCCTATGCCGATGAAAGCGTGGATAACTTCCTAAAGCAGGTAGAAGATTTAGGAAAGAATCTTGATAAAAAAGACAAGTAAAATAAAGAGGGCCGAAGCAGAATCGGCCCTCTTTATTTTTATCTGAAGTATAAACAGTTACTCTTCTCTATTTCTCTCCTGTTCACCATTACCCTCAGCATCCTGTATACTTTGTAGCTCCCCGCTTAGCCTATCGCCTCCTTTTATAGCAAAGTCCAGTGTTCGGATTGGAAACGGAATAACAATGTTATTGGCATCAAAAGCTTTCTTGATACGAATAATGGCATCGCTTTTAGCTCCAACATAATCTACTTGCCGGCTGTAACTTACCCAGAAACGCGCTTTGAAATTAATAGAGCTGTCGCCAAAGGAATCATACATTACCTCTATATCACGTGTTTTAACTCGGTTCTTTACATCTTCTAACGCCTCGATTACTATCTTCTGCACTTGCTCCAGGTCCTCCGCATAGGAAATACCAACTTCTAAATCTACGCGCCTGGAGCCGTGGAAGGAGAGGTTAGTTACCGGATTCTCAAACACCATTTTATTGGGTAGCTTTACCAGCTCACCGGTTGGTTTACGAATGTCTACTGTGCGTAATGTGATGCGCTCAATAACACCGAAATAGTCATTCGTTTCGATCATATCGCCAACACCAAAGGGTTTTTGCACAGCTATAATGATACCTGAGATAAAATTGGCGGCGATATCCTGAAAGGCAAAACCCAGAGCCAAACCCAAGATACCCACACCGGCGAGCAACGAAATCACCACCCTATCCAGTTTCAGGACACTAAGCACGAAGAAGAAGCCTACAAGCAGCAGCGCTAAGTATAGCAGCGTAGAAACAAGGTTATTCAGGGCTGCGCTGTGTGAGAAGCGGTTGATTACATGATCAAGGCCATTACGTACAACTCTGGCTATGTAAAAGGTGAGTATGAGCAGGATAAGTGCTACAAAAAGGTTTGGAAGCAGCAATACCAGCTGGTTTCCCCAGATCTCCAGCTTATTAATTAGCAACTCCAGGGCATTGTTGATGTCTTTCATATAGTACGCTTCATTTTACTTTATCTCAGGCCCATACTTTGGTACCCTCGGTGCAGTTGCGGCACATTTCTATATCGGCACGAGAGCCTAACAGCGTTTGCCGGAAACGGTTATACGTGCTTCCGCGCCAAACTTCTGTAAATGTATTTTCTTTTAAGTCTCCCTGTCTGTACTCGGCATCTTTATCAAAGCAGCACGGTACCACCAAACCGTCCCAGGTTATTACGCAGGAATGCCACATTTTCCAGCAGTGGTTTAGCAGTTTGTTTTTAATAGAGTAGCTGCTATCGCCGTTGTTTTGGTATCTGGAGTAATAATCTATAGTTGGTATAAGCGGAGACCCTTGTTCATAATCGTAAATCTGCGCTGTCTTGAATACAACTTCGTCTACGCCGAGTTCCTGTGCCAGTTGCTGTACGTCCTGCAGTTGGTGCTCGTTTGGCTTTACTACCAAAAATTGAAACATGATATGCGGTGTTCTCGACTTCAGTTTCTTTTTCCATTTTACTACGTTACGCGTACCTTCCAGCACTTTATCCAGTTTCCCACCAATGCGGTAAGCAGCATAGGTTTCCTGGGTTGTGCCGTCGATAGATACGATCAAGCGGTCCAGTCCGGATTCTACGGTTTTGCGTGCGGTGTCATCGTCTAAATAATGCGCATTGGTAGAGGTGGCAGTGTAAATGCCCTTGCCTGACGCATATTTTACCAACTCCAGAAAATTTTTGTGCAAGTATGGCTCCCCCTGAAAGTAGAAGATCAGGTAAAGCAGCCGTTTGTGTAATTGATCAATAGTGCTTTTAAAAAGCTCGTCCTGCAGCATGCCGGTGGGCCTTGTAAAAGAGCGCAAACCGCTCGGGCACTCGGGGCAGCGCAAATTACAAGAAGTAGTAGGCTCCAGCGATATACTTAGCGGCATTCCCCAATGCACAGCTTTGCCTGTAATTTTAGCTACTAGATAGCTGCTAACCACTTGTAAAGCATTGTAAGCACGCAATGGCGTTAGTTTCGACAGAAAGTTAAGGCCATCGGTAACGTGCAGCTTCATGTGGTTGTGCAGCAAAGGTATAGCTAAGAGTTAAAACAACTAAAAAGGGAGCAGCCATTACAACTGCTCCCTCTAAGTTATGGTTTCTGGCTTTAAGGACCAAACCAGGTTACTTTTAGTACCTGAACAGGGCCTTCACATTGCCTTGGCTTTCGCTTGATTCGCTTAGCCCATTGTAGCTGTTTACATATACTTTACCACCCTGTGCTATTGTTTTTATGGCAGCCAGATTTATTAGGTCGTAGTCTCCGCGCTGATACTCTTTATGTACTACAGCAGTAGCGCTTGCCGGATCGTAACTACCCCATACTGGTTGGCTAGGAGAGATAAACAACGTATCAACTCGGCCATGTACTGCCTCTGCTGCCACAGTTGCAAGGTCTTCGGAGGTAGATCCGGTACCTGCCACATTCTGATAACGATTAAGAGAATCGGTATGGCTCTGCTGCATAATTGGCTTGATTAGCTTAAGTGCTTTCTCGTGCAGCATGTTTGCGTTATCAACACCTTCGTTTATGTTGATATTTTCTGGTACAATGTTTTTGTACTTGCTGTGTGTTCGGTAAAGGCTGCAGTAGTGATCCACGCCAGCCAATACCAATGGTTCATGTGCATCGTGCAGTATTTTCTGCATACTGTTGTCAATCTCTATCACAAACTCCCGTACTCGTTCGTGCTCTTCGTCGCCTTTCGTTGACCCCGGGCCATGTACTATGTTAGAGCCGTTAACTGTAGTTGTAGAATTTGTAAAGTCCTGGTCGTTGCCTTTAATATCAAACTTAAGCGCCTTGCTCATTGTCTCCGGAACAAACGAACTGATATCAATTGGCCTTACTTTTTCGATAGTTGCCTCATAAAACGCCACTTTTTCACGGTACAGAGAAAGTATGAAGAAGCGTCCGTTCTGGCTCAGAATAGGAAGCACAGGAGTGAAGTAGAAGTGATCTAACACATATACAACATCCGGCATGGCAATCGGCAATGTGTAGTGCTCCGAAAAGCCTTTCGTAATAAACACAGCCAATCCTTCTGCCTGATGGCGCCAAAAGTTTGTGTCATTTAATAGCGCGTCGGCAGGCTTTAGGTATTCATCTATCTCAGCCTCAGGCACATCATGCCTTTCCAGTAAGGCTCTGGCCTCTTTTATTTTGTTTTTAAAAAGTATAGTATCCTGGCCATTAAGGGTTTGCTGACCAGCACGGTGGGTAGGTATGAATATAGAAATGCAAAGTGCATTTTGTGTGTTGTTCTGCACATTAAGCAGTTTCTCAATGTCATTTTTATTGATCAATGCCATAGTTTATTTTGGTTAAGTATAAGATCTGAAACAATGTCATTTACTCATTTTTTTGAGCAATAAGGGGTAGAAATTAAGTACGCATCTATTGTATGAACGGTTATTGAGAAGCAAAAGATGAAGAATGTGGTTAAATAGGAATACAAAAAAAGCCACCAGGGTTAACCCGGTGGCTTACAGTGTTTTTAAAGCTAATTAAAAGCTAATTGTACATTACCCGAACAAACTACTGAAAACATCCTCTAACCTGCCAAAGGGATGTATGTTAATGGAGAATTTGCTAAAGTCTACTCCCTTCTTGTTATACTTTGAAATGTAGATGTCTTTAAAACCAAGTTTCTCGGCCTCGCTAATGCGGTTTTCTACACGATTTACAGCCCGAATCTCGCCACCCAAACCCACTTCAGCGGCAAAACAAGAGGTACTTGGTATGGCCATATCCTCGAAAGAGGAAAGTATAGAGGCACACACAGCCAAATCAAGGGCAGGGTCTTCTACTTTTAAACCACCAGCTATGTTCAGGAATACGTCCTGCGTGCCTAGCTTATAACCGCCACGCTTTTCCAGCACGGCCAGCAGCATGTTCAGGCGTTTTGCGTCAAAGCCTGTGCTGGTGCGCTGTGGGGTACCGTAGGTGGCGGGGCTAACTAAACTTTGTACCTCAATTAACAAGGGCCTGTTACCCTCCAGCGTAGCTCCTATGCTTATACCGCTAAAAGCATCTTCGCGCTGCGATATCAGAATTTCAGACGGATTACTTACCTCGCGCAAACCTGAACCCAGCATCTCGTAAATACCTAGCTCTGAGGTAGAGCCAAAGCGGTTTTTAGTGGTGCGAAGTATACGGTAAGTCATGTGGCGGTCGCCTTCGAAAGTAAGCACCGTATCTACCATGTGTTCCAGAATTTTAGGGCCTGCCAGATTGCCTTCTTTGGTGATATGGCCGATTAAGAAAACAGGCGTGCCGCTTTCTTTAGCAAACTTTAATAACTCAGCAGTACACTCACGCACCTGGCTTACGCTACCGGCACCGGCTTCTATAAAAGAGGAGTGAAGAGTTTGGATGGAATCTATCACTAACACCTGCGGCCTCAGCTGCTCTATTTGCTTAAAAATGTTCTGTGTTCCGGTTTCGGTAAGTATAAAGCAGTCGGAGGTTTGAGCAATCAGGCGCTCTGCACGCATTTTAATCTGCTGCTCACTTTCCTCACCACTTACATATAATACCCGCAAGCCACTAAGGCTCAAGGCAATCTGTAGCATCAGGGTAGACTTGCCTATACCCGGCTCACCGCCTATAAGCACCATAGAGCCAGGCACAATGCCGCCTCCCAGCACACGATTCAGTTCCTGGTCCTGCGTCATGATGCGGTGCTGCTCTTGGTAGCTTATGTCGGCAATCGGTTTAGGTTTGTTAGATACCTGCGCAGAGCTGCTGCCTACTTTCCAAGCGCTTGTTGGAGTAATTTCCTCGCGCTGTACTACCTCTTCTACGTAGGTGTTCCACTCGCCGCAGGCCGGGCATTTCCCTATCCATTTAGCTGATTGAGCGCCACAGTTCTGGCAGAAGTATGATGTTTTTATTTTAGCCATTTATTGTTGTTGTTCGTATGGTGTTGTTCGTTCTTAGGGTGTGCTTACCCGGTGTTTAAGAACAAAATTCAGGAGCAGAAGGATCAGTTTTTATACTTTATATATGATGATTTTTGATGCCTGCTGCAAGGTATAAAAGTACACATTTCCTGCTTACTTAGCTGCTACTTTCTCGGTACCTGATGTGCTAAAACTCATAGTTTAATATTTTATATATTTACATCTTAATCCTATAACCATTTTATGAAACAAACTTTACAAGGAGCTATACTTATGCTATTGTGTTTATTTACCAGCTCAGCAGCACAGGCTCAAAAAACTACACCAAACGCCTATCTTATTACCAGTTCCTCTGATACCCTTCGCGGACAATTAGTAAAAGAAAACTCTTCTAAAATGCTTTATGCCATTCAGTTTGGAGAAGCTGGGAACTATAAAACGTATCAGGCTGCTGATATAAATGGTTACGGAATAGGAGATAGCATCCGGTACGAAACAAAGGATGTACTTGTGGATGGGAAATCATACACGGTGTTTTTGCAATTATTAGTTGACGGACCCGCTAAACTGTACTACACGCAGCGTCTACACCCGTCGTATAACTTCTTTTTACAAAAAGAGCAGGGGCATGTAGTGCCGTTAAACCGCAGCTACTACACGGGCACCCTTTCCAGCATACTAAGCGACTGCGAAATCATCAATGTACAAAAGCATAAGTATACAGCTTTGAGTCTCTCAAACTTGGTGCATGCTTACAATAACTGCTTTACAGGCGCCCAACAAGGCAAAGTACTGCACAAGTCAAATAAGTTAACAATATTTTGGGGTGTTCGTGTAGGGGCAAGTGCTTTTCACCTCAGCTACCAGTCAGAGGCAGGCTCTCCTGATCATCATACCTTTGGCAGCACAACCGAGCCTGTTGCAGGTATTTTTGCAAACATAGGAGCAGGTAAACAATTTTCTGTACAGCCTGAGCTTACCTATACTTCCCGAAGAGCAGAGAGCACGTATACCCACACCCGAAACACAACAGTAGTTTACAACAGCCATATAAAACTGGATGCTCATTACCTGCAGTTGCCTGTATTGCTAAAGTATAAATTTGGCAGCGCAAAGCTGCAGCCATACTTTAATGCCGGCCCTGCTCTTGGCCTGGCACTTTCTAAAGATTTCACAAATACAGTTACTTACCAGGATGGCAGTACTCATGTAAAGAGTATGGCATTAGATAACTATACTTTAGGATTAGTGGCAGGAGCTGGTGTACAAACACAGCTTACCAAAAGAAATGCCTTGTCTGTTGAGTTACGCTTTGTCCGGGATCTTGCCAACAGCAATCACATCTATAAAAAGATTCACTTCGATTCCTGGCAACTTACTGCAGGTATAACATTATAACATGGCTAAATAAAAAGGCGCTATCTTATCCCGGTAGCGCCTTTTTGTCTTAATAGCAGAAAGCAACTGGTGCTGTATACATACTTTACACCTCCTGCGCCACTGCCTCCTGCTTAAAGTATACTTTAAAGGTTGTGCCTCTGCCAAGGTCGCTGTCTACTTCAATGCGGCCTCCGCTGTTCTCTATTATGCGCTTTACAATGTATAAACCAATACCTGTACCCTCAACGTGGCTGTGCAGGCGCTTAAACATGGTAAAGAGTTTGTGCTGTTGCTCTTTGCGTATACCCAAGCCATTATCTTCTACCTCCAGCACTATGAAATCATTCTGTTTGTAAGTACTTATTTTGATGCTCGGCTTACGGTCTGGAGACTTATACTTGATAGCGTTAGAAACGAGATTGTAAATTATACTTCGAAGGTTTTTTCGGGCAAAAAGCACGTCTTTTACCTGTAGGTCTGTTATGATTTCAGCATCCGAGTTTCTGACCAATCCTTCTATATCAGCAGTAACATCTTGTAAGGCTACCTCAAAAGAGAGCGGTTCTACTGCCGAATCTAACTCTTTCTGCACTTTAGTAATTTCTGCCAGGTCTGCAATAGTACCTTTTAACTTGTTGATTGACCCCTGCACCATATCCAGCACCTGCAGGTCGCTCTCCTCCAGCCTTTCCTGCAGTTCTTCGCGCAGCAGGGCGGCAAGGCCTTCCATGTTCGCTATCGGCGACTTTAGGTCATGCGAGGCGGTGTAAACAAAGTTATCCAGGTCGTTATTAATCCGCTGCAGTTCTTTGTTTTTATCGCTTAGCTCATCATTTGTATGCAGGAGTGCCTGGCGAGCTTTCACGAGTTCCGTTACCTCTACAGCAAACACCAGCACCGCTTCTATTTTATTGTTAGTATCTATAAGCGGCTGATAAACAAGGTTGAAATAAGCGTTTTGCTTGCCTCTGCTATCTTCTATTGTAGCCGTTACTTCGTTGCCTATAAAAGGCTTGCCTGTTTCAAATACCTCTTCAATTCTCTTAAAGAAACCCTCGCCTTCTAAATCGGTGTGGGCTTCGTAAATAGTTTTGCCTACCAACGGACGGTTGCCATACAGCCTGCGGTATTGAGAATTTGCAAGCACATACTGGTAATCAGGAGCTCGCACTAAGCCTACCACGGCAGGCACCTCCAGAAACAGCTTCTGCAGCAGCTCTGCGTTCTGCTTCACTTTTCGCTCTGCCTCCTTCATCTCTGTTATATCTATAACAGAGCCAATAAAGCCAAGGAAGTCGCCGTTAGAGCCAAAGCGAGGTGTATCAGTAAGTACTACCCATCTGTAAACACCATCGAAGCGGCGCATCCTAAACTCAACCCTAAAGGCAGTTCGCGTTTTCAGGCCGTTTTCAAAAATATGGCTGATACTCTTTACATCTTCCGGGTGCGCCACATCTCTCCAGGTTAGGTACATGGTTTCCTCAAAGCTATGGCCGGTAAAGTCCATCCACTGCTTGTTCACATACTGGAACCGTCCCTCCTGATCGCGCATCTTGATAATTACAGGGGCACTATCAGCCATAATTCTGAAACGGGCCTCACTGTCTAGTATAGCTTGCTGAGCTCTCTTCTCTTCAGTTATGTCGCGCACCTCAACTATAGTATAGGCTGGCACACCATTTTCTATAATCGGACGGGCAGCACATGTAACGCTAAAGAAGGTACCGTCTTTTCGCACAAATACATCCTCGTGAGCACGCATCTCATTGTTAGTTGGCAGTGCTCTATCTATAGGGCATTCTTCAAGCGGATAAGGCGTTCCATCCGGATGATGGTGATGGATCATGTCATGAAGAGGCTTTTTGCTGATTTCCTCGAACGTATAGCCTGTCATCTCCTCCGCTGCCGGGTTCATAAAGGTACAGTAGCCCCGAGCATCCATAATAAATAAAGCAGCCGTAGCATTATCGGTAATAGTTTGCTTTAAACGGTTAGAGCGGCGGGTGTTTGACAGTGACCAGATGATGAAAAACATCAGTAAACTTATAATGCCACCGCCTAAAAGTATAAACTTCGGAAGCTCTGTATCGGCCGATCTGCCAAATGTTGGTTTTGCCGTTACAAATATGCGCCACGTGTTGTTGCCAATGCTCAGGGTGTTTAGTTTACTAAAGTTCCTGTTACTGGCAGCATGGTAATAAAGAGTTGTATCTGTACTGAAAAGAAGTGCACTTTCTTCCAGGTTTGTGCCGTCATAAATTTCTACATCTATGTCCTTATAATCTTTAGTCAGGATAGAAGAAAAAAGGTCTTTCGCCCTGTAAGGACTGTATACAAAGCCTTTAATCAGGCGCTGCCTTTCATGAATAGACTCAGGGTTTGCGTTATTTTTATAGATTGGGAGATAAATCAGGAAGCCAGACTGTTCATCTCTTCCATTTTCCTGCACCAATCGTACTTTGCCCGTCATGGCTGGCTGTTTGGTATCTCGGGCTATACGCATAGCAGATTGCCTTATCGGCTCACTAAACATATCAAAGCCAAAAGCTCTAAGGTTTCTGCCTGTAAAAGGCTCGAGATAAATAATGGAGGTATAGTTTAAGCGGCCTCCCTCAGGGCGTACTTTGTAGTCCGGAAAACCAACGGCTTGCATTCTACGCTCATGCTCCTCCAACTCGCCGGGCTTAATGTAGTGCGAGTATCCTAAGCCCTGTATACCCGGATAGTTTTCTTCCAGGTTAAGGGTTTCGTAGTAGTGGCGCCAAGCCTTACGTTCTACCGTATCAGAAGAAACAAACAATGCCTTGGCTCCAATCAGGATCTGAATATGATCCTGCATGCGTTTTTCGATGGCCTGCGTAGCCTGATCTGCCCTGATGCTGAACAGTTTTTCGCTACGCTCTTCTGCCTTGCGCTTCGTTTCGGAGTAAATAAACAGCGTAAGCAGGAAGATCAGTAAGAACGAGAAAATCGCGATAAAATAATCTTTTACGAACAGAACCAGCTTAGCAGCTTTCATTAGGTATATATTAAGTACTCTCTAGCAGAATTATGCTTTGAAGTGATTTTTAAAGAAAAAAATTCCAAGCAAGTACAGTTTCTCTTCACTCAAATATAAAAAAAAGAAATGATGCATGGGCCATGGCCGGGGCAGAAGCAATATTGATAAGAGCCTACTACCTTATTATGTAGTAAAAGAATTATATTACCTATATCTATAATTCTTTTTTAAACACTAAAATATGAGATCGATACAGCAATAGTTCGATGAGTATGGGCAAAACCACCAGAACCACACAAATAAACTTATACATTGGATATGTGTGCCGCTTATACTTTTAGTATCATCGGTATACTAGCCAGCATACCAAGCAGTGCACTTAAGTCTCCGTTTCCGGTTATCTTTCAGCCATACATACATTTTGGCACATTGGTTATACTTTTAGGCCTGCTATTTTAGCTACGCCTTTCTTTTACAATGTTTCTGGGAATGGCTATGGTTTGTGCGTTTATGTTATGGGCCGTTCAGAGGTTAGATGCTGTAACTAACACACCTTTATAGCTTAGTAGCCTGATTATATTTGTGTTAGCCTGGCTTGGGCAGTTTTATGGGCACAAAGTGGAAGGTAAAAAACCATCTTTCTTAAAAGATTTGCAGTTCCTGCTGATTGGCCCGGCCTGGTTACTTGGCTTTATCTATCGGAAATTGAGCATACCGTATTAACTTTGCAGTACCAACTCTTTACTTATGCTTGAGATCCTCAAAATATTACTTGTTGCTTTTTTCTCTGTTGCAGTTCTTTTGCCTGTGGTGCGCTATATGCTGCGTACTATATCTCCGGCTAAACATGCAGCGCCTATCACTGCTGATGAGTTAAAGTATATCCAGAAGCAGGACGTAAAGCTTACCATTGCCTATTTCTTCTTTGCCTGCGTACTGGCTGTTTTCTTTGCAGGTGTGCTAGCTCTGATATCTAGTATAATTCATACACAAAAAGGGCAGTTGTTTCTGCTAACACCAAACTTTAATGCCATGTTTGCACCAGGGCTTTTGCTGGGAATGGTGTTTGCCTTATTACCCCTGCGCATAATCCAGCACACATTGCTAGGCCATGATGCGGAGTTATATAAAACTTACATTCAGCGCACAGAAGGCGAAAGATCTACTAAAAAGTATAGCGTTATTTTTGTGCTGTTGCTAGTTATTGCAGGGGCAGTAGCCTGGTTTAGCTTACGCTGGTATGTAGTTATAGATGAAAACGGCTTGGAGGTAAACAACCTGTTAGGCGAAAAGCGAGCGTATGCACATCAGCAAATCCAAAGTATACATTACTTAGGTACGGAAGGCCAGTACTTAGTTACCTTCGATGATCAAACCAACCTGAACACCAGCTACCTGAAACCTGTGCAACTGGAGATAATTGCCTTGTTGGCTGAAAAGTCGGGGCACCGGGTGATTCGTTAAAAGAGAGAGGCTTTTTCTGCTTTGCCTAATACTTATCCATTTGGTTGCTTTTATTCCTAAGCTTTGCTAAACCTATACTTTAGCCAAAGCAGCAGCGGTTTTGCTTACCCAGAGGGGCAGACTGCTTGCACTGGAAAATCCTGCGCATAGTAATCTTATTATCAGTTATCTTTGCGCGATTTTTTAGATACATATGAAGTATAAAGTTTTACTGCTAATGCTGCTGGTGCAGTTATCGGCAGTGGCACAGAAGAGTATACAGGTGGCTGATCTGCGCATTACAGTGCCAACTGCCATCGAGAAGCCTAAAAGTATAAAACCACAGGAGGGAGTATATTACTTCGGTTTTCAGCAAGGAGACATAATCATTGTAAACGTAGAGCCGGAGAAAAGCGATCAGGCACTAAACCTGGAGGTGCAGGAGTATACTTCAGGCTCCACGATGTTCTCTATCAAAAACCAGAAAAGAATAAAGAACCTGCGCTTGCCAGCGCCACGCAAAATAGCTTACAGGTTTATACTCACCGCTGCCAACGGCAAAGCAATTCCGGCCCAGCTAAAAATAAACCGTACGCCGGCCGACGAAGAAAGCCGTCATTTCAACACTAACATTACCTGGAAAACCAAATCGGACACCACCTGGACTACCGTAAGCGAGAAGGTAACAGTAAAGGGTGACTTGGTGCCTGTTACGTTGGTAGATAAGACTTTTAGAGTGGCTTCTAAAGCAAACCTGAACCCAAGCCGTGTGGCTGTGCCTTTTAAGCTACCTGCTAACACTGCGCATTGGGTGTATTGGGTAGGCGTGGGGCAGGAGTCTGTGGAGCAGCTTAAAAATATGACCTCCATGGCCAGCAAGGGAGCAGCAACACTAGCCGCACCACTTAGCCCGGTGGCCGCATTTGGCCTTGGCCTGATACCGAGCCTACCACAGGTAAGCGCCTCTGGAAGTATAGATTACTACTTCATGAACAAAGCCTCTGCCGACAAGTTTGTAGCCGACGCAGACTCTGACTGGAAAAGCTATGCCTTTGCCCAGGGAGCAGGCATTATATCCGATTATAAGCTGGTGCAGCTTTCTGAAACGCCCAAAACAGCTGATGGAACGCTATACACCGTTTTCCGTAACAGCAACACCGTAACCGGCCTGGATATAACACTAAAAGTAGTAGCTTTTGAGCAGGAGAAGAAGCAGGTAACCAAACAGGTAAGAAAGCCACAGAAGGTAGAGCAAACGTTTGTGCCAGTGTTCGGGGAGTAATTGTATTCGTCATCTTGACGATAGGAGAGATCAGTTTCAGTTTTGAGCAGACTTGGATTACTCACTAGCTTTCGAAATGACAGATAAAATAACTCTTAACTCTTTTTTGTAGTTTTACCGCAGATAAGTTGATCCTTTAAACCAAACATAAATCGATATGCAAGTTCGCGTAGAGAAAGACACAATGGGACCTATAGAGGTGCCTGCAGACAAATACTGGGGTGCTCAGACGCAGCGCTCAAAAGAAAACTTTACCATTGGTGGCCAACTGATGCCAAAGGAAGTAGTTGAGGCATTTGCTATACTTAAGAAATCGGCTGCTTTTGCTAACGCTGAGTTAGGCGTATTGGCACAGGAAAAAGCAGAGATAATTGGTAAAGTATGCGACGAGATTCTGGAAGGTAAACTGGCTGACCAGTTCCCGTTGGTAGTATGGCAGACAGGGTCGGGCACGCAGTCTAACATGAACGTGAACGAAGTTGTTGCTAACCGTGCGCATGTGCTTTTAGGTGGCGATTTACTAGATGAGAAAAAGAAGATCCACCCGAACGACGACGTAAACAAGTCGCAGTCTTCTAACGATACGTTCCCGACGGCGATGCACATTGCCGCTTACAAGAAAGTGGTAGAGCACACATTGCCTTTGGTTAAGAAACTACGTGACACACTTAACAGCAAAGCAGAGGCTTACATGGATGTGGTGAAGATCGGCCGTACGCACCTAATGGATGCTACACCGCTTACGCTAGGCCAGGAGCTTTCTGGTTATGTAGCCCAACTGGATTACGGCATGAAAGCGCTTCGCAACACGCTGGAGCACCTGAGCACACTGGCCCTTGGCGGTTCTGCAGTTGGCACAGGCCTTAACACGCCGGCTGGTTACGATGTACTGGTTGCTAAGAAGATTTCTCAGTATGCTGGTCATGAGTTTATCACGGCTCCTAACAAATTTGAAGCACTTGCTGCACATGATGCGATCGTAGAAACATCTGGTGCGCTTAAGCAACTGGCGGTATCGCTGATGAAGATCGCTAACGATATTCGTTTGCTGGCATCTGGTCCACGTTCTGGTATTGCTGAAATCCTGATTCCTGAGAACGAGCCGGGTTCTTCTATCATGCCGGGTAAAGTAAACCCAACGCAGGCAGAGGCTATGACTATGGTTTGCGCGCAGGTAATCGGTAACGATGTGGCTATCTCGGTAGGTGGCATGAACGGCCATTTCGAACTGAACGTATTTAAGCCGGTGATGATCTACAACCTGCTGATGAGTGCCCAGTTGATCGGTGATGCCTGCGACTCGTTCGACAAGCATTGTGCTGTTGGTATCGAGCCAAACACTGCCCGTATCAAAGAGAACCTGGAGAACTCGCTGATGCTGGTAACAGCCCTTAACCCGCATATCGGTTACGACAACGCAGCTAAAATTGCGAAGAAGGCGCACAAAGAAGGCACTACCCTTCGCCAGGCAGCTATCGCTCTTGACCTGCTAACCAACGAGCAGTACGACGAGTGGGTGAAGCCAGAAGACATGATCGGTAGCTTGAAATAGTAAGATTATACTTGTAGAGACGCAATACTTTGCGTCTTGGTAGGTAAAAGGAAAAGCAGCTCTGGAAGGGGCTGCTTTTTTGCTTATATTTATAAGCATGAAGATAGATGTCTGTTCTTTGATCAAGTTTGGCGAAAGAGCTCATATGGAGAGCTTTTATAAACAAGGGATAATGTTTATGAATAACCTCAGCGCATTTCGAAAAATTGAAGATGGGGAATTAAGAGGAGATAAACATGAGGCTTTATATGAGCAAAAAGAAATTAGTAATATTAGAATTTCTTTGGGAGATAGCATGATAGGGATTGCTGACAGAGGGTTTTTCAACCTTTGGCATGATAATCCCAAAGGCAATATATTTTCGATGTATGCTTTAGAGACAAGTGAAAACTTAGAAGACATTATGATCGATAACTCATGTAAAAAGTTTGGAGATACATGTGTTTTTATACTTGATATCATTGAATTCATTAACAGAGTAGACAAAGCCGCAAAGAGAAACGGATATGACCTAATTTATTCTCCTGTAGAATATATAGATTTAAAGAAGTTTCATGGAAAATGGTCTGTATTCAAGAAACCAATCCAATATTCATATCAGAGCGAATTTAGATTCTTGATAAGAAGAGAAGAACCTGAACCATTACTCTTAAATATAGGCTCCTTAGAAGATATAGCAGCTATAGCAGAAAGCAGTAAAATTGATACATTAAAGGTTAGCAGACAATAAAAGAATATATGCTTTGGCCCCGCTAGTGCGAGCTTGTAGCTCGTACTTTTATTGCTATTCAAATATGTGCACGAGCTACAACCTCACGTCAATAACGGCTAAAAGCAGTAGTGTTCCGTTTATATTATAGTTATTATAGTTAGCTGTAATTTAAGCTACCTCTAACCAGCACATAAAAAGTGCTTAAATTCAGTAAGTATGATTGATTCAACGAATATCTGTTTGGCTTGTGGTTTGTGTTGTACTGGCACCTTGATAGGCTTTGTACAGCTTAATAGCGAAGAGTTGCCCGTCGTAAGAAAGTTAATGGATATCGAGGAGGCAAGTAATGATGGTGTATTTCTTCAGCCCTGTAATAAGTATTGCGATGGCTGCACTATTTACCTAGACAGACCTAAACAATGTGCCAGCTACAAGTGCGAACTCTTAAAATCTGTTGAACGAAAAGAAGTAGATTTTAAGTCGGCTGTTGAAATAGTTGATGTGGTTAAACAGAAAAAGAGCGCTATAGAAGAAAGGTTAGCGCTACTACAGATTAAGCTACAATCCCATTCATTTTACTTTAAGATGACCGAGCTGAAAAACCTGTATCAGAAAAACGAGCATGAGTTATCATCAACACCGGACTTCATAGATTTAATAGCCGACATCAAGCAACTTGATAATCTGCTATCAGAGAGATTTGGTGTCACAGTATTCTAAAGCAAAAGATTATTGCCTGAATAAGGAGATCCTATACAATCACTTTTGTAGCTAGTGGTTGAAAAACATACTTTCTTTACAGTATCCTCAACTTTTACTGCTTCCCGGATGGCTTCAGCAAAATCTCATTCACGTTGGCGCGGCTAGGCAATGTAAGCGCATAAAGTATAGAATCTGCGATGTCCTCCGGCTCCAGCTTAGACTCGCCTTCACCCCAATCCATGTCGTTTAGCAGTTCCTTGTCTGTGATAGATTCGCGTAAATCGGTGTCTACGGTGCCCGGCTCAACAGACGTGATGCGGATGTTATAGTCAGGAGAAAGCTCCATGCGTAACCCTTCTGAGATCGCAATGATAGCCGCTTTGGTAGCTCCGTACACAGCACCACCTCGGTACATTACCCGCCCATCAATAGATGCCATGTTTACAATGTGGCCGCTCTTGTTTTTGATCATAGTGGGCAGCACCGCATACACAGCCTTTAGTATACCCTTCAGATTCACGTCTACCATCTTCTCCCATTCGTCCAAGTGGCGGTTTTTCATGTAGGAGAGGGGCATTAAGCCGGCGCTGTTCACCAGGATATCAATTGTGCCATACTTGTCCAGCGCTATCTGGGCCATCGCTTCTACCTGTTTCAGGTCTGTTACATCTGTTTCTGCAATGGTGGCCTCGCCGCCTTTGCTTTCGATTTCCTGTTTTACTTCTTTCAGATCGTCGGCGTGGCGGGCAGCTAATATTACTTTGGCACCTGCTTCGGCTAGGGTTTTGGCAGTCGCCTTGCCTATACCTTGCGATGCCCCGGTTACAATGGCTACTTTATCTTTTAATTTCATAGTATACTTTGTTTCTAGAGCTTGTATACTTTCAAATCAATAAGCTAGTTATTCTCAAGTATTAAGAAGGCTATTGTTTCTTTTTTGTGCGGGAGAATAAAATGTATCTTTCGCTGCGTATACCTCTCTATTCCGCGAGTTTAAGCGAAATAGTAACTTGTGAGATAATTAATAAATTAAGCTATGTCTCAACCCCTCACTAACAAGCTATATCTATTAGAAAAATTCCCTGGCAAAGGCGGCTGGACGTATGCAGCTATCCCAGAAATTGCTCCGGACAAAAATGCACATTTTGGTTGGGTTAGGGTTAGAGGCACCATTGATAGCTACGAGATAAAAGGCTATAACCTGATGCCGATGGGCAACAGACAGCTTTTTCTGCCGGTAAGAGCCGAAGTACGGAAGAAGATAAAGAAACAGGCCGGCGATTGGGTGCAGGTTATACTTTACGCCGACAACACGCCACAGGAATTACCCGAAGAGCTGCTGCTGTGCCTGCAAGACGAACCAGCTGCTTACCAGAAGTTCCTGAAGTGCACCGATGGCGAACAAAAAGCTTTTGTAGATTGGATTTACTCTGCTAAAACCGATGAAACTAAAGTAGAGCGTATAGTGCAAAGTATAAACAAGCTGCTAAGCAACCAAAAGCTGCACCAAAAATAGCTATCAGTTTCGTAGCAAGTATAAATAAAAGTAGCTATTGCAGTGGCCTTAAAGTATGAAGCACATCAGATTAACAGATTCATACCACCCCCTTTTCATAAAAGCGTGGCAACTTTATGAGCAGTCTTTTCCCCTGAATGAGCGCCGCCCATTGCCTTGGCAGTACGACATTATGCCACACGCTAATTACCATTTCGAACTTATGCTTCAGGAGGATGCGCTTACAGGTATACTTTTATGGTGGAGCTTCGGGGAAGTACGCTACCTAGAGCATTTTGCCACAGTGCCAGCTTTGCGCGGCAGGGGCTATGGGAAAAGTATACTTGAGGCCTTTGTTAAACGAGAAACACGCCCTATACTCTTAGAAGTGGAGCCGCCACACGAAGAGATCCAACAGCGCCGCGTCCGGTTTTATGAACAGTGCGGTTTTGTCTTAAACCAACATTTTTACCAGCAGCCTCCTTACCACCAGGGGCAGCAGCCTTTGCCGTTATTGTTGATGTCTTACCCTGCACCTATTACCGCCGATAATGTGGCACATTTTGTAGCTAAACGGCACCCGATCATTTACAGGCTGGCAGAATAGTATATTCAGTAGCTTATCTAAATGTCTTTGTTGCCCGTGCCTTTTTATCAATACCAGCTTGCTGCTCCAGCCAATCGCCTATAACTTTTAAAGCAGCAGGTGAGAAGGTTTCCTCTAAAGTATAGGGCTCATCGTAAGCACCAGTAATGGAGGTTTGCATAAAATGATTAAGTTTTGGCAGAATAATCTCTGTAAAACTTGTATTGCCACCTGCTGCTAAACCAGCTTTTATCCCTGCCAAATTTGGCTCTGCTGGTGTTTGAGAATCGTTAGTGCCACTAATAGCCAAAACAGGTGCTTTTACCTTACGCAGGTAAGGTGTTGGGTCAAAACGTAGATGATGGAAGTGCCACGGATCAAGATACGGCTCGATGTACATACCACTGTAGCTAGTATCTGTGCTTATATTCTCCTTAAACCATTTATTAAAAGTTAATCTGGCAGTAGCACGATCAGAGGCTGTCGCAATTGTTTCATAAGCCTTGCTCTGGGCTATAACATCAGTGCTGGTTTCGATCGCCTCATCCGAGAGTCCACGTTTTCTTAGTATGGCCCGATGAGTTATTTTTCGCAGTTCTACTCCTTTAAGCCCAACGCCAGCCAAAAGTATGACTCCTGAAACAGAAGGATCTTCCGCAGCAAGAATCTGTGCTACCAGGGAGCCCTCGCTATGGCCAATCACATATACATCTTTAACGTTTAGTCTTTTATCATTACGTAATGATTTTACTGCAGCCGCAGCATCCCGGGCAAAATCTTCGGTAAAATTGCCCCCAAAAGTACCAGATGATTCTCCCACACCACGCTCATCGTAGCGCATCACAGCAAATCCTCTTCTGGTCAGTTCATCAGCCAATACCATAAATGTTTTATGAAAGAACTGTTCGCTATCCCGGTTATGAGGCCCTGAACCCGAAAGTAGTATTACCCCTGGAACACTCTTTTTGCCTTTTGGTGCCGTAATGGTTCCGCGTAAAACTATGCTTGTATCTCCACCTTTAAACTCAGCTGGCAAAACAGAATAAGGAAAAGGAGCTTGTGGTGTTTGAGGGCGGGATGGCCGAAGCGTGTTTATATCCGTCTCTTTTAAGGCTAACGGTATTTTAAATCCGGCACTTGCAACTGCAAACACGCCTCGTAACTCAGGGCCATTATGTTTTATAGTAATTGTATAAGTCATGCCGTGGTCCCTGAAGCGTAAGCGCAGACTATCATTTGCAGTTTCAACCAGTTCAGCACGCAGATCGTGCAACCCGTTTGCAGGTATGGATAAGAGTGCATTGGCTGCTACCGTTGGTTTAAAGTCAACAATGATCTTAGCAGGTGCTGGACCGCCTAAGCTTAAGTCACCTGCCCATGTGCCTGCTGGCAACTGCTGGGCTAGTAGGTTTAAGGGGAAGTATAGAAGAGAAAAAATAGCGATCAAGCAAATAAACAGCCTTTGTAAGTGTGATTTCATAGATTGTACGGCTTTTAGTAAACTCCTCATATACCAAAATACATATATTAATGCATAATCAAAAATCAACTGACAGGTAGAGGCTTTTGACAGAATTTTTACTTTACTGATTAAGCATATTCCTACTCCTTTACTATAGTATGCTGAACCTTGGTTAATCTTCAATTCCTGCAGAACAAGTATCAAGTATAACCCTCAGGCATAACCACAAGTATGATTACAAATACTTTCTGATGAAAGCACGACATCCTAAACCACTATTACTATGGACAAACTTAAAGGCAAAGTAGCCTTAATTACAGGCTCTGATTCAGGCATTGGGCAGGCCACCGCTATAGAATACGCCAAAGAAGGAGCAGACATCATTGTTACTTACCACTCTGATAAAGAAGGCGCCGAAGAAACTCTGCAGCAGGTTGAAAAGCAGAATAGGAAAGCTATTGTGCTGCAGGTAGATATAAGCGATGAACAGAAGGTAGAGCAACTTTTTGAGCAGGCCCTGAAGGAGTTCGGCACCATTGATATACTGGTGAACAACGCGGCTGTAAACGGCTCTGGCATCAATGTAGCCGACATGGACACTGAAACCTTTGATCGCACCATTCGCACCAACCTCTACGGCACCTTTTTCTGCTCTCGTGCTTTTATCAGGCATCGCAAACAGAAAGGCGGCAAAGGTAAGATTATCAATGTATCATCTGTGCACGAAGAAATAGTATCGGCTGGTACAGCAGATTACTGTGCATCTAAGGCAGCTGTTCGTAACCTTGCCCGTACCCTGGCGCTGGAGTTGGCAGAGGATGGTATCAATGTAAATAATATTTGCCCCGGCATGATCTTGACTCCTATGAACCAAGAGGCTGTAGACGATAAAGAAACCCGAAAGGAGAGCGAGAAAAACATACCTATGAAACGAGCAGGAAAACCAGAGGAGATCGCAAAGGTAGCTTTGTTCCTGGCCTCAGCAGATTCAGATTATGTTACCGGTTCCAGCTATTTTATGGATGGAGGCCTTTCTCAGAACGTAGGGCAAGGGGCATAGATAATATAGAACAGCCAAACTGTCACCTCAAAACCCTGCGGTGCGTTAATTGTTAAAGCAACTATAGCTGTAACTTACCACAAAGTATAAACCTCATGAAAATAGCAAAAGACCCATCAGATTATAACAAACTTACCCCGGAAGAAGAACGCATTATCGTACACAAGGGCACCGAATATCCGGGCACCGGAGAGTATGAGCATAACAAGGCAGAGGGCGTATACTTGTGCCGCCGCTGCAATGCGCCGCTTTATACTTCGGAGTATAAGTTTGAGTCGCATTGCGGTTGGCCGAGCTTTGATGATGAAATTACCGGTGCCGTAAAGCGTGTACCCGATACAGATGGCCGCCGTACCGAAATTGTTTGTGCTAACTGCGGCGCGCACCTGGGCCACGTGTTTGAAGGCGAGTACTTAACTCCCAAGAATATCCGCCATTGCGTTAATTCCCTCTCCATGAAGTTTGTGCCGGTAGAGGACCTGGAGAAAGAAGATTAGCCACTAAGTGATGTTCAGGCACAGGAGCAAAGTAGGGGAGAAGCAACAGGAAACTGGAATTTATACCTGCTCTAACTGCGGACAAGTGCTTTTCGAGGGGAAGTATAAATTTGACGTTGGCTCCGGTTTCCCTAGCTTTTGGAGGCAGGTAGGGGAGCATGTGCAGCACCGGCAACTAGCTACTTATAGCCGCCAACGGGTGCAGCTGCTGTGCAGCCAATGCCAGCAGCACCTGGGCCACCTATTCGATGATAACCGCACTCCCACCCAAGTGCGCTATTGTATTAACGCAGCGGCCATTAACTATCAACCTTAATTTTTATTTGCCTGTCTCGTTTTGTCATGATACAGGTTCCCTACAAAAGACCGCACAAACATGTTAAGGCGCATATTAGCTTCATAATCATAACCAGCCAGGTAGTCCAATCTGTTAAAGCTAGCCTCTGTTCTTGTCCATTGGTTTGGTGTATAGCCTGGGCTGTTTATACTTACCTTTATCTTATCTGATACGGGGTCTTGAATAACATTAATGTTTAGCGAGTAGGAGGCAGGCCCTTTTTCCTTTGTCTTATAGTTGGGGTAGTAGTTGAAGGCGGGTCCCTTTTTCGGGTTCTTTGTCGGGTTGTTTTGCTGCATCAGCACTATAGAGTTGTTAATCAAACGTTCAATACCTTCGCGTTGGCGCTTCTTAAAACCCTTCGTAAAGTTAATGCTATCTATCGATAGGTTTACAACCCCTGGCTGATCCGCATTTAGCGGCTGATAAAGCTCTGTTACTCCTATAAGCCTTTTGAACGGTCCTGCTATGATGCTATCGGTGTAATATTGCTGCTCGTGCTGCAAAAAGATCTTCTCCGGCGAGAACAGCTTTAGCTCGTTGTACATATCATCCTGCACACCGCCTTTAACTTTACCAATGCCGCTGTTTGGCCGCAGGTAAAGTTGGTAATAAACACCAGCCTTGTCTTCTATAACCAAGTTATCCAGCGAGGCAACTAGCGTATAGTTATACTTACGGTAGCGCTTTTTGCCAGTAGTGTCTATTTTAAAAGTCTGCTTCTCTTGCTCCAGCGCTTCTATCTTCTGCAGAAACCAATTGTTTACTCTTGTAAATTGGTAATCATACTTTTCGCCGGCGTTGTTCCTGAAATCCAGCTTATCGACGGTTACAGGCCGGGTATAAAGATCGCGGGTACAGGACCAAGTGCCTAGGCAGGTAATGGACAGTACAGTAAGGTATAGCAGCTTTTTCATTTAAGTTTGTTTCGTTAGTCATACTAATTAACTAAACTTTTAGTTACAAAGCAACAAAGAAGAGATACTGCTACTAGTATAGAACTACTCATTAAAAATAAAGCACCTGCTGCTGTTGCAACAAGTGCTTTACGAAGTGCTTTTATACCAGCTATTAATATACGGATGATAATACAATAACCGCAATGGTTGTGATAGTGGCTAAACCTATACCAGCACCTGCTGCCACTTTACCTACCTTTTTACGGTGCGCCTGCTGCTCATACCCCTTTACATAATTAGGGTCTGCCAGGTAGTTAATGTTAGATACTGGATTCCGGAAAGCTCTGGGTTTTGTTAAACCAATGGCCGCAGACCCAGCCAGCCCATACGGAAAGAACAAGGCACACCCCGCTGAGCCCCACATGGCACCGTTGCCTTTGTAGAGCAGACGTGCATCATTGCGCCCTAATTGGTACATTTCTGCAGGGTCGGCGAGGCTGTAGTTATTTACTTGATTTTCAGGGAAACTCTGCTTAAACACTTCTTTAGTGCCGTTTGCAAAGTGTATCATAAACACATCAGCTTTGGGCAAAATGTATAAAATACCCTCTAATGAGTCCGGATGTTGATACACGATTTCCTGTAGCTTGATCTCCAGCACCCGTGCCATTAGCTCGTCGCCGTTCTGCTTTACAATCCTGTCCTGGCTAAAGCTATATTGCGTTACTGCAAGCAGCAACAACAAAAGGAGTATACTTTTCTTCATCAGAAGGACATTATATTAGTTATACTTTTATACTTACCTGCGCGAGTTAAACCCAAAAAGCAAACTAAAGCGGCCGCCGTCTTTAGATGGGGCAAAGGCGAAGTTTACCGGAAAATTAACGCCCTGGCTCTGGAAGTTTGTGCCCACAGCCATTACAATGCCCGCTCCAGCCAGCGAAACGTTGGGACCAAATCCGAACTCCATTCCTTTGGTGCCTCTTACACCTATCAAGGCACTTAAGCTGGGTAAAAATTTGCCCTGTTCCAAGCCACCTACCAGAGGCACAAATTCAAACAGCCCAGACACGCCATTATCTAAAGTGAATACACGGGTTTCGAACTGCCAACCAAACTGAGTCATAAAGGCGTTTACATCAGTATCATAATCTTCGCGGATGTTGTCTCGGTATTTATCTGTAAGTATGGTAAAACCAATTCTGGGTCCTGATAGCTTTAGGTTCTCCTGCTCGTAACTATACCTTCTGTTGTCTGCCGGCGGAGTATAGGCAGGAGGTACTTCATTAAATACTTCTTTTGTGCCGTTCTCATACTTTATCATGAACACATCGCGCTTGGCTATCGAAATAACAGGCCCTTCCAGGTTATCGAAGCGTTTATACTTTATCACCTCCAGGCCTATTTCTTGTACCTTTACCTGTATTTCGTCGCCGTTTCGTTTAAGCAGCACATCCTGTGCCTGCACAAAAAAGCAAGGCAAAAGCATTAACAATAGCAGCGTAAGCTTTCTCATGAGAGGCAGTAATTTCAGGTGAATTATTTATTGTTAAAAATACCTCTTTATCTATACTTAACAAAGTAAATACCAGCTGTAAAATACTGCTTTTTATCATTTTAAACAGGTGTGTAAACAGTGATATTTGTGTAGTGAGCTACAAGAGGAATTAGCAACCCTCTTATAATTTAGCCATAGGGTATAGCAGCAGAAATATAACTTTATACCTTGCTGCACTGTAAAAGCAAACAACACCAACTCCACCAAAACCTAACCTTATGAAGGACAGGCCATCATTTCTTTTTACCAGGTACAACAGCTTTAAATTTGCCTTTAAAGGTTTAGCTGCCGTTTTCCGGCACGAGCCTAACATGCACTTGCACGTTATAGCAAGTATAATGGTAATGGTAATGGCTTATAGGTTTAATGTAACCCTCACTGAATGGTGTATCCTGATCTTCTGCATTGGCTTGGTGTGGGTAGCCGAAACATTTAACACTGCCCTGGAAACCCTCACTAACCTGGTATCGCCAGAGCATAACCCTTTAGCCGGTAAAACTAAAGACATTGCCGCAGGAGCTGTGCTTTTGGCTGCCATTACAGCCGCTGTAATAGGTGTTATTATTTTCCTACCCTATTGGTTAGCCTACTTTAAGGTTTAACCATTCATCATTTTTTAAGAAGACTACGTTTATTACCTTTGCGTCCTCATAACTAAATAAGGCCTGATGGGCAGTATAAAAACACTTGTAATATCCATACTGTTAGCAAGTATAGCTTTTGCCTGCAACCCAGGTGTATCACCACAGATTTCTGATGCCGAAGTGGCCAATGCCCAGTCAGCCCCGTGGCTAAACCAGCTTATACAAGAAATCCAGCAAAATAAACCAGCCAACCCTCCTGCTAAAATTTACCGCTACACTTACAACAACCAGGAAGTGTTTTACTTAACAGGCCGCTGCTGCGATATACCAAGCAAAGTATACGACTTACACGGCAATATACTTTGCGAGCCCGACGGAGGCATAACAGGCAAGGGAGATGGCCGCTGCACAGACTTTTTTGAGAAACGGTCTAATGAGACCTTGATTTGGGAAGATAAACGAGAACAAAAGTAACCATGACAGGAAACGACGTATTAAAGAACCTTTCAGAATATAATATCTGGGCTAACCAGACCATGTTGGATGTATTTAGCTCGCTACCTAGCGTTCCGAATAATGCTGCACGTTTGTTTAGCCATGCCTTAAACGCGCAGGCCATCTGGATTGCCCGCATTACAGGCACCCAAAGCCCGGTTAAAGTATGGCAGGAGCATAATCTGGATGAACTGAAGGAACTGCACAAGAGCGCATCGTACAAAATAGCTGAGTTAGTTGCCAATGCCGACGAGGCAGAGTTTAACCGCCTGATAGATTATACAAACAGCCAAGGCAACAAGTATAGCACTCGCGTACTTGATATTCTTACACACGCTTTTAACCATGCTACCTATCACCGCGCACAGGTAGCCACAGATTTGCGCAAAAATGGCCACACCCCTCCTAACACAGATTACGTGACTTATGTGCGCGAGCTGATGGGGCAGGTGTTCTAATTTTTGACAAAGCAATCTTTTGACAAAAGACCATTAGACAAAGAATTATTTGATAAAGAGAAGGACTATATTAAAGGTTCTACCTGTATGTTTTCTATCTAACGGTGCTTCGTCACAAACTAACGGTGCTTTGTCACAAAGTATAGATCGTTATACTTTCAAATTCTAAGTAGACAACTAAAACAAAAGCTTACTCAAGCACTACCGTACCGAGATCCTTTACTTGGTTCTGAGACACGCTTACGTTCTCTACTGTTTTATCGTGAGCACCGCCTTCCGTATAAAACTTAACAGTGTAGGTGCCTGATGGCACACCTTTAATTAAAAACTTACCAGCGTCATCTGCAAAACCACCTATTGTATCATTAGCTGCTGAGATAACATAAATACCCGGCTTATACTCCGCTGGGGTCACACTGCCTTTAATACCACCTGCTACTGCCTGTGTTATAGTTCTTATTACCGGTTTCAGGTTATACTGCCCGTTGCCTCTGGCAACAACAGATTTAGCAGCGTCAAAGTCGAGCAGCAGCACATATGTTACATCGCTTTCCAAGTCAGCGTTAATCTGTAGCTTTACGCCAGAAGTTTGGCCGCTAGGTGTTTTTAGGCTTTTTACTTCTCCGTTCTTTAGCTTAAGTGTATTATTGTCACCTAGTACAAGCCTTAACTGCGATATTTTACCAGCCGGTAGGGTAGAGCTGGCAAGCAGCGTGTCTTTGCCATTGGCAAAGTCAAGCAGGTTATACACGCCTGGGTTTATCTGATCAAGTGTTACCCAGCCAGAGTCGTCGCCTTCTGCCTCTTTATGCACCTGCACAGATTTAATATCAATGTTCACTTCAGCATAATCTCCAGGTGCATCTGTCATACGAACTTGCATTTTAGCAGTGCCTGTTTCTTCGTTGTTACTCTCGCAGGCACTAAACCACACAAGGCCACTCAACAGCAGCGGAAGGATGAATTTCTTTTTCATAATAATTGTACGTTAAAGTTATATGCCAAATTTCTGGCAGCAACATGAAGGCAAGATGAAGACTTAAAAAAATGAGTTTATTTAACTTTATTTAATATCTATTTTCTTTTGACGCAGCTTCATGCAGGTAGAGTAGAAACGGAATAATTTGCACGAAATTACGTGCAGCCCTAAAATAAAGATGCCAGGAACTGCAGTTCCTGGCATCTTTATTTTAACGATTTTATACTATAATGTTGTACTTCAACGCTTTCCCGGAAATTGTACTTCTTTTAATTACCGATTTTAGTTGTATCTGGTGGTGTCTGTGGTTTTGTTCTGGATCTCAATAAATCCCCGATCTTATCAGTGGCTTGCTTTTTAATATTCTGCTCAGCTTCTCTGCGTTTTTTCTCAAGCTCTTCGCGTGCTCTTTGCTCTGCCTCCAGCTTGCGCCTGTTCAGCTCATTTTGCACACTATCCTGTAGCTGCTGCTTACGCTGCTCTAGTTGCAGTTTGGCATCATCTACCTTGCTTTGTACAGCTGCTTTCACAACATCTTTTGCCTGCTCTTTTACCGAGCCTCCCGCTAAGCCTACTCTAGGGTTGGAGAGGGTGCCGCCAATGCTCAGGTTAAGCGTGACCCGCTCCGAAGCCGACAGGGCATTGTTGCCCAGTACACTTGCTAAGCGGGTATTAAGTTCACGGCCTACTTTTCCGGCAGGTACATTTAAAGCTGTAACATAGTCTATCTGGCCATTGATGTTGTTAGATCCTCCCACGGTCATTTCAATGTTACCTACTTTCATATCAAAAGGTCTGATCACTAGGCTACCATCAATTATCTGAGCATCTATTTTCTTATTTTCCACAACAAAACTCTTCAGTTCCTCAAAGCGGGTAAGCTCACTGATTTTGTTCACGATAGGCACGTCGCGTACAGCTGCTTTTATAACATTTATCACACCGCTACCATCCATGGTTTTAAAGATTGGTGTCATGTCTTGGCCTAACTCTCCGGCAAATGCAAAATTGGTGTTAAACTTACCTTCCAGCAGCTTGGCAATAGGGGCTATAGCTTGAATCGTATTAAAAGCGTTGAAAGCCTCTTTAAAACCAAGGTTCTGAATATCCAGCTTCATATCGAACAACGGCTGTTGCAGATTTTGCGTGTTGTAACTGCCGCCTACTGCAAAGGTGCCACCCAAGGTGTTAAAGGTTACTTTGTTTAACTTAGCTATTTTATCCTTTACCTGCACCTGCCCACTTACGTTGTTCAGTTTCAGATCGGTGTACTGCACCTGCTTTGCATTTATATTCAGTGTTATATTCAGATTATCCGGCACTTCTACCACACCTTCAGCAGAAGCATCTGCAGGAGCACCTTCGTCATCTACCATCCACTCGTTTACATTAAAATTATTAGAGCTGATGTTAAAGTTGCCTCGCAGGGATTGATTATCGGCTAAGGCATAACCCAAGTAGTTAGACACAGTGCCGTTTGCCTGGAAATCGCTTTTACCTAAATAACCAGCCATGTTCTGCAGGTTAATGCGCTCATTATTAAAGGTGGCATTGGCCTTGCTGATTTTCATACCTTGCGGAAGATCAGTGCTTACGTAGCTCAGGTTGCTGATACCCATGGTACCGTTTGCAATCACATTGCTATACTTTTCAGCCTCTATATCGCTTAACTTACCTTTAGCCGCTACATCAGCCGTAATTCTACCGGCTACCGTCATACCTTCCTGTGGAAATATCTTGGTTAATTTAGCAAGGTCAAGTATACCTTTTATACGACCGTCGAAAGCGGGTTTATCAATGCCCTGTATCAGCATGTTTCCTGCTAACGGCTCTCCATCAAGGGTCATATTGAAACGCTCCACGTTAATGCGAGTATCGTCGGTATTGCCGGTGGTATTACGGATGTTGGTTACCATGTTCAGGTTCTGAATAGGCGCCGGAAAATCCTTTGATTTGATATAGCCGTTGGTCATGTTCAGGTCTGCATCAATAACGGGCATGCTTTTCTCGGAGTAAGTACCCTTGGCATCGGCATCTACCTTAAGTAAGCCACGCAGTGTCATGCCTTCTATTGGGAAAACCTTAGTCATTTCAGCTAGGTCCACGTTTGCCTTCACGTTACCATCTATCTGCATCACTTCCAGGCCTTTCACTGTAACGCGGGCATCTACAGGGTTCTTACCCAGATCCATATGGAATTTGCGGATGTCGATGCTGGTGTTCTGTGGTGTGCCGTCGGTGCTAATTACACTCATATCAGCGTTTACGTTACGGGCAGCTTCTGGCAGGTCTGGGTATTTAAACATACCGTCTATCACCTTTAGGTTCACGCCGTAACCTGGCATCAACGTGTCAATCATGCGGCCCTTAAAAAAGCCATCAAAGCTCAGTTTACCTTCTGTCTTAATATCATTAAACTGCTCGCTGTACATACCTGGCACTATCGACAGCACATTTCTGAAGTCTGTTTCTGTGGCACTGAAGGTAAGATCGAAGTCAATGGCCTCTTCTGGCATCAGGATAGTGCCATCGAACTTAAACGGAAACTCATTGATACGAATAGCGTTCTCCTTAAAAGTATAAAGCGACTGGTTCAGGTCCATGGCCATGGTTACATCGGCATTTAGTTTGGCATTTTCGATGTAGTTGGCTCCATCATAGGTCATGGTAAAGCGCTCGGCTGTGGTTTTAGAGTCCATGTCAAACACATCCTGCTCAAAATCTCCAGAGCCGGAATGGTTTACTCCATAAAGCGCTGCGCCAAAGGGTATACTTAAATCGTCGTAGAAAAGTGTACCGTTGTTAATCTTCCAGCCTTTTATAGCCATATTAAAATCAGAGGCAGCCGTGTCAGCTGGTGCTACAGTGGTATCCTCAATAAATACATCCCAGTTGGCCTTTCCACTTTTAAGCACAATAAGGCGTATAGTAGGTTCGTCTAAAGTAATAGAGTTAACTTTAAGCTCATCGCCAGAGATAACGCTGCTCAGGTTCAACCCCATCCGAAAAGAAGGTATCTGTGCCAGCGTATCTGTTTGGAAAGAGTCCTTGCCTATGATAGATAGGTTATCTACGCCGAGCGAAAGGTTTGGAAAATCGCGGAAAAGCGAAAGACTTACATCGTCGGTTTCATATGCAACGGTGGCGTTGATATTTTTTGCAATCTCTTTGTCGAGGGCTTGTTTAATTTTATCTTTGAAAAGAACGGGCACAAGGGCTGCAACTGCAAGTAACACCGCCAGAAAGATAAAGAAGCCAATTACTACTTTTTTCATATGGGTTTAAGGGTGATATTCTTTTAAAAGCGAAACTATATAATTAAAGCTAAAACCGTGCTAGTTATTGCCCACCTATTTATAAAGTATACTTATTTAAGTAACCCTACGGTTGTAGCAGAATAAAATTATGTTGTTTAAAAAGGCATCCTGCAGCTTTGCTATACTTTTCTTTGGCTGGTTTACAGCACTAGCCCAGGAATCGTATTTTACACAGCAGTATGCCAATAAATTACACCTTAACCCTGCCTTTGCCGGTATTAACCACAACTGGAGCGCCTCACTTTCGCACCGTAACCAATGGCCAGCCCTTAACGGCTCTTTTATTACTAACCAGTTTGCTGCCGACTACAGGCTTCAAAATTCAAAAAGTGCAATTGCCCTGATCCTGCACCAGGATCGTGCTGGTATCGGAGGATTGCAAAAACTGCAGGCAACAGCAGGATATGCTTACCATACCGCTATCACAGATAACTGGTCTATGTCCGCAGGTTTACAGGCAAGTATAGCATCGCTCAGAATTAATTACGACAATCTGGTGTTTGGAGACCAACTTTCTGATAATGGGCAGGTTGCAGTTACCTCGGCAGAGGCTGCCAGGTTTGAGCCAAGCAGTTTTGTTAGCTTTGCTGTAGGGGGTTTGATGTACTCTAATCAGTTTTGGGTAGGGTTAAAGGTAAACAACTTAAACAAGCCTGCTTATGGTTTCGAAAATCAGACTAAATTGCCCATCAGTTACCTGGCAAATGCAGGGTATAAGTTTTATGCCAGATCTTACGAAGAACGTGGCAGGTTATTCGAGTTAAGCTTTACACCATCAGCCACTTACATTCAACAGGATGATTTTAGCAGGGTTGATATAGGCATACATACTATATACACGCCGCTTACGTTAGGACTAGTATATAAAGGTATTCCGGTAACAACTGGAACTAACCGCGACCAAGCCTTGTCCGTAATAGCAGGGTTGCAAATTGAGGCCTTCAAAATTGGCTTCAGTCATGATGTTGGTTTGAGCGGAATAAGCAAACAGGCAGGGGGGGCAAATGAGATTTCTCTTGTTTTTGAACAACTTGAACTTAATAAATTGTTTAGAAGCCGCTTAGGGAGCAAAATTAACAGACGCATTCCTTGTCCGGCATTCTGATTTTATTTATAATTGCACTTTAATTTACGTTAAAAGAACCTTATCTTATTTGGGTACTATTTTATGAAGTTTGCAAAGTATCTATCGGCTGCAGTATTGGGAGGCCTTCTCCTGACAGCTTGCTCTAAAGGAGGACAGCCTACTAGCAGAAACCCTGGTGACTACAGTACCGCTACCGGTATTGAGTATGGCGAAGAGGAAAACTCTTTCCAGGTAAACGATTATGCTGATATTGAAGGTGGCCCTGGCTTGATTTTTATCGAAGGTGGACGTACCGTTTTAGGTTCTATGGAAGAAGACGTAGCCATGACGCGCGACAATATCGAGCGTACGGTTACTGTAGCTTCGTTCTTTATGGATGAAACTGAGGTGGCTAACATTCACTGGCTGGAGTACCTCCACTATCTAAAGCAAGACTCGCTTCCAGAAGTGTATACAGCTGCTCTACCTGATACTATGGTTTGGGCACGTCAGCTTTCTTTCAACGATCCTTATGTAACCTATTACCTGCGTTACCCAGGCTTCCGTTTTTTCCCGGTGGTAGGTGTAAGCTGGAACCAGGCACATGACTATACCATCTGGCGTACTGCTAAAGTAAACGAGAACCTCGCTAAAGAAGCAACTGGCGGCGGTGGTGGCAGAGGCTTGTTTGGCCGTAGAGGTGGCAGCGACGAAACAGCAGAAGGCAGCAAGCCATCTATTGAGTCTGGCTATGTACTGCCAAACTACCGTCTACCAACAGAGGCTGAGTGGGAATATGCAGCTCAGGCAATGATAGGTACGCAGTATTCTGAAGACGAAAACCAGAACAACCGCAGACTTTACCCTTGGGATGGCCATCAGGTACGTAATCCATACGGTAAGCAAATGGGTAAATTTCTGGCTAACTTTAAGCGTGGCCGCGGTGACTATGCCGGTATAGCAGGTGCACTAAACGATGGTGCCATGATTACTGACTACATCTATAGCTATCCGCCAAACGACTTTGGCTTATACAACATGGCTGGTAACGTAAACGAGTGGGTGCAGGATACCTACCGTCCGCTTTCTTTCCAGGATGTTGAAGACTTGAACCCTTTCCGTCGTGATGGCTACCTGGATGAGCAGGAGAACTACGATTCTGGCGAAGGTTTCCACTCTCTGGTTACAGATGACGTGAAAGTATACAAAGGCGGCTCATGGAAAGATGTTGCTTACTGGTTATCTCCTGGCACACGTCGTTTCATGGTAAAAGACTCGGCTACTGCTACAATCGGTTTCCGTTGTGCTATGATCAACGCTGGATCTAACAGATAATTATAATAATTTAGATAAAGGAAAGCCTGGGGTTTATACCTCAGGCTTTTTTATTTTATACTTGTAAAGTTTCTCTAATCAAGAAATCTATACTTATGAGACCATACATACTTGCAGAATCAAACTGGAAAGCGATCAAAGAGCAGGAGGTAGAGTTAGCTATACTTCCGTGGGGTGCAACCGAGGCTCATAATTACCACTTACCCTACGGCACCGATATTTACGAGGCAGAATATATTGCCGCTGAGGCAGGAAGAATAGCCTGGGAGAGGGGAGCAAAAATTACGGTGCTACCAGTCATACCCTTTGGTGTAAATACTGGCCAAGCCGATATTAAACTGGACATCAACCTGAATCCTAGTACCCAACTGGCCATTGTACAGGATATTGTAGAGGTACTTAACAGGCAGGGAATCAAAAAGCTACTGATTGTAAACAGCCACGGCGGCAACGACTTTAAACCTATACTTCGAGAACTAGGACTGCGTTTCCCGGAAATGCTACTGGTAAGCAGCAACTGGTTTCAGTTACCTGACAAGAACCAGTACTTCGACGAGAAAGGCGATCATGCAGACGAAATGGAGACCAGCCTTATACTTTACCTAAAGCCAGAACTAGTGTTGCCGCTTGAGGAAGCAGGAGAGGGCAAAGAGAAAAAGTCAAAGATACAGGGAATAAGAGAAGGTTGGGCTTGGTCGGAGAGGCAATGGTCTATGGTAACGGAAGATACAGGTATAGGTAATCCTAAAGCAGCCACAAAAGAAAAAGGGGAGAGGTTTTTTAAAGTTGTTACCGAGAAGATGGCGGAACTATATGTGCAACTGGCTGAGGTGGATGTTAAGGATAGGTATGAGTAATTGAGTGAAATTTAAGCGGTTCCGGGTCCAACCACCCCAGCCCCTCCTTTTCTAAGGCGAGGAGTTTTGACTTTACTTTATCAAAAGTCTGGGCTCAGTAGATCCTGCTTAACCTCCTACAAACCAAGATCCTTTCAGGATGACAAAAAAAAAGAACAGCAGCTAAGGTAATGGCAGCTAGAATAGCAAGTACAAATTCCCCGCCTTAGAAAAGGAGGGGCTAGGGGTGGTTGGACCCGGTAATTACAGACAAACAATTAACCATCATCAACCAAATCTACTTCTTCACCTTAAAGGCGCGCAGCTCATCGTCTATTTTCTGGTTCCAGCGAGCCTGTTCTAATTGCTTTGTACCGTGAGCGGTTTCTCTATCATACTGCTCCTGCAGGCGGTTCATCTCCCTAAACGACTCAATATACTTATACTGCATGATGCTGTTGTAGTCAGCTATGGATAAGCTATCTGGGTGTAGCTTTTGCTTAAAGCGCTCGGCTACCAATTTCACGATATCAAAATGGCGTTGCTCGTGGTTTAAAGTATAAGCATCACGTGCTGCCGTTTTAGCCCATGAAGCACTCTTTACCACAAATACTTTCATCGTCAGGTTTAAATGTATAACACCGTTTTTTACTTCATTTCTTCCTTCGTAGGCAAAACCAGGGTAAACAGCGGCGGCATAACGGCTCTCTTTTGTTGGGTTGGCCATAAAATCCATCCAATTCAGGGGCCTATTCAGAGAATAAAATACGGTATCATCTTTCCTATCAATAGTATAGTCGGTAAAGCTTACCTTTAAACTTTTTGCCAGCAATTCACTTCGGTTAGCTTCCTGGTTCATCCAGCCATCAAAGTAGCGCAGCGATTCTGTAAGCACCTGGCGGATGGAAGGCTCTACCACATCCAGTTGGCTTGCTGGGCGATTATACCTTATACCTCCCTCATGCTCCATCAGCGGCACCTGCTCCCCATCACGTAAATAACTAAACGCAACATGTGCTACCACCCGACCCTCTACGCGGCTTTTGGCCGGAGCAGATTCTGTAACTTTTAATTCTTTTAGCCGCATTGTAACCGGGCGCAGCTTTGTATTATAAGGCAGAGTTTTACGCAGATAATTTTGTAAGGCCATTTGTGTGCCTCCCTTCAGATCCACAGTAATGGCTTTGGTTGGCATTGCTGCACCAACGGTTGCCGGGAACAAGTGAGCTATAGCTTTCTTGTTCGGTCGATCATCAACCACTTTAGCAATATAGAACTCCTTTGGAGCTATCGGCAGCGGCTCTTCTTTTAGAACGATGGGTTCTGTGTTGGCAACCGGTGGTCCCGCTGCCCATATACTTACAATAACCAGCAACACAAGCGCCCACAACGCTGCCCTGCGGTAGGCTTTGCCTCTCAGGGTATTGCTTTTAAATTTATTCCGAAATTTCATCTGGATATTTAATAGAAGTAACTGCCTGTTAAACAGCTTTATGAGAAACAACGAATCTGTGCAATTCAGTTCTCTTAAAAGTATAAGTTACAAAGTTTATGCCGCTGCAATGGTAACTACACTTACTTCTGTGGCTCCAACTGACAGCAACACTGCTGCACAAGCCTCTAAGGTAGCGCCGGTCGTCATTACATCATCCACTAAAAGTATGCGGCGGCCTTTTATACTTTCAGGCTGCTTAACCTGAAATACCTGCTCCACATTATGCCAACGATCCAGCCTGTTTTTTCGTGTTTGGGTGCTAGTATCTATAGTGCGTAACAAGGCATCTGCTTTAAAAGGCAATTTCATACTTTCTGATAACCCCTTACCAAAACAGTCGGATTGGTTATAGCCACGGCGTCGTAGTTTATGCTTATGTAAGGGCACGGGCACAATTAAATCGAATTGGTCAGTGTAATGGTAGTCGGATAGGAGGGAACCGTAACGATTACCTAAATGTACGCCCAGTTCTTTTCCGCCTTTATACTTTAGCTTGTGCAAAATGCGCTGCACCCTGCCCTTTGGCATAAATAACAAATAAGAGAAAGCGTACCGCACCTGCACTTTGCCCCAGAAGCGGCGCTGCAGCGGGTTAAGTTCTGTAGCACCGTGCACATGGTAATTGGTGTAAGGCAGCTTTATATTGCAACCAGTGCAGATATACTTTTCGCCTCGCGCCATAGCACCGTCGCAGGCATAACAACTCTCTGGGAATAAAAGCGAAAGCAGGTCTTCAAACATTGTGCAACGACTCTGGTTTAAGGTATTCTGAGTAATTTCTAGTAACTTTATACTATAATTTTTTATCTGCTTTTATAGCAACAGAACACACAACAATGAGCTTAGTAGAAGAATTCAATGACTACCGCACGCGCATGAACGAGCGCATCATGTCTTACGACAATAAAGTAATTAAGCGTTTCTTTAACCTCGACACCAACACCTACATGGAAGGTGCCCTGGACGTTAAAACGAAAGAGATGCTTGGGTTAGTAGCTTCTATGGTGCTGCGTTGCGACGACTGCATTAAGTATCACGTAGGCAAGTGCTACGAAGAGGGTGTAACAGATGAGCAGTTCATGGAAGTATCCTCTATCGCCAACTTGGTAGGTGGCTCTATTGTAATCCCGCACTTCCGCCGTGCCGTAGAGTACTGGGAAGAACTAAAGGCAAGAGGATCTGCCGAATAAATTATTGTTAATTGTTGATTGTTTTTATCGATCAACAATTAACAACTAACAGTTAAAAAATGTACGACTCCGAAAATTTAGAACATAACTGGACACAGCTTAGGGCCGACCTGATGAAACGGTTTGGTAAAAAACCAGACATGAACGCTATCTTGTTTCTCATAGGAATTCAGGAACTAGGTATGGGCATCCGAGAGTTTACCAAAGAAGAGAAACAAGACCTGATGCACATAGCTACCTGCCGTGTTTTTAGCTTGTCAGGTTTTTATGAGTTTACCGGCCGCGACGAAGAAGGGTGGCCACACTTTAGAGCTGTTAAGTCCATACCTTTTGCCAACCTGAAGGAGCAGGAGAGTATGCTTAAATGGCATGTGATTGAATATTTTAACCGTGCCAACGAAATAGAGAAACCTTAGTTTATATTAAGTAGCACTACCTTCGGCTATTTTATGAAATTTAAACTCCTAAACCTTATACTGGTATCATCGCTGCTTTTTCTTACCAGCGATAGTAGTAAAAATAGAGGTGCTTAATACCTGCTTCAAATACAATATTCACCCATGAGAGTTATTACCTATAATGTTAACGGCATTCGTGCTGCGCTTACCAAAGGCTTTGACACCTGGCTAAAGGCTGCTAACCCTGATGTGCTTTGCTTACAAGAGATTAAAGCCGACGAATCTAAATTTGACAAAGCCTTATTTGAAGATATGGGTTATCACGTGTACCTGCACCCAGCCGTTAAGAAAGGCTACAGTGGTGTGGCTATACTTTCAAAAGAAAAACCGAAACACGTTGAAGTTGGCTGTGGCATGGACTGCTATGATGTTGAGGGCCGAGTTTTGCGTGCCGATTACGACGATGTTTCTGTAATGAGCGTATATATGCCTTCCGGCTCGAGTGGAGAGGAACGTCAGAATTTCAAATTTCAGTGGATGGATGACTTTTACGGCTATATCGGCGATTTGAAGTCCACTGTACCAGGATTAATCGTAAGCGGCGACTATAACATCTGCCATCAGGCTATTGATATTCATAACCCAAAGTCTAACGCTAAGAGCTCAGGCTTTTTGCCGGAGGAGCGCAGCTGGATGGGTAAGCTTATCGAAAGCGGCTTTATTGACTCGTTCAGGCACTTTAATGCTGAGCCGCATAATTATTCTTGGTGGAGCTATAGGGCAGGAGCACGCAACAAAAATCTGGGCTGGCGTATTGATTATAACATGGCTACCGAAAACCTACGCAACCGCTTAAAGCGTGCAGCCATACTTACCGAAGCTAAGCACTCAGACCATTGCCCTGTACTGCTTGAAATTGAGTAACACCGTATACTAAAAACAGAAATACTATAGTTTATACTTTAAAGGCAATCCTTAACTACCTCACTTGCTATTGCACAGCCAGTTAAGCACCTTTCGTTAATTTACTACTATAGCAAGAGATGTAACCAGAAAGAGTAAAATATGAAACAAAACGATGCGCTAGATTTACTGTTGCATCAGCTGCAGGAGTTCAAGCAGAAGTTTTACCTCAACATGCTGTTACGAGGTAGTATTTTTGCTGTCGGGCTCCTGCTTTCTATTTACATTGTTTACAGCTTGCTGGAGTACATGTTTTATTTTCCACAATATGTGCGCGGCTTTTTGCTTTTCTCTTTTATTGCAGTTGTTATTTATGTGCTGGTGCGCTGGATTATACTTCCTATCTCAGCTTTAGCAAAACTTAAGAAAGTACTTACCGACGAGCAGGCTGCCCTACGTGTTGGCTCACATTATCCCGAGATAAAAGATAAGTTACTCAACGCCATTCAGTTAAAAAACCTGGATCGCACCAACGAACTTATTTCGGCAAGTATAGAACAGCGTTCCAGTCAGTTGCTGGGCTTTAAGTTTAAAGAAGCCGTCACCTACCGCGAAAACAAACCGCTGCTAAAGTATATTGCTCTGCCTGCACTTGTTGCTTTGCTCATTGTAATAGTCTATCCTACTATTTTTGTGCAGGGCACGGAGCGCATCATCAATTACAAACGTTATTACGCCCCGTTGGCACCCTTTCAGTTTGTGGTAAAAAATGATAAGCTGCAAACCTATAGGGGAGAGGACTTCGAATTAAAAGTGGATGTAGATGGTAAAACCGTACCCAACGAAGTATACATTAACTACAGCGGCCGCAGACAAAAGCTAACACCAAGCGCTGATGGCACCTATACTTATACTTTTAAGCAGCCACAACGAAGTATAGATTTTCAACTGGAGGGTTCCGGATTTATGTCTGATGAGTATAACCTGCAACTACTCTCACGCCCTAACCTGAAGGACTTTTATATGGAGGTGGAGTATCCAGCTTACCTTAAGCGAAAGCCAGAGTATGTTCAAAATACCGGTAATGCCACCATACCAGCTGGCAGCACCATCCGATGGAATTTTAAAGCTACCGAAACAGAAAGTATAAATCTTGCCTTTGAAGAACCAGCACAAAGTATAGATGCTACAAAAAATGGCGATACCTTTACCGCCAGCAAAGAATTTAGCCAAAATCAGAACTACAGCATAAAGCTGCAGAACGCCCATAGCACTAATAAAGAACAGATCACATACCAGATCAATATCATTCCGGACCGTTTACCACAGATAAGCCTTGAGCAGTTTCAGGATACGGCACTTTACAGGTTTATGGTATTAGGAGGCGATGTGTCGGACGATTATGGGCTAACGCGCCTTGCCTTAAACTACCGCATCAACAACAGTAAAAACCTAAAGGCAAAGTATAAAAGTATAAACCTGCCGCTGAACAACCAGCTCATCCAAACCTACTATTATCAATGGAATACTGCTGACCTTAATTTACAGCCTGGCGATAAGGTAGAGTACTTTGTGCAGGTTTGGGACAATGATGGAATTAATGGCCCTAAAAGCGCCCGTACCCGCACGTTTGAGCTTAAGGTGCCGGATAAGCGTGAATTGCAGAAAGAGCTTGATAGCAACTCTCAATCTGTTGCCAGCCAATTAAGCAAAACACTAGAGAAGGCAAACCAACTGGAGCAAGAACTCTCCAAGTCAGAGGAGAAAATGAAGACCAAGCGCGACCTCAACTGGCAAGATAAAAAGCAGCTGGAGGACCTGGTGGAGAAGAAAAAGCAACTAGAGCAGGATATCTCTTTGATGAAAGAGCTATTTGAGGAGCTCAATAAAAAGCAGAACATGCTAAGTGAGCAGGACAAGCAACTAGCTCAGAAAGCACAGGAACTGCAAAAGCTGATGAACGACCTGCTCGATCCTGAAACTAAAAAGTTATACGAAGAACTGGAGAAGCTATTAGAGCAGCAACGCCCTAACGATGCTGAGCTGCAGAAGCTATTGAGCAAATTGGATAACCGTGAGCGTAACTTAGAACGTGAGTTGGAGCGTGCCCTAGAGCTATTTAAGCAACTGCAATTTGAGCAAAAACTAGATAATATGACCGATAAGCTGCAGGAAATGGCTAAAGAGCAACAGCAGCTAGCTGATAAAACCCAGCAGAAGCAGGAGGAAAACAAACAGTTGCAGGAACAGCAGAAAGAGCTACAGCAGGATTTCGAAGATGTGAAGAAGCAGATGGAGGAGCTTAAAGAGCTGAACGACAAGTTAGAGAATCCTAATAGTATGGATGAGCAGCAACAGCAGCAGAACCAGCAAAGTATAGAGCAGGATATGCAGCAGAGCCAGGAACAGCTTCAGAAGAATCAGAATAAAAAAGCCAGCGAGTCGCAGCAGAAGGCAGGGCAGAAGATGGAGCAAATGGCCCAGCAAATGGAGCAAATGAAAAGCCAGATGGGAATGCAGGGCATGCAACAGAACCTGGATAACCTACGCGATATCTTAGAGAACCTTATTAAGCTATCTTTCGATCAGGAAGATCTGATGAAACAGTTTAGAGGCGTTAACCAAAGTGACCCACGCTTTATTGCTCTTTCGCAGCAGCAACTTAACCTGCGTGATAATGCCAAAGTAATAGAAGATAGTCTGTTTGCGCTTGCCAATAAGGTCTTCCAGATACAGTCTTTTGTTACCCGTGAGGTGGCCGCCATGAACCAGAGCATGGACAACAGCATGAAAGAACTTAAAGATCGCAATTTAAGTCGTGCTACTGCGCAACAACAGTTGGCCATGACAAGTATGAACAACCTCGCTCTTATGCTTAACGATGCTCTTAAGCAAATGCAGCAGGCTATGCAGCAAATGCAGGGAAAAATGGCCGGGAAGCAGAAAGGAAATAAGCCACAACCCGGAAATTTAGGAGATCTTCAGCAACAATTGAATAAAAAAATCGAAGATTTAAAAAAAGGTGGTAAATCAGGTAAGGCACTATCTGAAGAATTAGCTAAATTAGCTGCGGAGCAGGAGGCTCTTCGAAATGCACTTAAGGAACTGGAGAAGCAAGGCCAAAAACCTGGCGAGAAAGGCAAAAACGGTGAATTAGGAAATTTGGGTAAGATGATGGAACAAAGCGAGACTGATCTCGTTAATAAACGTTTGACTGAGCAAACCATCATGCGCCAGCGCGAAATTCTTACCCGTTTATTAGAGGCTGAGAAGTCTGCACGAGAGCGGGAGCTTGACAATAAGCGTGAGGCAAAGACGGCTCAGGAATTAAACAGGAAAGTACCTCCGTCGTTTGAGAAGTATTTAAAAGCAAAAGAAAAGCAGACTGAATTGCTTAAAACAATTTCACCTGCTCTTTCTCCGTATTATAAACAGAAGGTAAACGAGTACTTTCAGAATATTAGTAATAATTAAGCACCTATAGTTTCACTTAACGATTAATATGAATCAGGTTAAAATTCAGATTCCTTCTCTAATCGAAAACATCCGTGTAGTTGAAAGTTTTATAGACAACTCTAAAGATGAATTCGAGTTTGAAGATGATATTTATGGTAACATTATGGTTGCCGTTACAGAATCTGTTAACAACGCCATCCGCCACGGAAATAAGTTTGATAAGGACAAAAACGTTTATCTTACCCTGCAGGTAGAGGACAACCAACTTACTTTCGAGATTGAAGACGAAGGCCCAGGTTTTGATTACGAAAATTTGCCAGACCCTACTGCTCCGGAAAACCTTGAGAATCCAGGTGGTCGTGGCATCTTCTTAATGCGTAACCTTTGCGATAAAGTAAGCTTCGAGGAGAACGGTAAAAAAGTACAGCTAGTCTTTAACATTGCCCCATCACAGAATGGATCTTCCAATTGAGTTTTTTAGCGAGGACGTAGAGTTCGAGCTAAAAAACCCAGATCAGGTTGCAGCGTGGATCAACGACGTAATTGAAGAACATAACCAGGAGTTAGTAAGCCTTACTTACGTTTTCTGCTCCGATGATTACCTTCACGAGATGAACGTATCCTATCTCGACCACGATACCCTAACAGATATTATCACCTTTGATAATGCCGATGAAGAAGGCATCATTGAAGGTGATATTTTTATTAGTATTGATCGTGTTCGGGACAACGCAAAAGATTTGGGAACCACCTTTGACAATGAATTACACCGCGTAATCATCCACGGCGTGCTACACTTGCTAGGTTTTAAGGATAAAACCGAAGAGCAAGAGGAGCTTATGCGCAATCAAGAAGATTCTTCCTTATCTTTGCGTAAATTTTAATCGTAAAAAAGGAATTACCAACCCCCAGATGATGTTTCACGTGAAACATCTCTAAATCCAGAATTACATGTTTCCAGAATATGACGTTATAGTAGTTGGTGCCGGTCATGCGGGTTGCGAAGCAGCCGCTGCGGCAGCAAAGATGGGTTCGAAAGTACTGTTAGCAACTATGAACATGAACACAATAGCCCAGATGTCATGCAACCCTGCAATGGGTGGCGTGGCGAAAGGTCAGATAGTTCGTGAAGTAGATGCCTTGGGTGGTATGAGCGGCATTATCACCGACCAAACCATGATCCAGTTCAGAATGCTTAATAAATCGAAGGGTCCTGCTATGTGGAGCCCACGTGCACAAAGTGACCGCATGCGATTTGCAGAAGCCTGGCGCTTAACGCTGGAGCAAACAGAAAACGTGGACTTCTGGCAAGAGATGATTTCTGGTATAGAAGTAGAGGATGGAAGAGCTGTTGGTGTATGTACTAGCCTGGGGATAACTATACGTGGAAAGGCCGTAATTTTAACGAATGGCACATTTTTGAATGGCATTATCCACATTGGAGAGAGGCAACTGGGAGGTGGCCGAGCAGGTGAAAAATCTGCCAAAGGAATAACCGAACAACTGATAGAACTCGGCTTTGAAGCTGGCCGTATGAAAACCGGAACGCCGCCACGAGTAGACGGACGTAGCCTGGATTACAGCCGCATGGAAGAGCAGTTTGGTGATGAGAATCCATCTAAGTTCTCCTACACAGATACAGAGCCATTAGCTAAACAACGCAGCTGCTACATTACCTATACTAACTCAGAGGTACACGAGATCCTGAAAACAGGATTTGAAAAATCTCCGATGTTCCAGGGACGTATACAGGGATTAGGCCCGCGCTACTGCCCAAGTATAGAAGATAAGATTAACCGATTCGCTGAGCGTGACCGCCACCAGATATTTGTAGAGCCGGAAGGATGGAATACAGTAGAAGTATACGTTAACGGATTCTCCAGCTCGCTGCCTGAAGATGTACAGTACAAAGCACTTCGTAAAATAGTAGGGTTTGAAAATGCCAAGATGTTTAGACCTGGCTATGCAATAGAGTACGACTTCTTCCCGCCGACGCAGCTTAACCTGACCCTGGAAACAAAGCTTATTAGCAACTTATACTTTGCAGGTCAGATCAACGGAACAACAGGATATGAAGAAGCAGCCTGCCAAGGGCTGATGGCCGGAATAAACGCGCATAATAAAGTGCATGGCAAAGAACCATTCGTATTAAAAAGATCTGAGGCTTATATAGGAGTACTAATCGATGACTTGGTAAATAAAGGTACAGATGAGCCGTATCGTATGTTCACCTCACGCGCCGAACACCGTATTCTGCTACGCCAGGATAATGCAGATATCCGCCTTACAAAGCTTGGTTACCAATTAGGTTTGGCAGACGAAGCACGTTTGAAAGCTGTGGATAAGAAGATAGAAGAAACAGGTGAAATCATCGCATACTTAAATAACAAGCCGATTGAGCCAGGAGATATCAACAGCAAACTGGAAGAACTTGGCTCTGCTCCGATAACAGAAAAGCAACGTGCTGGGCAATTGATCAAAAGGCCAAACGTTGAAATAGAGCATATCGCTGCCGCAATACCAGCTATTGCAGAGTACCTGAGTAAGTTTAAAAATGATAGTGTAGAACAGGCGGGTATTGCAGTAAAGTATGAAAGCTACATCGAGAAAGAGTACGTAATGGCTAACAAGATGAGCGAGCTGGAAAACTACAACATCAAGGGTAAAATAAACTACCGTGATATCCCTGCGCTATCGGCAGAGGCAAAAGAAAAGCTATTCAAAGTGCAGCCAGAAACAATTGGCCAAGCGTCTAGAATCAGCGGTGTGTCGCCGGCAGACATTTCTGTGTTAATGGTATACTTAGGAAAATAAATGAGCTACGAAAGATTGGAGCAATGCCCGGTATGTGGCAAAGAAGAATTCAAGAATTTTTTGGTTGTAACAGATAACTCAGTTTCAAAGGAAAGCTTTGTAATTGTGGAATGTGAAAATTGCTCTTTCAAGTTTACCAACCCAAGGCCAGATGCTGATAGTATTGGTAACTATTACGAATCCGAGGATTACATATCGCACAGCAACACCAAAGCAGGAATTATCAACAAAGCATATCATGTAGTAAGGTCTATCACTACAAAACAAAAGGTAGAACTTATTAACAGATACATTCCCACAAAAGGTACAATATTAGATTATGGTTGCGGCACTGGTATATTCCTATCAGCTTGCAAAAAAGATGGCTGGGAAATAAGAGGAGTAGAGCCAAGCGAGAAAGCCCGAGCTATAGCTTCTAAAGAAACAGAAGAATTAATAGCCTCCGATTTAAACGAGTTGGAAGGTGAGAAATTTGAGATTATAACTTTGTGGCATGTGCTGGAGCATATTCATACTTTGAATGAAACAATGGCGCAATTAGTGGAGATGCTACAAGAAGAGGGAACTTTAGTTATAGCAGTTCCAAATGCAGACTCACATGATGCTCAACTTTACAAAGAGAACTGGGCAGCGTACGATGTACCCAGACATCTTTATCACTTCACTCAAGCAACCATGAAGCGTTTCCTGAAGAAACACAAGATGGTTCTGGAAGAGGTGCTGCCAATGAAATTCGACGCATATTATGTAAGCATGCTAAGTGAGAAACATAAGGCAGGCAAAACAAAAATGATTAATAGCGTGATGAATGGTTTTAAATCCAACAGCTACGCTGAAAAGAACGGCAATGATTACTCAAGTCTTATTTTTGTAGCTAGAAAGAAATAAATCAAAAATTACAGAAGATAAAGTGAAGGGCAGGCGAAAGTTTGCCTCTTTTACTTTAAAAGAAACCCATTATACATGAAGCTAACGCACATTTTCCTGATCTTATCCACAGCAACCATGGCAGCATCCTGTGCCAGTGTAAGCGCCCCAGAAGGGGGACCTAAAGATGAAACGCCCCCTACTTTACAAAGCAGCAATCCAAAAGATCAGCAACTAAATGTTAATACCAATACGATAACATTAACATTTGATGAAGAAGTACAGCAAAACAATTTAAACACACAGCTGCTAATTACACCAAATACGGACAACAAGTATAAAGTCAGATCAAACAAAAATGTGCTGAGCCTGGAATTTGAAAAGCCATTTCTTGAGAATACTACTTATACTTTTAGCTTCAGGGAAGGTATAACAGATATCACTGAAAAAAATCAAGTAGAAAACCTGAGGTTATCATTCAGTACAGGCGACTACATAGATTCAAGTAAAGTTAGCGGAACTGTGGTAAACGCTTTAACCCAGCAGCCACAGAAAGATGTAATTGTAGCGCTATATCCTACAACAGACACATTAAGCATCAGAAAAAACAAACCATATTATCAAACCACAGTATCAGACGCTGGAAGCTTTGAGCTGACAAACATAAAAGAGGGAGAGTACAGGATATATGCATTAGCAGATAAAAACAACAACGCATTTTACGACAATGAAGAAGAGAGAATAGCTTACCTGCCTAAACCGATTAACATTACGGCAGATACTGAACCTGTTAAATTAGGATTGATAAAAATAGATACTAAAAAACCTATACTGCTACGCAGAGAAAATTACTTAGATAGATTTGCTGCAAACTATAACGAAGGAATCCGCACATTTAAAGCGAGTCCTGCTGAGGCTGGTACTATTAAAATTCCATACAAAATAACCGCAGATGGAAAAACTGTAGATGTGTTTAAAACTGGTAATTACAAAGGTGGAAAAGCAATATTGACAGCTGTGGATTCTGCAGGTAATAGTAAGGTTGATACTGTCGAGATAAAATTCGAAGGCAAGAGAGCACAAAGATTTAGAGGGGCTCAACTAAAAATTATGAACAATACAGCAAGCCAATCTAATGCTATAGGATCTGATGTTACTGTAGAGTTAGAAACACCTGTTACAATAGTTGGCAAAGAACCAGTAAGTATATTAGCTGATACAATTGTTTCAAAAAAACTCACCTATCCTGAAGAGGTAAAACTGGATTCAACTAAAACAGAAATTACATTTAGGATGCCTAAACTTAATGGTATCAATAATAAAAGGATATCTATACTAGTAGATAGTACTGTAGTTAAGCCTACAGAAGGAGCACCAATAAGTTTTACACCAGTATCAATAAGTATAGCAGAAACTGAAGGAGAAGGAAGTATAAGAGGAACTGTAACAACAAAACAACCTTCATTTATAATTCAGCTCATTACTCCAGATTTCAAAGTGATAAGAGAAGTAAAAAATAATAAATCATTTAATTTCCAGAACATCACACCAGGATCATACAAATTGAGAGTGCTGGTTGATGAGAACAACAATGGTAGATGGGATGGAGGAGATCCTGAATTTAAACGAAGTCCTGAAAAAGTATATATATACGAAAAGACATTAGATGTAAGAGCAAATTGGGCAATAGAAGGAGAAAAGATAGAGTTTTAAAAAACCTGAACATTACGAAAAAGGGAAGCCATATAGCTTCCCTTTTTTATGCTTAACAAAATCCGAGAGTAACATAAATTTAATAAGGACAGCAAGCCTCCAATAACCTTACATAATAATTGCAGCTGCAGTACTTGTAACAGAGATACAAGTCAGCATAATGTATAAACATTAAAGCCGCTGCCACACTATGCCATACTATTTAAGGCAATCCACATAAGAGTAATCGCCATCTCTTGAGAGAAAGGTAATCTACTATTCAAAGAATGTTAAGGTCAAGCCAACTTATGATGAGCTGAAAATACTTCTAATGTATGACAGCTGCGAAGTCCCTATAAGTGTAATCTTGAATAATACTTAATCAAAATTACACATCAAATAAGGGGTGTGAGAACTTAACAAAAGTGTGGGTATAACTGTGGAAAAACGTGGGTAACTACAGAACAACTTTACACACCTAAAATCATATACTCGTATAAACCCTGAAAATTTGCGTAGAAAGTGGAAAGTGGTGCATAAGCTGCACCAAGAAAAACTATTTTCCACGAATCTGTAAAGTGTTTAAAAAGAAATACACATAAAATGGAAAATAGTGGAAAAACAACTTAAAACTTTGAAGATCAAAAGAAATAGTGAAACGAGTATGTGGAAGAACTGGTGATAAGTATAAACTGAGTAAACAAGTTATAAAGGCTTCTCAAAAATGAGTAGAGTTATCAACTTATAAACACACCAAATAACAAAAGAAGATTTATTTAAAGATTTATCTTATAAAAAATAATTAAGATATAGATGATGTGGATAGGTGGAAAAGCAACTCAGAAAAGAGTAAATATCACAAGCGAGGAAACAAAAGTGTAAAATAAAATTTCTATATCTTTAAAGCATACACAAACGACACCAAGAGAAACATGAAGCTTTTGATGAATCTGGCGCTCCCGTTCGAAGAGCCTGTACTAATATTTACGTTGGTCCTTCTGGTAATACTTATTGTACCAATATTCCTGAAGAAATTTAGCATACCAGGTATAGTAGGCTTAATAGTAGCTGGAGTAATATTAGGGCCGAACGGGTTTCACATATTAGAGAGGGATGCAAGTATAGTACTTTTCGGTACAGTAGGATTACTGTATATCATGTTCCAGGCAGGGCTTGAAATAGACATGATTGATTTTAAAAGGTATAAAATCAGAAGTATAGTTTTCGGCACATTTACCTTTATCATACCTATAACCATAGGAACACTTGTATTCCTATACCTACACAACTATGATATAAAGCCAGCTATACTTTTGGCCAGTATGTTTGCACCTCATACATTACTTGCCTACCCAATAATCAGCAGGTTAGGACTTAGCAAAAACGAAGCAGTAACAATAACTATCGGTGGTACATTAATCACAGATACAGCTGTGCTGTTTGTGCTGGCTATCATAATAAATTCTACACAGGGCGAGACAAACATTGGTTTTTGGGTATTAATGGTGATCAAAATGATAGCCTTTGTTGCAGTAGTTTTGTGGGGCTTTCCAAAGATTGCAAAATGGATGTTTAAGCAGCTAGAAAGTGAGAAGGGAGCGCAGTACATATTTGTGCTAACAGTAATCTTCTTTGCAGCGTTTTTGTCAGAGCTAGCTGGAATGGAAGCGATAATAGGCGCATTCTTGGCAGGCTTAGCACTTAACCCACTGATCCCCCATACATCACCGCTAATGAACAGAATAGAATTTGTTGGTAACAACATCTTTATTCCGTTCTTCCTCATAAGCACAGGTATGCTAGTTGATTTAAAAGTGCTCTTTACAGATACCAATGCCATGCTTATAGCAGCAACTATTGTAGTGCTGTCACCTATAACAAAGTATGCTGCAGCTTTTCTCACGCAAAAAATATTCGGATTTACCATACTGCAACGGAACCTGATATTCGGTTTGAGTAGTGCACACGCGGCCGCAACGCTGGCAGTGGTATTAGCAGGATTCGAGATTGGGTTGATTGGAGAAAGTGCTTTAAATGGTGCAGTAGTGTTGATATTAACATCAAGTATGATAAGCTCACTATCAACAGAAAAAGTGGGCAAGAAACTGGCCATTTTCGAAAGCAGAAGAAAACCAGACATCAGTCAAAAACCAGACAAGATATTAGTACCGATTGGTAATCCTAAAACAATTGAGAGGCTAATTGATCTGGCAGTGATGCTTAAGAACCCAATGCACAAAGCACCCATATATCCTTTGGCAGTAGTCATAGATAACGAGCATGCTGAAGAAGAAATCTTCAAGAAAAACAAAATGCTGCAGGAAGCAATAACACATGCCTCTGCGACAGATAACGATGTTCAGCTGGTATCTAAAATTGATGTAAGTGTGCCGAGTGGTATATTAAGGGCTATAAAAGAATTGATGATTACCGAAGTGGTGCTGGGCTGGAACGCCAAAATTACTGCACGCGATAGAATATTTGGTTCAGTACTGGATAACCTGCTGGAGAATACTGATGAGATGATATTGGTATGTAAGCTGATCCAACCTTTAAATACCACAGGAAGGTTAATCGTAATTGTACCAACAAATGCAGAATTGGAAAGAGGCTTTTTAAGGTGGATGAGAGCGATTAAATTGTTGTCGACACAATTAGGGGCACCCATTGTATTTAGAGCCCGTAGAAGGACCTTAAACAAGATAAAACAGGCGATTAACAGCAGTAAACCTACTGTAGATGCAGCTTACCAGCAGTACACGAATGTAGATGAGATAGAAAGTATGAGGTCTGACCTGAAAAATGATGACATGGTGGTGGTAATCTCAGCAAGGAAAAAAACGGTGTCGTACAATAGCAACCTGGATTATGTACCTCGCGTGCTTTCAAGAGATTATAAAAACAATAGCTTTATTGTTATTTACCCAGAGCAGTATTCAGTATATCAAACTGTGCCAGTAAAACAAGCAAATATGGCTTACGAAGAGACGAATGGGAAAAGCGTTTAACTATAACCAGGACTTCAGTAAAACAGATTTTAGAAAACATCCGGAGTTGTACAGAGTGGGTAAAGGTGAGCAGGGAGTGCTGTTAGTAGAGCCATATAAATCAGAGATACTACCGCACTGGCGCTTTAAAACTCCAGAGATAGCCAAAGAATCATCTGAAAAAATATTTGAGTTGTTCATGGATTACCTGGAGCAGGAAGACTTTATAGGTGCAGACATGGCTCGTAAATACCTGCAAATGGGCTATACAAGAGCCAGGCGTTACGCAAACCATAAAAGCGGGAAAAAGTACGATGGACCTGTACCGGATGATAAGAAGGGCCAAAGCGGCGCTCACGGCAGAGAGCAGTTACCACAGGATCCCGATCCGGTAAAGGCAAAATCAGCTGAGATATTTAAGGAAAAGTGGCAATTGGCAAAACACAACAAAACCTATCAGCAACTTATGGAGAAGTTTAAGGCCAAATACAGTAAGTAATGCAACAACTGTAGATTAAATTATAACCATAGAATAAGTTAAAAACGTATCTTTGCAAAAAATAATTTCTGTTAAAAATGATCAACAAAGACATCAGGTTAGGTAAAGGACTTGGTAAGATCAAGTTTGGCCTGACAATGGAAGAAGTAGAGGAGTTGATAGGCGAGCCGGAAGAAATCGAAGAGTCTGAAGAAGACGACGAATTCGAGCACGAAGCCTGGAACTACTGGGAAGACGGTTACTCGTTATATTTCGACAAAGAGGATGATTACAAACTAAGCTGCATTGAAACCGCAAACCGTGAAGTACAACTTTGGGGTGAGCGTATTTTCGAGATGAGCAAAGAGCAAGTTGTCCGACTATTTGCCGACAACAACATCACAGGTATGGAGGAGGAAGAGGCAGAAAGCGGAGAAACCCGTATCTCATTTGAGAAAGAAATGATCGACTTATACTTTGACGAAGATCAACTGATAGCGGTAAACTTTGGGGTTTTCATTAATGATAACCTGGAAGTGATGTGGCCAGAGAAGTAAAAGTATAAACAAGAATATAAAGAAACAGCCCCAGCTTTTAAAAAAGTTGGGGCTGTTTCTTTATAGAATATGTGCGTTACAATGACTCAAAAATGTAAGTGGAAAAAGTAAACAAGAACAGCCAAAACATAAATGGAAGCCGCTTTTGTAGCAAAAGTATAAACATATTTTAAAATGAAAGGCCCAGCAATGCCGGGCCTTCATCTTAAAATATTATGGTATCAAAATCTTACTCGAAGAAGAAGTTTATCAGCTCTTCCTGAATAACAGGGTTGATGGCAACGGCAAGTATAACCGATATAATCAAACCAATTGTTACAGAAAATATATCCTTACCAATCAATCCGAAAGTCTTGGCAAACTTAACTGAGCTGTCATGAGCACGCAGGCGCATACCTAACTCACGGCCTGCTAGTAGGCCTATAAACACCCAAGTAGTACTCATCGGGATATTATTTACCTCTTTAAAGTAGTAAAGTATAACTGCATACACCAAATCGATAATGGTGGCGCTTCTAACGTCGCGAACTTCAGATTTCTCGTTAATGATATGCTGGATTTTCTCTCCGCGCCTAAAAAACATGAAGCCTAATCCGAGGAAGATGAAAAGAGCAAAGGCAGCAAACTCAGTTATATTTAACTGGCGGGGAAGATATACGGCTACGTTTGCAAGGTCCTGAGCAAGCCAGGTGTGCCATAAGAAACCACTAATGATCCACTGAGCCCAAATCCAGAAAGAATGTGCTTTACCTTTGATGAACTTCTTTATAACCTTTGAAAGAATTATGTATATGATGAATGCCGAAACAAAAGCAGCTACATAACCCATTAAACTTTTGCTAACCATGCTAATGATGGCACCAGAGCTAACGGTAAACACACTCAAAAGCATGAAAGTAGTAGATACCGGAATTCTAAAGCGAGTTAGTAACAGCAGTACTATAGGAGCCGCCAACTGCAGGTACACAAAATTGTCAGGGGTTTGATCGAAACCTTTAGAAGCTAAGCGCTGGTAGGTAACATCACCGTCGAAGGCGTACCAGCTATAAAAAACAGTACCAAGGAAAATGGTGCCCATAAACAGCCACTGCCAATACCATTTCTTGTCTTCATTAGAAACGATGAACGTACCGATTGTCTGAATACTATCGTTCGCAATGGCAGAATAGCCTGCAAAAGCAAAGCCTACCCACATGGCAATAGAGGCATATGGATAAACAATACCAGCCAGAATAAGCGAGAAAGCAATAAAGTAAAGGAATTTCTTCTCTTTCTGAATGTAGATATCAACCGTACTATAGCGCTTTCTGAACTTGTAAGGTTGAACGGAAACGATAGGTTTTTTCCCTTTCTTGGTTTTAGGCATCGGGGTAAAAATTTGTTATTTTATAAAAACTGTGCAAGTTACCTCAAATTACTGCGAACGTACTTAAACCTAATGTTAAGAAATTGTTAACACAATTAATTTATAGTTACATAAGCTCTAAAACTAGAAAGTAAGGTAACTAGCATGTAAGTAAAAAAGTATAAAAGCCTCTGCACAAAATCTCTAAACACTTACTGGCATTATAAAACTCTAAAAAGCTATCTTTGCACCATGGCGACACAAGAAAAAGCTACTGTGGAAAACGCACAGTTAAAAGATATTATCTCTCACGCAAAGGAGTATGGTTTTGTATTCTCATCCAGCGATATCTACGATGGCCTGCAGGCTGTTTACGATTATGGCCAAATGGGTGTAGAACTAAAGAACAACATCAAGAACCTATGGTGGAAATGCATGACGCAGCTGAACCAGAATGTAGTTGGTTTGGATGCTGCCATCTTTATGCACCCATTGGTTTGGAAGGCATCCGGCCACGTAGACAGCTTTAACGATCCGATGATCGATAACAAGGATTCGAAAAAGCGCTACCGTGCTGATGTGCTGATAGAAGATAAAGCTGCACAATATGAGAACGAAGGCAAAGTAGAAGAAGCAGGTGCCTTACTTGCCGAAATGGGTAAGTTACTGGAAGACGAAAACCTCGATGGCGTACGTGAACTGATCATCAGCGAAGGAATTAAGTGCCCCATCTCAGGTACAGCTAACTGGACAGATGTAAGGCAATTTAACCTGATGTTCTCTACGCAGGTTGGTTCTGTGGCCGAAGAGTCTCAGACAATTTACCTGCGCCCTGAAACAGCACAGGGTATATTTGTGAATTTCCTGAATGTGCAGAAAACAGGCCGTATGAAGGTGCCTTTCGGTATCGCACAGATCGGTAAAGCTTTCCGTAACGAGATTGTGGCGCGTCAGTTTATCTTTAGGATGCGTGAGTTTGAGCAGATGGAAATGCAATTCTTTGTTCGCCCTGGCACCGAAATGGAGTGGTATAACCAATGGAAAGAAACTCGTAAGAAATGGCATGAAGCTATAGGTATACCAGCAGAAAGTCTGCGTTACCACGACCACGACAAGCTGGCTCACTATGCAAATGCCGCTGTCGATATCGAGTACCGTTTCCCGTTCGGTTTCAAAGAAGTAGAGGGTATACACTCACGCACCGACTTTGACCTGACGCAGCACCAGGAGCTGAGCCGCAAGAAAATGCAGTACTTCGACAACGACCTGAACGAAGATGGCAAACCATATGGTAACTACGTACCTTATGTTATCGAGACATCAGCTGGTGCAGACCGCCTGTTCCTGATGACGCTTTGCAATGCTTATACTGAAGAGGAGATCGTTGAAGGTGACAGCACCAAGTCGCGTACGTTCCTGAAGTTCCATCCGGCATTGGCTCCGGTTAAGGCAGCTATACTTCCGCTAACGAAGAAAGACGGCCTGCCAGAGAAAGCCACCGAGATATTCGACTCGTTGAAGTATGATTTCAACATGATCTATGAAGAGCGCGACAGCATCGGCAAGCGTTATACCCGCCAGGATCTCATCGGAACACCATTCTGTATCGCTGTGGATCACCAGACACTGGAGGATAACACCGTTACTGTTCGTGACCGCGATAGCCGTGAGCAGGTGCGTATGCCAATCAGCGAATTGCACAATTATATAAACAAAGCCGTTAGCTTTAAGAGCATCTTCGAGAAGCTGGCTTAAGTATAAAAGTATAAAGTATAAGAGAGGCAGTATGGGAAACCAGGCTGCCTTTTTTGTTTAAATGATGCAAACTTCCGCTATGAATCTACCTAAAAAATTTGCCTAATAACATTGCCTGAATACTTTCATAAGCAATAGAGATGGCGATTTATTGCAGATTATCCACATGTAAAAAGTAAAGCAAAGGATATAAGCAAAATGCATAATCGGAAATTTTTTGTAGTTTAAAGGATTCAACAAGATTTCCAGGAATGCGAATTACCAAACTTTTATTGTGCCTTTTTGCCATGCTGGTCTTCAGCCAGGGCTTTGCACAAGAAAATACTGAAGCCGCCCAACAGCAGGCAGTAAAGGTTATAAAAGGAGCACCAGTTATACTTGACCGTGATACATTATTCTACGTTTATAATCCGGTTGGCTCGTTCAGTAAAGAAGAACGCGCTGCAGCCATAAGCAGAAGAGTAAAAGAACTGGCCGGTGAACATCTCTTCTCTGAAGACTCTGTAAATGTAGTGGACCATGTGCTTACCACTGATATCACGTACCTGGATAAGGTAATTGTAAGCGTAACAGAAGCCGATGCAACATTTGCTGAAAGGCCCCGCGAAGAACTGGCAGAACTGTATGCCGCTAAAATAAGGACTTCGGTAGCCGAATATGCAAAGCAGAACAGCCTGCGTACCATTGCTCTGGAAATAGGTTTAGCTATCCTAGTACTGGTTATCTTCTACTTCCTGATGAAGTATGTAAACAGGCTGTTTCAGTACCTGTTCCAGAAAGTAGAAGAGCAGCAGGGCAAGCGATTAAAAGGCCTGAAGGTGAAAAACTACGAAATGCTCACGCCGGAACGCGAAGCCGCAGTTATATTGGCAGTGGTAAAGTTTATTAAGGTAGTTACCGTATTCATACTTTTCTACATACTGTTGCCGGTGCTATTCAGCATCTTCCCTTGGACACAGGGCTATGCTGAAACATTACTGTCTTATATCATCAGTCCACTTCGCCAAATCGTGTTCGGGTTGGTAAACTATATACCCAATCTACTTACTATTCTGGTAATTATAGTTGTAACGCATTATGTAGTGAAGTTCCTGCGCTTCTTGGCAGGCGAGGTTGAAGAGGGCAAACTGGAGGTTCCGGGTTTTTACAAAGACTGGGCAAAGCCAACCTACAATATTGTACGCTTCCTGCTTTATGCATTTATGTTTGTGGTGATCTGGCCATACTTGCCTGGATCGGATTCAGCGGTATTTCAGGGGGTATCGGTTTTCCTGGGTATACTTTTCTCACTGGGTTCGTCGTCGGCCATTGCCAATATGGTAGCAGGCCTAGTGCTTACTTATATGCGTTCTTTTAAGATAGGAGATAGAATTAAAATAGGGGATATAACAGGAGATGTGTTGGAAAAAACGTTGCTCGTTACCAGGGTTCGAACCACAAAGAACGAAGACATCACCATTCCCAATGCCATGATCCTGAATAACCATACCACTAACTTTACAACCTGCAGCGAGCAGAGCGAGAAAGGTTTGGTACTGCATACTACCGTTACTATTGGGTATGATGTGCCGTGGCCAAAAGTACACCAGGCTTTAATAGATGCTGCCCTTGCCTGCCCTAACATCGAAAAAATACCAAGTCCGTTTGTGTTGCAAACCAGCTTGGACGATTTTTATGTTAGTTACCAATTAAATGCCTATACTTTTAAAGCAGCTAACATGGCTCAGATTTACTCCGATATCCATCAAAACATACAAGATAAGTTTAATGAAGCTGGTATTGAGATCCTGTCGCCGCACTACCGGGCACAGCGCGATGGTAATATGGTAACCATACCTGCCCATTACCTGCCGCAGGATTATCAGGCACCATCGTTTCGGGTAGAACAAGTACAGCAACCTGTTACATCTCAGCTCTAAAAAGCAGGCTAACAGGCTCGATATAACAGACTCTCCTGTTGTTTATTGTTTTTGAACCCCCAACCTGAGTTCTTAATAGTACGTTATTAGTTTATTAATTAACGCTATAAAACTATGAGAGAAGCAGAATATAGAACCCGAGGCAATTGGAACGAAATGAAGGGTAAGATAAAGCAGGAGTACGGCGATTTGACTGATGACGACCTTACATATGAGGAAGGCAAACAGGATGAGTGGCTGGGCCGGATGCAACAGAAGATAGGCAAAACAAAACATGAAATTAAAGAATGGATAGATCGCATGTAGCTTATGCGGTACTCGTCAAGCCCCGTTTACTTGTAAGTAAACGGGGCTTTTTCTTTACAAAACGCACAGTATTTAAACTGTTATTATTAAAATCAGAGTTCTTTAAGTAGGGATCTTTATACAAAAAAGCCGGATTCATTAATCTTCATTTTAGCTTATAGTGCAGTACTTATGTAAAATATAGTTAACCCTATACTTTGCTCAATTATGGGTAATTTATCTGATGAATTACATGTGAATAAAATGGGTAAAAATCCGATTGAAGTGAATTACACAAGTTTTGCATAGCAGTTATTCACAGAGGCTAATTATAAAGTGACATATGTTCAGGAAAGTTAAAATCTAAGCGAAGATTAACGAGTAAAAGCTGTTGAAAGCTATAAGCAAAATGGCTATGGTAAAATCAGGAAAGAGATAATTGTATTCTTTTCAACAACCTGTTACGCCATTGTTTTAACGATTGACTAAAACAAAAGCAGGGTTAACAAATAGATAAAACTGCTCACAAAGAGCCATTCGTAAGTATAGGTGAAACCAATACAATTAAGAAATGGCTAATTCATCGAAATCAAATAGCAGCAATAACAGTTTAAAGGATAACAACCCATGCTGGAAAGGCTATGAACCTGTAGGAACAAAAAAGAAAGACGGAAAGGAAGTACCAAACTGTGTTCCTAAAAACAAGTCCTCTAGTTCTAAATCATCCATGAGCAAAAGCTAAATTATAAATTATACCTAAAGGAGCAGTATCTAAAAATGGGTGCTGCTCCTTTTGCTTTGTAGTCCCTTTAAAGACTGCAGTTTCCGGCAAGGTTTATACTTTCTAAGCCATATAGCAAACCAAAATTGCCTACCTTTGCCGAATTGTAGCAGATCATGTGGAATAAGATTGCCATTTTTATAATTAAAAACAGGTTAAGACTGCTTATCGTCTTAGCCATGCTTACTGCGTTTATGGCTTATAAAGCCAAAGACGCAGAAATGTCTTACGATTTTGCCAATGTCGTGTCACAAGACGATGTGGACATGCAGTACTTCCAGCGCTTTAAGCAGACATTTGGCGAGGATGGCAACATTCTGGTGGTGGGCATGCAGGACAACAAAGTATACAAGCTTCCTAATTTTAAGAAGCTGAAAGCTTTGACAGACCAGCTGGCGAAAGTAGAGGGCGTGAAAGTAGTAATCTCGTTGCCGAACCTGGTACAGGTGGTAAAAGATACAGCAGAGCGTAAGTTCACCACATCCCCAATTTTTGACAGCTTCCCGGAAACACAGCCAGAGCTGGATAGTCTCCTGAAAGTGGTGCGCAACCAGGGCTTTTACGACGGGCAGATCATCAACGATAAAACCGGTGCCACACTGATTGCTATTACCGTAGATCCGAAGTTTCTAAACTCGGCCCGCCGCGTAGAGGTGATGGATAATGTGATGGAGCATACAGAAGCTTTCTCTAAAACTACAGGTATAAAGTTGCACTACGCAGGCCTGCCTTTTGTGCGCGCCGTGATGACGACCAAAGTATCAGCCGAGATGAAAATGTTCTTGCTGCTGGCTATGCTGGTAACAGGCGTTACGCTGTTCATTTTCTTCAGGTCATTCTACGCTGTGCTTTTCCCGTTGCTGATGATCAGCATTGTGGTAGTGTGGGTGTTGGGAACACTGGCTTTACTCGACTATAAAATATCGTTGCTAACCGGGCTTATACCCGCCATACTTGTTGTAATTGGTATACCAAACTCAACCTACCTGCTCACGCGCTACCACTACGATTACCGCAAGCACGGCAATAAGATACTGGCACTGTCAAGGGTAATTAGCAAGATAGGTGTAGTAAACCTGGTAACGAATACAACCACAGCCATTGGTTTTGTGGTGTTCACGTTTACGCAGGTAGCCATACTTTACGAATTTGGCGTAGTGGCTGGCATCAACATCTTTGTTACATTCATTATCAGCATTGTACTTATACCGGTGGTATTTTCCTATTTGCCGCCGCCAACAGCAAGACAACTGCGCCACCTCGATGCAAAGCCATTGAACAAACTGCTTGAGTTCATCGACTACATTGTGCATGAGAAGCGCCAGTTGGTATACTTTTTTACTATTGTAGCACTCGGATTATCCTTGCTGGGCATATATAAAGTGAAAACGGTATCGTACATGGTGGACGATTTGCCGGAAGAAAGTAGCGTAAACGCCGACCTTGCCTTTTTCGAAAATCACTTTAATGGAGTAATGCCGCTGGAAATAATTGTGGACACAGGTGTAAAGCAGGGCGTGATGCGATTGCCGAACCTGGGTAAACTGAACCAGCTGGAGAACTTCCTGCGCACGCAGCCTATACTTTCTGCCCCTATTTCTGTAGTTGGTTTGGTTAAAACAGCAACACAAGCATTTTACGGAGGCGACCCAGGCTCTTACAGATTACCAGACAACACAGAACGCAACTTCATCTTTAGTTACCTAGCCAAGCAGGGCGAGGGAGCAAACCAACAACTGCTCCGTTCTTTTGTAGACAGCACCGGGCAGCAGGCACGCATCTCTCTTAAAGTTGCTGATGCAGGTTCAAGAGTTTTAGATACGCTGATCATCAATAAAATTAAACCGGAGCTGCGCGAGATCTATGGCGGAGAGGGCGTAACAGTTGAGGAGGCAGGCAACACCATGACCTTTACCCGCGACGATTCCGGTGCACAGACTACCGTGAGCCTTACCGGTACCACGCTACTTTTCATCAAAGGAAACGAATACCTTATCAACAACCTGCGCTCTAGCCTTATACTTGCTTTTGTGTTGGTAACTATTGTGATCGCCTTGTTGTTTAAGTCTGCGAGGGTGGTGATAATCTCGCTGATACCAAACATGATACCGCTGCTGATAGCGGGTGGCTTGATGGGCTTTTTCAACATACCGCTAAAGCCAAGTACAGCACTTATTTTTAGCATTGCACTAGGTATTGCCATCGACGACTCTATTCACTTTTTAGCAAAGTATAGAAGCGAGTTGATTTCGAATGGTTTTAACATCAGCAGGGCTATTACCACCAGCTTAACAGAGGCCGGCACAAGTATGATCTATACTTCGGTGATTCTGTTCTTTGGGTTTGTGATCTTTGCCTTCTCCGAATTTGGCGGTACAAAGGCGCTTGGTGTGCTGATGTCGGTCAGTTTACTGATTGCATTGTTCACAAACCTGATTATATTGCCAACTTTGCTGATGAGCTTCGACAGCGGTAAGTATGAACGTGACCCTTATGCCCTGATAGAGCATTACGACGAATATTACCTGGAGCATGACGATGAAGAGTTAGATCTGAATCAGCTAAAATTAAAATTTGAAGAAGAAATTCTGGAAGAAGATAAAAAACCTGTAAACGGTGAAGTACAACGAGTATAAAAATCTGAATTACGCCAAAGTAGGCGAAGATGTGCTGTCCTTCTGGAAGCAGCACAATGTATTTGAAAGATCGGTAGCTACCCGTGAGGGCAACACGCCGTTCGTATTTTATGAAGGACCGCCGTCAGCAAACGGTACGCCGGGTATTCACCACGTAATGGCCCGCGCCGTGAAGGATATTTTCTGCCGCTACAAAACCCTTAAAGGGTTCCACGTGAACCGTAAAGGTGGCTGGGATACACACGGCCTGCCGGTAGAATTGCAGGTAGAAAAAGAGCTGGGTATTACGAAAGAAGATATCGGTAAGAAAATTACGGTAGAAGAGTATAACCAGCGTTGCCGCGAAACGGTAATGCGTTTCAAAGGCCAATGGGACGACCTGACTGAAAAGATGGGCTACTGGGTAGACCTGAACAACCCGTATATTACGTTTGAGAGAGAGTACATCGAATCATGCTGGGCCCTGCTAAAGCGCCTGTACGACAAGGGCTACCTCTATAAAGGCTATACGATACAGCCATACTCTCCGGCTGCAGGTACAGGACTAAGCTCGCACGAGCTTAACCAGCCAGGCTGCTACAAAATGGTGAAGGACACAACCATTGTAGCGCAGTTTGCCGTGAAGCGCATCACCCGTAACATGTTCCTGTTTGAGCGTGAAGATGAGCATGTATCTATACTTGCCTGGACAACCACGCCTTGGACACTTCCGGGCAACACGGCGCTGGCAGTTGGTAAGAACATCAAGTATGTAAAAGTACAGACCTATAACCAGTATACGTACGAGCCGATCTCGGTTATACTTGCCAAAGAACTGGTAAGCCGTTACTTTAACCCGAAGGCAGCCGATATTCCGTTGGCAGAGTATAATTCCGGCGATAAGCTAATCCCTTACAAAATAGTAGAGCAGTTTGACGGCAGCGACCTTGCAGGTGTGGAATATCACCAGCTGATGCCATACGTAACTCCAGATAAGCCTGCTTTCCGCGTGATCATCGGTGATTATGTAACTACAGAGGATGGTACCGGTATCGTGCATATCTCGCCAACCTTCGGTGCCGACGACTTTAGAGTTGCTGCCCAGAACGATATTCCTGCGCTGTTGATCACTGATGAGACTGGCAAGCAGGTGCCTATCGTGGACAAACAAGGTCGCTTTGTTGATGAGATCACTGATTTTGCCGGCATGTACGTGAAGAACTATGCCAAGGAAGACGAGTCGTCTCCGGAGTACAGGCCAACCGACGTAAAAATTGCCATCAAGTTAAAAGAAGAGGGCAAAGCCTTTAAAGTAGAGAAATACGAGCACACCTACCCGCATTGCTGGAGAACCGATATGCCGGTTTTATACTATCCGCTGGATAGCTGGTTTATCAAAACAACTGCGGTTAAGGACAGGCTGATCGAGCTGAATAAAACCATTAATTGGAAACCGGAATCTACGGGTACAGGCCGTTTTGGCAACTGGCTGGAGAACCTGGTAGACTGGAACCTGTCGCGTTCACGCTACTGGGGTACACCGCTGCCTATCTGGAGAACAGAAGACGGCGAGGAGGAGATCTGCATTGGTTCTGTAGTAGAACTTACCTCAGAGATCGATAAATCTGTGAAAGCCGGTGTGATGGAGCAGTTTATTGAGGTACCAGATCTGCACCGCCCTTACGTGGATAACATCGTGCTGGTAAGCAAGTCGGGTAAGCCAATGTACAGAGAGACAGACCTTATCGACGTTTGGTTTGACTCTGGCGCCATGCCGTATGCACAGTGGCATTATCCACTCGAGAACAAGGATATCTTTGAGCAGAACTTCCCGGCAGACTTTATTGCCGAAGGTGTAGACCAAACGCGTGGCTGGTTCTTTACGCTGCATGCCCTGGCTGTAATGCTAGAGGATAGCGTGGCTTACAAAAACGTAATCGCCAACGGCCTGGTGCTGGACAAAGACGGAAATAAGATGAGCAAGCGCTTAGGCAACGCCATAGATCCGTTCGAGATGATCGGAAAGTATGGCCCGGATGCTGTACGCTGGTACATGATTGCCAATGCGCCGCCTTGGGATAACCTGAAGTTTAACCCGGAGGGTGTAGTAGAGACGCAGCGCCGTTTCTTTGGTACCTTGCAGAACACGTACTCGTTCTTCGCGTTATATGCCAACCTCGATAACTTCACTTATGCTGAGGCCGATGTGCCAATGGCGCAACGCACTGAGTCAGATCGTTGGATCATCTCTAAGCTGAACACGCTGATAAGTATAGTTGATGCGAATTACGAGGATTACGACCCAACCCGTGCAGCACGTGCGATACAGGATTTCGTGGTAGATGACCTGAGTAACTGGTACGTGCGCCTGAATCGTAAGCGTTTCTGGAAAGGCGAGTACAATATCGATAAGATTGCAGCTTACCAGACACTTTATACTTGCCTCGAGACCATCGCCAAAATTGCGGCCCCGATCGCGCCATTCTACATGGAGCAGCTGTACCGCGACCTGAATGCTGTTAGCAACAAGCACAAAGAGGATTCGGTACACTTGGCATACTACCCAGAGGTAGAGAAAGCCGATATCGACAAAGACCTGGAAGAGCGTATGGAGTTGGCTCAAACTATATCATCGCTGGTGCACTCGCTGCGCAAAAAGCATATGATAAAAGTTCGTCAGCCGTTGCAGCGCATACTTATACCAGTGCTTAACGAGAGAATGAAGCACCAGATCGAAGCCGTTGCCGACCTGATCATGAGCGAAGTGAACGTGAAGACGATCGAGTACATCGACGACACATCGGGCATCCTGGTGAAGAAGATCAAGCCTAACTTTAAGAAGCTGGGCCAGGTTTTCGGACCAAAAATGAAACTGGTAGCCGCTGCCGTACAGCAAATGGACCAGAACGATATTGCACACCTGGAGCGCGAAGGTGGTTTCGAGATCATGCTATCTGATGACGAGACAGCCGTACTGACGCCGGATGATGTGGAGATCTCTTCTGAGGATATACCAGGTTGGTTGGTTGCCAGCGAAGGTAAACTGACTGTTGCCCTGGACATCACCATCACCGAAGAATTGAAACAGGAAGGCATTGCCCGTGACCTGGTAAACCGTATTCAGAACCTGCGTAAAGACAGCAACCTGGAGGTTCAGGACAAGATCCACATTTACATGCAACGTGCCGCAGAAGAGGTAAATCAGGCAGTAATCAATTACAGTGCTTACATCTGTGCCGAAACACAGGCTTTAACGCTGGATATCGTGGAAGAACTAGCCAGCCCTACCACACTGGATATTGATGACTACACCGTTCTGATAAACATTCAGACAAACGGTAAAGCAGCCATTTAATTAAAAGCATCGGTTGGGCTTAGTAGCTATACCGGTGCTTTTATACTTTTAAGTATATTGCAGCAGCTTATAGCGAAGTATAAAGTCGTGCTACTTGATACGTGCAACGTTATTCAACCTAAAGCTGCCAAAAGAACAAATATGAAATACTGGAAATACTACATGGCGGCGCTTGCCGTGATCATTATAGATCAGGTTGTAAAGCTGGTCGTGCATTACAACATGGAAATGGGCCTGCCAGGCGAAATACACCTGATCGGCGATTGGCTTAAACTGCACTACACCCTGAACCCAGGAATGGCTTTTGGTGTGGAGTTGGGCTCTGAATACGGCAAGCTTATACTTACATTGTTCCGTTTGGTGGCCATGTTTGGTATAAGTTACTACCTGTACTACCTGGTTAAGCACAAAGCTCCGAAAGGTCTTATCTGGTGTATCGCGCTTATACTTGGCGGCGCCATTGGCAACCTCATCGATAGTACCTTCTATGGTGTTTGGTTCGATAATGCGCCGTATGGTTCTTCCACCCCGTGGTTTCATGGCCAGGTAATTGATATGTTCTACATCGATATATGGGAAGGTATTGTACCGAATTGGATACCGCTTTTCGGAGGTAAACCAATGTCGCTGTGGCCAATCTTCAACGTAGCCGATTCTGCCATCTTCATAGGTGTGCTAATGATCCTGTTTAACCAGAAGCGTTTCTTCGGAGAGCACCACGAGCCTGAACACAAAACCACTACAGTAGAGCAGGAGCAGGGATTATAATCTAAAGTATAAAGTATAAAAAAGGGGTTGTTCCATGTGGAGCAGCCCCTTTCGTTTTTAAGAAATAAGCAAAATTAATTATTTGATCTTCTGACTTAGCCATTTCACGGCAGCCTGAACTGTTACGTCTTTCTCTATCTCATTGTAGTTGTCATCGCTTTTAACGTAGACATCCGGATCAATAAACTCCTCCGATAGGACTCTCTTTTTAGCATCAGCTACATAAAGATGGCTTAGTAACATGTATCCTTTGTTCTGGATCTGGTAACCATTAGTGGCATTGGCTACTCCGGCTGTACGCTCTCCAAACAGCTTAGTATTATGTCGGGTTGTAAAGGATAACGCTATAATTTCCCCTGAACTTGCTGTACCCTGACCAATTAGTACAGCTACAGGTATTTTACTGTTTAGCTGACAAGGTCTATCTGGTATTCCGGCCTGTTGATAAGCAATCTCAGCAGAATCTTTTTCAATATTTTTCTTTTCTTTGATAATTTTCAGATTAGAATCAGCCACATAGATCCTGTTTTTTTTGCCAACAAGTTGCTTAATTGTCTGGTGCATCGGTTCGCTATTACCCCCGTTGTTCATGCGAAGATCAATGATAAACGCCTTCGGATTCTTAGATGCAATTTTGCAGAGTGAATCAGAAAGTATGTTTGCCCATTCTTTCATCTTTTTGGTGTTGCTGCCAATCAATACAGCTGGCATTTTATAATAGGCAATTTGATTTTCGAGCATTTTAATCTTAACCGACCTCGGCTTCTGATACTCTTCCTTGATGCCCTTGCTAAGCCTGTCTGGCTCGGCAGGTACAGGTATATAACGGTAAAAAGTGTCTGCTCCGGCATAGAAACCATGCTTATCCTTAAGTTGACTAAACGCCCATACCAAGGCCCCTTCTACCTCCTTATTATTTTTAGCGGTTGCAACCTTCTTGCTTACAGTATCACGTATAGCTGACCAATCAAGCCTGTTCGCATACAAAGAGTTTTTCTGCATGATGTCCAGCGTCTCATTTACATAGCTGCTCACGCTGTCAGGAACCTGGGAAAAACAGTAGGAATAACTCAGCAGGAGAAGGAAAAGGAGAAATTTTAATTTTTTCATAGTGTGAATAGGATTGACAGTTTAACACAAATATTTCATTTTTATTTTAAACTGTAATCAGCCGAACAGTGGGTTCATGAAAAGTATTTAGAAGATAGTGAATTAGCAGTTATTCTTAACAATAAGTGGTTAGCTTTAACTATTATCTAAAAACTCTTATTTTTACCAAAAGCACTAACCTTAATTTACTCTTGGCAACACCTACTCCCATACTTAAAGTCACCAACCTGGAAACTGTTTTCTCCACGCACCGCGGTACTACTAAAGCTGTGGATAAGGTATCGTTTGAAGTATACCCCGGCGAAACGGTGGCTATAGTTGGTGAGTCAGGCTCGGGTAAGTCGGTAACAGCTTTGTCCCTGATGCGGCTGATTAATACCCCGCCGGGCAGAATAGCAGGAGGGGAGGCCATTTTTCAGTCTGAGAAGTATGGCAAGGTAGACCTGTTTCAGCTACCCGAGAAGCAGATGCAGCAGATAAGAGGCAACGAGATAAGTATGATTTTCCAGGAGCCGATGTCGTCGCTGAACCCGGTTTATACTTGTGGAAAACAGGTAGCTGAGGTTTTATTGCTGCATACTAATCTATCAGAAAAAGAGGCGAAAGAACGAACTATACAGCTTTTTGAGAAGGCAAAACTCCCGCGTCCGGAGAAAATTTTCAACGCTTATCCACATGAGATTTCGGGTGGGCAGAAGCAGCGCGTGATGATTGCCATGGCCATGGCTTGCGAACCAAGTATACTTATCGCCGATGAACCTACAACCGCCCTGGATGTAACAGTGCAGGCACGAATGCTGCAGCTGATTGATGAACTGCGTGTGAAGGAGAATACCGCCGTGCTGTTCATTACCCACGATTTTGGTGTAGTAGCTGAAATTGCCGACAGAATACTGGTAATGTATAAAGGCAAATTGGTAGAGCAGGGCAAGGTGATGGATATCTTCATAAATCCGCAGCATCCCTATACCAAAGGCCTGTTGGCCTGTCGTCCAAAGCTTTCTGCCAAGCCGCAGTCTATACTTCTAACGGTATCTGATTTTATGCTGGAGGATGAGCAGGGTAATATCATCGAAAGGAAAAAAGAGGTACACACTCCTTCGTTGGTAGATGTGGTAAATGAATATGTAGGCACTGTTACTGATATCAGGCACCAGCAGGAGAACAAGCAGAAGCCACCACTCCTGCAGGTAGAGAACCTGAAAATATACTTCCCGATAAAGAAAGGCTTCTTTGGCCGCACCACCGACTATGTAAAGGCTGTAGATGGCGTTAGCTTTGAGGTGATGCCTTGCGAAACTATAGGCTTGGTAGGAGAGTCTGGGTGTGGGAAAACCACATTGGGTCGGGCGCTGCTAAAGCTGGTGGAACCAACAGAAGGAAGTATAAACTTCAATGGCCACGACATTGCCCAACTCAGCTCTGAAGAGCTCCGCAAAAGCCGTCGCGATTTCCAAATGATCTTCCAGGACCCCTACGCCTCGCTTAACCCGATGCATACCGTAGGGGAGGCCATTATGGAGCCGATGCGTGTGCATAAACTTTACGTTAACGACAAAGAACGCCGTGGAAAAGCTATGGAACTACTTGAAAAAGTAGGACTTATGCCGGAACACTTTAAGCGTTATCCACATGAGTTCTCTGGTGGCCAGCGGCAGCGTATCTGCATTGCCCGTGCGTTAGCCTTGCAGCCAAAATGCATCATTTGCGACGAATCGGTGTCGGCGCTGGATGTATCGGTGCAGGCGCAGGTACTTAATTTGCTCAACAAACTGAAACAGGAATACCAAATCACTTACATCTTTATCACCCACGATCTATCTGTAGCCAAGTATATGTCGGACCGCATTCTTGTAATGAGCAAAGGCCAGATTGTGGAAAGCGGCACACCGGAGCAGCTCTATCGCAACCCACAGCAGGAATATACCCGCACACTTATTAACGCCATTCCTAAAGGTGAGCCACAAGATATTGTGAAGGCGCAGGAGAGGCGGGAGGCAATGCGGGTTGGGGTGGTGTAATCAATTGCATATAATCATTCCTGTCCTTCAAAAGCATTCAACGAGTTTACCTAATAAACTTCAAAACCCATCATATATAAAAAAAACTATATAAATTGAGCTCAATTAGCTATGATCTTTAGCCAAACGCTTATATATGGCGTATAGTAGTTTTAAACTATTTAAGTTAATGATTGTAAATGAAAGCGGCAGCTGATTTGGCTGCTTGCCAGATTTGACGAAGATACATGAGAAGCAAAAACACAAGCAAAGGCGGCAGAGACAGAGATGGCCGTAACGAAAGAAGCAGTTCCCGCAGGGGAGAAGCATCTTCTAAAAGAGGTTCATCAGCAAGAGGCGAATCAGAAAGAAGAGAATCATCCAGAAAAGAAAAGAGTCGCGATAGAGAGCGCAGATCAGCTAAAACAATAGTACTAGAGTCATTCTCCAACAGTCCTGATACCATGTTTACCATGCGCCAGATCTACCGCAGACTTGGTGTAGTAGATAAAAAAGGCCGCGAAACAGTATCTGATATTTTAAAAACGCTGGTTCATGAAAATAAGCTGTTACTGATAGACGGCGATAAATACCAACTGAACCTGCGCGTGAATATCATTACAGGCCGTGTAGACTTGGCAAATAACAAGTATGCCTATATCGTGTCGGAGGATACAGAGGAGGACGTACGCGTATTTAGAGAGCACCTGAAGTATGCCATGGATGGCGACCTGGTAAAGGTAGAAGTACTACCAACAATGGTAGGAGGCCGTGCCGAGGGTATTGTGGTGGAGGTGCTGGAACGCTCCCGCACCGAGCTGGTGGGCATTATGCAACTGTCTAAGAATTTTGGCTTTGTAGTGCCAGACTTTAAAAAGCTATACTTTGATGTGTTCGTGGGCGAACGTGGCCTGAACGGTGCAGAAAATGGTGATAAAGTGCTGGTGAAAATAGTGGAGTGGCCGAAGGAGGCAGGCAAGAACCCAACCGGGGAAGTTACCCGTGTGTTTGGCCCTGCTGGTGAACACGAGGCCGAGATTCATTCTATTATGGCCGAGTTTGGGTTGCCGTTTGAGTTTCCGGAGTCTGTAGAGGAAGAGGCAGAAAAGATATCTGATAAGATTACCGCCGGAGAAATAGCGAAGCGTCGCGACTTCAGAGATATAACCACATTTACCATTGACCCGGCAGATGCCAAAGATTTTGATGATGCGCTGTCGATAAAAAAGCTGGAGAACGGTAACTGGGAAATAGGCGTGCATATTGCCGATGTAACCCATTACGTGCACACTAGAAGCTTACTCGAGAAAGAAGCTTTCCACAGAGCCACCTCGGTTTACCTTGTGGATAGAACGATCCCGATGTTGCCGGAGCGCCTCTCAAACGGCCTTTGCTCCCTCAGGCCAAACGAAGAGAAGTTAACTTTCTCGGCTGTGTTCGAGCTTGATGATAACGGTAAACTGTACAACGAGTGGTTTGGCCGCACCATTATCTACTCCGACAGAAGGTTTGCCTACGAAGAGGCCCAGGAACGTATCGAGACAGGAGAAGGCGACTTTGCTGAAGAGATTAACATCCTGAACAGCATTGCCAAAAAGCTGCAGGCAAAACGTTTCCAGAACGGAGCTATAAGCTTTGAAACAGTAGAGGTAAAGTTTAAGCTGGATGAGAACGGAAAGCCACTTTCGGTTTATGTAAAAGAACGTAAAGACGCCCATAAACTGATTGAGGAATTCATGCTGCTAGCTAATAAAAAGGTAGCAGAGTATGTGTACAACTTAGGCAAAGGCAAGAAACGCCCTACCATGGTTTATCGTACGCACGGCTCTCCTGATCCTGATAAGCTAAGCACTTTCTCGCTGTTTGCCCGCAAGTTTGGCTATAAGGTTGACCCGGAAGGAGATATTTCAAAAGAACTGAATACCCTGACAGAAGAAATAGAAGGCAAGCCGGAGCAAAGCGTGCTACAGAACTTGGCTATCAGAACTATGGCAAAGGCAAAGTATAGCACCGAGCCCGAAGGTCACTTTGGCCTGGCCTTTGCGCATTACTCACACTTTACCTCTCCAATTCGCCGCTACCCGGATATGATGTCGCACCGCTTGCTGCAGCACTACCTCGACGGCGAAAAGTCTGCTGAGAAGGAAGATTATGAAGCACGCTGTCAGCACTCCTCCGAAATGGAAAAACGTGCAGCCGATGCCGAACGCGCCTCTATCAAGTATAAGCAGGTAGAGTTTATGAAGGATACGATCGGCAACGAATACAAAGGAATAGTGTCTGGTGTTACAGAATGGGGTATATTTGTAGAGATCGAAGAGAATAAGTGCGAAGGCATGGTGCGTTTGGCCGACCTGAACGACGATTACTATGATCTGGATGCGAACAATTACCGCATTATTGGTCGCCAGAACAAACGCATCATATCATTTGGCGATGAGGTAATGGTACGCGTAAAAAGTGCTAACCTCGCCGACCGTACCATTGATCTGGAACTGGTAGAAACACTCAAAACTCACTAAACACCCTGTGGATATTAACATCCTTTCAGAAAGAGTACATCATACTTTATCCACGATGCGCTACGGCGAAAACCCGCCAGAGCTGTACGAGCCAATCCGGTACATTATGGCTTTGGGGGGTAAGCGCATCCGTCCGTTACTGGTGCTTTTAGCAGCCAAAATGTACGGTAACGATATCGAGAAGGCACTTTTGCCTGCAGCAGCAGTAGAAGTTTTCCACAACTTCACGCTGATGCACGACGATATCATGGACAAGGCGCCGCTGCGCCGGGGTCAGCAAACCGTGCACGAAAAATGGAATGCCAATACGGCCATACTTAGCGGCGACGTGATGCTGGTACGTGCTTACGAGCTGTTACTAAATGTAGAGCAGGATAAGCTGGCGCGGGTGCTCAAACTGTTTAGCTGCACTGCCGCCGAAGTATGCGAAGGCCAGCAACTGGACATGAATTTCGAGAACCGCACGCAGGTAAGCATACAGGAGTACATCCACATGATTACGCTGAAGACGGCAGTACTACTAGGCTTTAGCCTGGAGTTGGGTGCCTTACTTCAGGGGGCACCCGATGAAGATGCTGAGCACTTAAGGCAGTTTGGCAACAATGTGGGCATTGCCTTCCAGTTGCGCGACGACCTGCTGGATGTGTATGGCGATAAGGATAAATTCGGCAAGCAGGTAGGAGGCGATATACTTTCCGACAAAAAAACGTTCCTGATGCTGACGGCGCTGGAGCAGGCAAATGAACAGCAGCGGCAAACCATTACCAGCTGGCGCGATAAAACCGACGAAAGTATAGTAGCAGAAAAGGTACAGGCTGTTACTAAGGTATATGATCAATTAAACATCCGTCAGCAGACAGAACAGCACATTGATGTATACTTTAAGAAAGCGCTGCACCACCTTGATGCGATTGCTTTACCAGAAGAGAATAAAGAAACACTGCGCGGCCTGGCTATGCAGCTTATGGAACGGGATTCATAAATCGTTGGGTGCATGATTAGGGCAGGCTGTGGCTTGTCCCTATAACTTTCTAGTTACTAAACTCTTTAACTCTCTAATTCTTTAACTTTCTAACTTATAAAATGAGCGTTACCCTTATACTTATCATCATCACAGTTGGCATCTCTATATACGCCTGGAAGAACGAGAGCCTGATGCACCAATGGATCTTTCAGCCTTACGCTGTGCAGCGTGATAACTCGTGGTATCGCTTTGTTACTTCCGGCTTCCTGCATGCCGATTTCACGCACCTGTTCTTTAACATGTTCACGTTCTTCTTTTTTGGTAACAACGTGGAGTACACTTTCAAGGCCATCTTCGGGCCTACAACAGGCATTCTGGTTTACCTGCTAATTTACATCGGAGCTATAGTTGTGTCTGATATTCCTACCTTCTTCAAGCACCGCAACGATCCGCCATATCGTGCTTTGGGTGCATCGGGTGGTGTGGCAGCCATCGTTTTCTCAAGTATACTTTTTTACCCTACGCAGGATATTTGCCTTTACGCCATACTTTGCATACCAGGGTTTATTCTTGGTATACTTTACCTGGTGTACTCATACTATTCTGGTAAAAAGATGGGCGATAATATTAACCACGATGCTCACTTATATGGCGCTGTTTATGGCTTTGTTCTAAGCCTGATTCTGGTACCGCAGGCTTTGCCTAATTTCTTTTCGGAAATAGCTAACTGGCGCATGTTCTAACCTGATAGACAGGTTTTTAAGAGAAATATATGCTATGTTATGTGGCTTTAAATTAGCTGGCTACGTATAAGTTGCTGAGAACAAGCATATCTATCCGTGAGTATTTTAGACAAAATCACCCTAAGGAGTTTCGCTATTGTAGCTATACTTTTTTTAACTGTACAGCAGGTGCAGGCCCAACAGGAGCATAAATCTATGCTGCAGTATATTATTGATAATCAACCAGACTTAGGTGAGTTGGCCGTAAAGGCGGGGTTGGCTCCAACTTTGTCTGGAAACACAGCATATACTTTCCTGATGCCTTCTGATGCCGATATCAATAACCTTAAAAAAGAACCGGCGCAACGTTTAAGAACCATACTTTCTGGGCATATACTTAAAGGCCGGTACCTAGAAAGTGACTTTAAAGATGGTGCTACCTTAGAAACACTGGCTGGTACAAGTATAACTGTATGCCGCAAAAAAGACCATACACTGCTAAGCGGGGCACGTGTTATAGAGGCAAACACTGAAGTAAAGAATGGAATAGTTCACAAATTGTCCAGTTCAATAAAGCTGTAGCGCTATCAAACTTATCTATAAATCAGCTTACAAAGTTCAATTTATACTTTACATTGTGTAAGGCATGAGCAGCAAGTGTACGTATTAGTACAAGTACCCATGTCCGATACGCAAGAAAATATCACCTCTCCAGCTAAGGTAGTTGTCTCCAAAAACGATTGCTACGAATTGCTTTACGAAGCAGATGCAAACCGTGTGCACTTTACCATACTCGGCTTTTGGAAAAATGAACACATTGTTCCTGAGTTATTAAATGATTTAACTGACACACTAGCTCTTTCACAGTCAGGATATACGCTACTAGCCGATTTCTCCTCAATGGTAACCCACCCACAGCAGCTAAACGCGCTTCATGTTAAGCTGCAGCACAAATTTATAGAAGCCAATTTATCTTATGGTGCTTATGTAGAGCCTCTAGATAAAATTGCAAATTTCCAGTTAGACCAGACAATGGAAGAAAGCCAACTAAAGCTTAAACGCTTCAGTGCTTTAGAGGATGCTGAGGCTTGGCTTAACAGCGTATCTCCGGCCTAATCTCTATTATTTTTCTAAAAAGTATAGCTTTTCTGCTTAGCAGCCGTATGCCTGCATAATAATATTAGCATGTAAAATGCTGTATATTACTATCTTTATAAAGCATTGTAAGGGCTTTTGCTCCTATACAATTGCCTGATACTGCTCCTATGACATCTGAGATCGCTATAGTATTAGGTATTATCATGCTTGCAGTTATACTTTTTGTAACTGATAGGCTCTCTATTGATACAGTGGCCATACTTACTATGGTACTCTTCATGGTAACCGGCACCTTAACCCCCGCCGAAGGATTAGCTGGCTTCAGTAACCCTGCTACTTTAACAGTGGCCTCGATGTTTGTGATAAGCTCCGCCATTTTTAAATCGGGAGCACTTAGCAGCGTAGGGGTAGGGCTTACGCGTATTGGGCGCAAAAACTATCTGCTCTGCCTGCTCTCTGTTATGCTGATTGCCGGTAGCTTATCTGCTTTTATTAATGATACAGCCGTTGTCGCGTTACTTATGCCAGTAGTAATACAAGTAAGCAACGATATAAGGGTTAGTCCGGCTAAGCTGCTTATTCCATTGTCTTTCGGCGCTTTAATGGGTGGTGTGTGCACACTGATCGGTACATCTACCAATATTCTGGTAAGTGGTATAGCCGAAGCCCAGGGTGAGGAACCGCTCCAAATGTTTGAATTCACGAAAGCGGGTATTTGGTTTTTGCTGCTTGGTGTGGCATATATGTTCTTTATTGGGCGTTACCTGCTACCAAACAGAAAGCTGGAGAAAGATTTTTCCGAGACATTTCATTTAGGAGATTATGTGACTGAGATTGTGCTGCTGTCCGACTCGCCTGCAGTAGGAGTGCCATTAGCAGAAGCCACCATGGTAAAAGACCTGGATATAGAAGTAATGCAGGTAACGCGCCACAAAGAGAAAATTCAAGTGTTTCCGTCGTTAATCCTGCATGCCAACGATATACTAAAAGTACGCTGCAATGTAGATAAACTAAAGCTGCTGAAAGAGGAAAAAGGAATTTTACTTAAATCAGAACGTAAGTTTAAAGACAAGGACCTACACCTGAACGACAGTAAATTTTACGAAGCCATTGTGCCGCCAAACTCATACTTAGAAGGCAAGTCACTAAAGCAGCTAGACTTCCGAACGTACAATCATGGTGCTTCTGTACTGGCTATCAGGCACCGCAACGAAATCCTGCACGAGAAGCTAACTCATGTTAAACTTTCTGCCGGTGATGTGCTGCTGATAGCCGCCAATGAGTTTCAGGCATCTAAACTTCGCCAGAACGAGGACCTGCTGATTATCTCGCAAACAGAGCATAGCCATTACAATTATGGTAAGATTATTCCGGTCATGATAATCAGTGTATTAGTTGTAGCCGTTGCAGCCATGGGCTTTGCCTCTATTGTGCTTACTGCCTTGGCTGGGGTGGTACTGCTTATTCTATTTAAATGCATCCGTGTAGATGAAGTATACAAAGCCATAGACTGGAAAGTGATTTTTATGCTGGCTGGCGTACTATCGATGGGGGCGGCACTGGAGAAAACCGGAGCAGCCAGGCTATTAGCAGACTACTTGATATATGGGATAGGAGAGTATGGGCCGCATGCGCTGCTGTCTGTGATCTTCTTTATTACGTTTATGGCTACAAATTTTATGTCTAATAATGCAACGGCAGCTTTGCTAACACCTATTGCCATTGTAACAGCACAAGAGCTAGGAATAAGTTCGAAGCCCTTTATTATGGCTGTAGCTTACGCTGCCTCCCTTAGCTTTATGACACCAATGGGCTACCAGACCAATACCATGATCTACGGCCCGGGCAACTATCGTTTTTCCGATTACCTCAGAGTTGGTACACCACTTAATATTCTATTTTGGATACTTGCCTCTCTTATACTTCCGGTGTTCTTTCCTTTTTAATCATGTTCCACGTGGATAGAACAAGGGCAAGTTTATGCTTTGTAAGTAAAAGAGCATATTCATACAATTATGGTGTAACTGTACTTACGATTTGCTTAACAATAAGCCTGGTCCTGGCCTCAACTTACCTGTTTGCACAAAATAAGCAGGTAACACACCAGCAGCTACTTTGGTTTGGATACCATAACACATTGGAGTGGCCTAACAAATGGTCTGTTAACACCGAAATTGAGGAGAGAAGGTTCTTTAACCCCGACAAGCAGCATCAGTTTCTGGTCAGGAGCCAATTAAAGTATACTTTAGGTAAAGATTGGAATGTGGCGGCAGGCTTGGCTTATTTCCTGCAGAGCCCGCAAAACCCAAGAGCTACAGAAAAGCTGGTAGTGCCAGAGCTCCGGCCCCATCTGCAACTCGACTACAAACAGCAAATTAAAAAACTCAGCATCACCCATCGGTACAAGGCAGAAATGCGTTTTTTTAGGAATACAGCAAACGGTGAACTTGCCGATGGCTACAACTCGAATTACCGCTTTAGGTACCGCATTGGATTAGAGTATACTGTTGCAGCCATCAATCGGCAAATTTTAAAGTTAAAGGTAAGTGATGAAATAATGTTGAATGCCGGCAAGAGAATAGTTAACAACAGCTTCGATCAGAACAGGATTTATGGTGGGCTTAACTATACTTTAAGCAAAAGTGTGGCAGTAGAGGCAGGGTATTTAAAGTGGTTTCAGCAGAGATCCTCAGGCATTGAGTACTACGACAGAGATATTGTGCGCTTGGTAGTGACGCATAATATAAGTGTCGGAGGCAAAAAGAAAGATGATACTTGATTAGCCACTCAATCATCCAAAATTATAAATACCCCCTTGCCTGCAATTTAAACAGTTCTGCATACTTTCCGTTCTGTGCCAGCAGTTCTTCATGCGAGCCCAGTTCTTTTAGCTGCCCCTGCTCCAGGAACAGAATTCTATCTGCCATGCGAACAGTAGAGAAACGGTGGGAGATAAGCACGGCTGTTTTGCCTTCTATGAGTTCTGAGAAACGAACGAAAACCTCATGCTCTGCACGGGCATCCAGGGCAGAGGTGGGCTCATCAAGTATAAGCAGTTGGGCATCGCGCATGTAGGCACGCGCCAGTGCCACCTTCTGCCACTCACCACCCGATAACTCCACGCCTTTGTTAAAACGCTTACCCAGCACCTGCTCATACTTATCCGGCAGGCGCTGTATCACTGGGTCGGCTAAGCTCTTATAGGCGGAGTTTTGGATGCGCTCATGGTTTTGTATGTTACTAATCTGGCCAATGGCAATGTTATCGGAGGCAGTCATCTGGAAGCGCACGTAATCCTGGAAAATGATGCCTACCTGGTGGCGTAGGTCGTTTAGATCATACTTGCGCAGGTCTATGCCATCTAAAAGTATGCGGCCTTCGGTGGGTTCGTACAGCCTTGCCAGCAGCTTTACTAAAGTAGTTTTACCGGCACCGTTCTCGCCAACTAAAGCCAGTTTCTCGCCGGCCCGTAAGTGGAACGACAAATGCCGCACCGCCCACCTTTCACTGTTGTGGTACTTAAAGCCAACATCCTCAAAAGTAAAACCCTGCTGTATAGGGCGTGGAATAGGAAGCGGATTAGTTGGCGGTGTAATCTGGGGCTGCAATTCCAAAAAATCAAACAAATCCTGCAAGTATAAAGCACTTTCTGCTATTTGGGAAAAACGCGTCATGACGCCTTGCAAAAGGCCACGCATACTACTAAAAGAGCCTGCCAAAAAGGTAAGTGTACCTACTGTAATAGCGCCAACTACTGTTTGTGCAAGTATAAACACATAGGCGCCGTAGTAAGCCAGCGTACCAATAGCAGAAAGTATACTTCCCCACAGTGCACGCTTCACAATAAGGTTTTTGTTGAGGTTGTAGTAACGGTCAGATAGTTGTTTAAAGCGGCTGGACAGGAAACCGGAAAGGTTAAAGGTTTTAATTTCTTTGGCGGTTTCGTCGGAGGCGCCGATGTAGCGTAGGTAGTCCAATTCGCGGCGTTCAGGTGTCCAGGAGCGGGAGAGAGAGTAGGTACGCTCGTTAAAGTGTGTTTCGCCCAAGAACGATGGTATCACCGCTACCAAAAGTATAAGGATAAGCCAGGGATTAAAAGCTATCAAACCTACCGCCAGAAAGGCAATCGTTACCATATCCTGCAACTGCGACAGCACCTGAGACATTAGTACCACACGCGTTACCGTTTGCCGCCGTGCCCGCTCCAGCTTGTCGTAAAAAGTAGCATCCTCAAACTGCGCCAGGTCTAAGGTTGCAGCGTGCTCAATTAAAGCTATGGATGTACGGTTAGAGAAAAGGTCACCTAGCAGGCTATCTAGTAAGGTTATGCCTCGGTTAATGATATCGGAGAGTATGGCAAGTCCTAGCTCAAGTGCTACCAACAGCCATAGATAACTTAAGTCGCGCTCACCAGCCACGTCAATCAGCCTTATCACCTCATCAATAATCAGCTTGCCAATGTAGAGCATAGCCAGCGGCAACGACGACTTTACCAGGCGCAGCAGCAGGTTGCCAATGGTCATGCGTTTGCTCGTATCCCAGATCAGCCGGAAGAATTTGGGCAGATTCTTTAGCGCCCCCACCTGCTCTTTAAAGCTTTTTTTATCGCTGTTTGCTGTGCTAGCTCCTCTTGCTCCTTTCGTTTGTTTACTCATACTTATTATTAAACGCCGCTGCTGTTGCTTTGGCTATACCTATACCGGCAAGTATAGATTATGTTTACAGTCTAGCATTACACACGCCAGAGGTTGCTCAGTAAAATTTAAACATAACATAGAATATTTCAGTTACTTCAGTAATTTTAGAGAATGAAAACACTTTACGCTTACCTGATTATTGCCTTTATGCTGCTTACAGACACAGCCGTGGCACAGACCAACAATGTTATTTACATTAGCAAAATTGGAAAGGAGGTGCCGGCAGCAGAGGCATACTATTTTACCCTAAAAGAGATAAACGAATCGGGAGGCGGTACTAAAACACGCTTTTTGGTAAAAGACAGCACTAAAGTAAGCCAGACAACCTACAGCGATATTAACGGTGGAAAGTATAACTCCGGCATTGCAGACGGACCTTACTATGAGTGGCACGAGAACGGTGAACTTAAACTTCAGGCTGCTTACAAAGATGATATGTTGGCGGGAGAATACAAAAGCTGGTACGAAAGCGGAAAGCTGCATTATGTAAGAAAGTACAAAGGCCGCTTGCCACAGGATACCCTGCAGGCATACTACGAGTCAGGTGCGTTGCGCAGGATAGAGATTTATGAGAACAGCACCGGAAAGATGACCTCAGGAAAGCTTTTTGATGAAGCTGGAGAGGAAATAAAGTTCTTTCCGATGGAGCAAATGCCTGTATTTCCAGGTGGTGAGAATATTATGCTAAAATGGCTATCCATGAACATTAAGTATCCTAAAGCTGTCCGGAAGGCCGATGCGCAGGGGCTGGTTGTTGTCTCCTTTATTGTTGGGAAGAACGGACAGATAGCTGAGGCAGAGGTGATAAAAGGTTTTCATCCGGATGCAGATGATGAGGCGCTGCGCGTAGTAAATAAAATGCCCAAGTGGAAGCCTGGCATGCTGGAAGGGGAACCGGTTGCCGTGCGATATACTTTGCCAATCAGATTTTCCATAAAATAAAAACTTAATGTAAACTATGAAAAAACACCTGCTTACCCTGCTGCTTTGCCTTGGCTCAGCCTATACTTCCTTTGCCCAAACCTCTGTACCGCAAGCCGATGTTGCCACTGTAGAGGCAATTGTAAACGCCGGTCTCAAAATTATTTCAGGACCTAAAGACCAGCCGCGCGATATGGAAAAATTTAAAGCCCTGTTTTTGCCCAATGCACAGTTGGGAGGCGTTTTCTTTAAAGGCGACAGCAGTTTTTTGCGCATTACAACAGTAGAGAATTTTGCTGATAAAAATGGACCGAGCTATGCGAAAATGGGTTTCTATGAAAACCAGATAAGCCTTAAAGTAGAGCAGTTTGGTAACATAGCCACCGCTTTTCAGGCTTACGAAACGCGCTATGGCAAAAACGGAAAGGTAGAAGACCGAGGCATTAACACATATCAACTGGTGTACGACAAAGGCCGCTGGTGGATTGCTAGCCTATTGTTTACGCCAGAAAACGAAAAGCACCCACTCCCTAAAAAGTATCAGAAATAAGCGAAATGCAGTAGGTAAAGTATGACCCGATATTTACTGTACTTCCTGACAGGTTTTGCGCATGCCCTTGTAATTCTGATCTACAGAGGCTACATGGGCATAGAGCCTACAATTTACTCTACCATAGCACTTATTAGTGGCATGGTGCTATTTGGTATTGTATCGTGGGTAAAGCTGTACCTGGAGCGGATTGGTGCTATAATGGCTATGCTTTGTGTATTAGCTATTGTACCATGGGCTATAGATGCCGGCCGTAAAGTACTGGCTTATGACGCCTTCTTAAGTGGGGTGCTGATTATTACTCAGGGAGTGCTGTTATTCTTTTTGCTAGCTACTTTTGCTACCAGCATGCGCTACGTGTTTAGCAGAGGCTCATGGTTAACTGGCACCTCTACACCAGGGTTGGCAGGCAAGTTGTTCTTCTCAGCTTTACCTATTGCCATTATTGTAACGTGGCTGCTGATAATGGGTAAAATCCAGTAAAATAGAAGTATAAAGTATACAAAGCAGCAGCGCCCGGCCAAAGGTCGGGCGCTGCTGCTATATGTCTAACTTAAAATTTTTGAGAGGTATACCCCTCTATAATAACGAGAAAAGCCCTGCCGAAAACGACGGGGCTTTTTCTCACCTTAAAACAAACTAAACTAATCTAAACTTTAACTAACCTTATCTTTAGTAATACTACTTCTTTTTGTGTGGCTGCGGCCTCTAAAACTATATTTTAGAAAGGGCTTTAAGCAGCAGAAATGAGAAGGCTCGGAAAAAAAAAATGCCTAATACTTGCAAGTATAAAAACTTGTCTATATATTAGCTTTCCACAACACTGTCTCTCTCAATTCGGGTGCAAAATTAGCCGTTTGTTTTCTTCTTCCAAAGAAAGCCGGAAGTTTTTTTCAAAAATTTTTCTGAATTCTCATTTTAGCTTTTCAAGAACCTGTAAATCAACAGTTTAAATAATTACTTTTTTCTTAAATTTTTCTGCGAATCCTGCTCTTGAAGTATAAAATCGTAGTATCACACAGGGTGTATGTGCAGACGTCCTGTGTTGCTGCTTGCTAAACCATATAAATTACCTTAAAAGATAAAATCCAAGCCAGTAGGGTAAACCTGCTGACTTGGATTTTATAGCTTAAAATATAATTTTTCTACTGTCAGATCATTGATACTGTTTTATTGTCGATTTGGGTGCCGTAAGTTCTTTTGTAATGTACTTTACGCTCCAGGGCGGCAATTATCGGCTCCGAAAAATCTACTCCCTCTAATCTGCTCGCATCAGATAGTCCTCCAGGGCTAAACACATTTATCTCCATCAGCTTATCACCTACGATATCTAACCCTACCAGGAACATGCCGTCCTGAATTAGTTTAGGCCGTACAAGTTCTACCAGGTCTAGCATAGTTTGGGTGATTTTAGCTGCCTGTGTAGAGCCACCTGCATGCAGATTGCTCCGGATATCATCTTCTGCGCCTACACGATGTATGGCACAGTATTTCCCTTTATACTCTAAAGCTTTGCCGTTCATCACGATCAGGCGCACATCGCCTCCGGTTGCCTGAGGTAGGTACTCCTGGGCAATCACATACCCATCGCGGCTAATAGCTTCCACTATCTGATTTAGGTTGGTAGCGTCTTTCTTCTTTACCATAAACACGCCAGACCCACCTGACCCCTGCAATGGCTTAAGTATAATATTATTCTTCTGCTCATTAAAAAAATCCTTGATCTCGGCCTTGTCTCGGGTAATGAGGGTACGTGGCCTTACCTCTTCCGGGAAATGCTGAAAGTACATTTTATTCACAGCATCAGAGAGTGAGGTTGGGTCGTTTAGCACAATAACGCCGTGTCGCAAAGCCAGCTGTCCGAATATTATACCTGCGTTTTGTGCCCAGCCGCGTCCTTCACCTTCTGATGATGGGTCGTTTCGGAGCATCAGCACATCCAGTTCCGGGGCTGTAACTCGTTCTTTCGTCGCTTTATCGCTTTGGATTGCCTCCAGGTAGGTAGCTTCAGATTTATACTTATGTTTAGAATCGGCTTTTGTGGCGGTGGCGCCCATATAGCCGTCAGGGTAATAAGCCAAATCGCCTACCCCCATCAGGTACACGTTGTGCCCCGCGTTGTGCATGCGCTGTGCCAGGAAAATAGTAGTGTAATTGGGTTTTTCTGTTTTTATGTCGTTAACTACGAATCCAATGTTCATGGGTGCTTGTTGGTTTATATTGTTATAAGGCGGAAGATCATAGTAAGTTAAATACTGATATACCCGCTTTTAGTTGTTGCAGCTTAGGTTTTATGCTTTCATCCTGCAAGTAGCGGGGTTTTAACGGCACAGGGCGCAGTACCTTTCTGTAAATCAACTCTTGTACAATAGGTATATAGTCCTGGCGTATTTTACCAATGAGCAGCGGCTCCAGGTCGTGGCCTTGCTGTAGGTAGTCGAGCAGGTGCACCAGGCCGCGCAGGTAAACGGCATCTTTGGTAAGGCCACCGCCACGGTGCACGCGCATGGTAATATCCCAAGCTGTTTCATCGCTAAAATTATATTCCTCTTTCAGTCGCCAGAAGTTCTCTGCAAAAGTGCTGCCTTTAGTAAGGTGATATACGGCAATAACGCGTGCTGCCAGTATGCGCATCCGATCTTGGTCCAGGCCACCTACGAGCCACTCGCTAAGCACTGCCAGGCCCTCCTGTAGCTCTTCGTAGCCGGGGCTGCCAATGTATAGCTGTTGCAGCGGTTGCGCCTTGCCGTTAAAGTAGGTAAGTATGTGTGTGCCCACCTCATGCTGTATCAGCGCCTGTGCCCGGTGCCTGGGTATCTTAGCATCCGTGCCTACATTTAGCCTTCCTTCCGATACGATCAATCCCACAATATCATCCCGCACATCTACACCAGAGTCTACTCCCGGATATTGGCTTTTAAGGTAAGTGATTTCCTGCTCTGCCAGTGCGGCAAACTCTGGCACAGGTATGAGTTCTACATCAGCGTTGCGCACAGGATCAGGTATGGCTGCCAGTATACCTTCTGCTACTTTAAGCAGCTGGGCATCTATGCCACCATATAACTGCATGCTGCTGTACAAAAAGTCAGGCTTGCCACGATCGGAGAGCATCGTGATCATCTTGTCCAGTTCGTGGCGCTTGTCACGAAAAAGAAAACCAAGTGTTGGGTCGTCTACTTTCTCGACTGAGATGTTATAGAGTTGGCGCTTTAATAGGTCCGTATCAACGGGCATGAGGCGGTAGTGGAAAGTAGGTGCTTTTTCGAAGCCGTTTTTCCTGAACTCCTCCCAGGCCTCTTTATTGTTTACCGGCGTTACCAGCAGCAGGAACCGGAATTGGCTGTTTATACTTGTCAGCTGTTTATCGATGCGCCAAACCACCCGGTTTACAGCTTGCCTGCCAAGTGTCTGGAAGTGCAGCGGCTTCTGTGTACCCTGCACCTGCACAAAATCGAAAACAGTTTTCTTGATAGCATCTGCTATTTTTTGACGTAGTGTTCGCAGCAGCAAAGGATAGATTTTGCCGGTTGCCAAGTTTTTATAGATCGGCTTTAGTTCGATACCAAGTATAAGTACAGCATGTTTTTTTAGCTCTTCTTCCGGCATCAGGCAATGCGGCTCCTGCAGTAGCCTCTCGTTAGAGGCTGTTTCTACGGACATGGGAACGCCGCTGATCTTTATACTTTCCAGCTCGTCCTTTAGTACTTTAATAGTGGCAGGCAACTGCTTTTTAGGACCTAGAATTCTGAACACCGGCGCCTGCGCATCCTGTGTTGCCATTAGCTCGATAATCATAAAGGCCCCAAACTCATCGGCCATGGCTTTGGCTATACTTTGCACCAGCCTGCGCAGGCTTTCTGTTTGCTCTTGTGTAGCGATAATATAAGAAGCTGTTGCCTTTACAAAGTCGGCGGTAGCATGATCGGGTTTGCCAGCCGGGTGCCGGAAAAGTATAAGAAAGGGCAGGGGCCGATCTATGTACACCAATCCACCATCGGGCAGGCGGCGGTGCACTTGCTTGCCACGCTGCAGGCTTCTGGTAATTCTCCGGATAAAGCTATCGGTTATACTTTCGATCATATAAATGCTACAAGCATATTCGCTTGTACTTGTTTATTGCTTGGGCCGCTGACCTAATCAAACAACCTACTCTTACTTGAGGTTTGCGAGCGGATATGCCTTTTGCCCTTTTTCAAAATCTACTTTGTTTAAGTTTACAGCACTCCGCATACTTCGTGCATGGCAGCCAACACTGGTTTGGTAGTTTGCCCTAGCGCATTCTTTATTTCCTGCACCTGTGCGTGGTCGGGCTGTCCGGTCCATTCGTCCATAAAAAATTTCTTAAACTCAATGCTCATCACACAGGCACTGTCGCCGAAGTTGTCGTGTATCCAGCGCATAAAGTGGCCTCCTTCAAATTTCACGTTTTCACGCACATCTAAACTGCGGCCATGGTAATCGTAGCTTTGCAGCGATTTTATAAAAGCATTTACCACGGGTGCCCATTTTTTATGGTTCATGTTGCCGGTGCCAATATTTACCTCTGGGTTTTGCTGCGGATCTGCCTCGGGGCCTGTGGCGCCATCACGTTTGTGGTTGTAACTGTGTAGGTCATATACTACAAAACAACCGTGTCGCTGCTGTATCTCTGTTAAAAACTGCTTTACATCGGTATAAAACCTGTCGTAGTGCATCAAGGATTCTTCTGCAAACTCATGTGCCAGTTCGTCCTTCCACACATTCAGGCCCCAGGCATCTTCGGGCTTGCGGTAGATGGCTTTATTGCGTGGACGGTTTAGGTCCAGCTCGAACCGGGAGTTGTGCCCAATTATGTAATTGTCTGTTACTTCTACCCAATGGTCTGTAAATGGGTCTTCTTCGCGCAGGCGCTCTTCGGCGGCCAAGGCAAACAGGTTGCTGATGTTGTGGCGTACCTCATGCCCGCTGTGTATGGCGGTGGCAATTAAAGGACTGTCGCCACGCTTTATAGTATAGTATGTTGAGTCTGCTTTAATAGTTGTCATAGTATGGCGTTTTGCTAAGAATGTACCCTTTTAAGCAGCTGAAGGTTTTTATTCAAACAGTTATAGCAGCACCAAAAGGCGCAATAACGGTATAAGAAACAGAAGAATAGGTTTAATAAGCTTTTCGTAACCATTGCTGATTTTTAGCCATATAATGAGTACTATTGCCAAGCAAACACATAAAGAGTTTACTTACACTATAACTCAGGATATTGTCTAGTCCAGATCAGATACAAATTTGTAAAGTATGCGGTGCCAGAGTGGCTGCAGAAAAGCAGGTGTGCCCAAAGTGCGGATCACCGCTGCCTGAGCATAAAATTGCCTGGTATAAGAACCTTACACCTACTGAGATTTTTCTGCTTATACTTGGTAGCATTATGCTAATGGTGGCGCTGGTGGCGGTATAGCTAAAGCGCAGATGGTAGATTCTTTTATCAAAAAAAGATAAAGGAATACTTTGCAATTACAGTTGTAAACAGATAAATTTAATAAACAGCAACATAAAAACTTAATTATGGGTACTCATGTTAAAATAGTATAACCATAATTCTAAAGAGCTCGGATGTTAAAATTTCACAACTATTTTCTTCCTGCTATAGCCGTTTTCATGGTGGCCGCATTTATGCATATCATTCGTGTTCAGCACATAGAAATTAATCTGATGCTGTCGCTGATGCTGTCGCTGATGCTTACGTACATAACAGGGATGACTGCTGGTGCGATAGTTTATACTTTTAGAAATAAATCTTTTACCTTCTGATTAACTCTCTTTACGTTCTATAATTTAGCAATAGAGTAAAGACTTTGCGCGCCCTTCATAAAGCAGCTAAAGAATATAAAAAAGATGAAGGTCCTGCAACACCCACTTTTTATAGCTTGCCTCCTGCTTTTCTGCCTGAACCAGGTACTAGAGAATAATGGTGTTTACGTATGGCCGCTCCATACTCACCTAGACGATTTTCTTTGTCTGCCTCTTACGCTTACTATCATACTTGCTGCAGAGCGAGTGTACTTTCAAAACCCAGCATTTATACTTCCAAAGCGCTATCTAGTAATTGCTGCAGTGCTGTTTAGCCTGATGTTTGAAGTAATCCTACCACTTTTCGCTGCCAGGTATACAGCCGACCCTTGGGATGTGATAGCTTATGCAGCAGGTGCTTTGTTATTTCAGCTAAGTATAAACCGACACGCTCCTACTAAAACTACCAATCAGGTAAATAATTAAGCTGATTATAAGCTGCTCAAAACATTAGCAGACAATATTTTATTGCGTGCTTTTTCTTCTGTGCAATAAAATATGGAGGAGCAAAGCAACCTTTACAACTGGGCTGCATCTTTAATTCGAAAATAGTTTACTAAGACCTACACAAGAATTAAACAAACCAGAAACTTTATACTATGAGAATTATGAAATTTTACACAACAATCCTCGCCTGTTTAATGACATTAATGCTGGTTAATTTACCGTTAATGGCCCAGCAGCTTAGAGGTAATGGCAACATGCAAACCCAAGACAGAAAAGTATCCGGCTTCACTGGAATTGATGTAAGTGGCGGCTTTGCTGTAGAAATAACTCAAGGCAGCAAAGAAAGTGTGAGGCTAGAGGCAGAGGAGAATTTGCTGGATAACATAAGAACAGAGGTTCGCAACGGCGTGCTGCATATTTACAACGACAAGAGCCTGTCGAGCACTAAAGGCATGAAAGCTTACATAACTATAAAAGAGCTAAATAAAGTTGATATAAGCGGCGGTGTAAAAGTTGAAGGTAAGTCTACGTTTAAAACCAATACCATGACACTTGATATGAGTGGGGGATCAAAAGTGAACCTGGCTATAGATACAAAGCAGCTGAAGTCAGATCTGAGTGGGGCAAGTAAAGTTATACTTACCGGAAAAGCAGATGAACTAAGAATGGAGATGTCGGGGGCATCTAACGTAGATGCATCCGAGTTAGTAGCCAGTGATGTAAGAGTAGGGGCTAGTGGTGCCAGCAAAATAAAAGTACACGCTAATAAAACGCTGCACATTGATGCTTCCGGTGCATCGGCAGTATACTACAAAGGCACGCCAAGTATAACATCAGAGACTTCGGCAGCAGCTAAGATTTCAAGATTGTAAAGAGAATACAACCACATACCCTTAACAGCAGCCTTATGTTAGGGCTGCTTTTTTTTGTACTTGTGGCTGCTACCCATTAGCCTGTGGCTGCCGTAAAGTTATACCAGCATAAAAACTACAAAAGCAATGAGCTAAGCTAAGAAAACAACAAATCACAACGAAATAAAGAAGTGGGCTGATCAGCACGGTGGCTTACTAGCTATTATTAAAGTTACAGAAAACGATGGCGACGGTGAAGGTGTACTGCGTATTCATTTTCCGGATAAAAGCGGCAGAAACGATAGTTTTGATGAGATAAGCTGGGAGGAGTTTTTTTAAAGAATTCGATGATAACAAACTAGTTCTGCTTAAAGACCCAAACGGGAATTTTAACAAACTGGTAAACAGAGACTAACTAACAAAAGGGGCCGATGCAGTACTGCATCGGCCCCTTTTGTTAGTTAGAGGGTTGTACTTTACGCAGCAATTCTAACGTATGGCTTAGCAAAGCTTTATCTCCCCAGGGGCCGTGGCTGGGTATTACTATTTTAGCCTTCGGATATCGCTGCTGTACGTTCTGAATGGCAGTAGGCCAAAAGTTAAGATCCGCGTCAGCCACATTTCCCAGATTCTTTGTCTGCATATCTTTCACCAGGCATCCTCCAAACAAAATTCTTTGCTGCGGAAGGTAAACGACTACATTATCCGAAGTATGGCCGGCACCGGGGTAGTATACTTCAAACTGCTGTCTGCCAATGCTAAAGGTCGTATCTCGAGCAAAAGTAACATCAGGGGTGCCAACACCATTTGCTGCGGCAAGTACGGCTGTAAATTTAGATGTTATTACCGGAATGCCCTGTTGCTGCACCGCCTTCATTCCACCCATTTTGTCGTCGTGCCAATGTGTTGGTATGCATACTTTAACAGACTGCTTTAAATTGATTTTTACCCAATGCAGCAGCTGTTTTGTTGGCTCATTTCCCCAGCCGGTGTCAAATAATACTGCGCCATCCTTAGTAGAAACTAGAAGGCCATGCGAAGGAAAAACGACATCGCCCAGCTTCTTGTAAGAAGTATGGATGTATACTTTGGGAGCTATCTGAGTAACTTTAAGCTGTTGTTCCTGTGCCAGCAAAGTACAAACTGGCAGCAGGCACAACAGGCAAAGGAGGATGTGCGGCAATCGTTTCATTTTTGCTTAAACTCTTCTAGCGTACAGGCACAGGCAGTACAGGTAAGCTGGCATGGCCCTCAGCATCCACAGATTGCACTGCAAAGAAGTAATTATCCTTAGAGTATGGCAGTGTTGCTTTTGTGTCTGTTACATAGAACTTCTTCTCCCAATTAGAGGTGTGAGTCGGGCGCATCAGCACATAGTAACCAGCAGGCTTTTGTCCTTTAGCCGGTGCTTCCCACTTTAAATCTGTTTTGTTGGTGAGGTTAGATGTGATAACGCCAACTTTTAGAGGAGCAGCCGGCGCCCAGCCTAAGCTAGCCATACTTGCTAAATTAACGCCGGTATTTTTGCGTAGGTACTCAAAATCCATAAATTCTGGCAAGTCGCCGTATTGCTTACCATCCTCTTTGCGCACGTCTTGGTGTTGGTGGTCAAAATCTTCGTTCATCTCGCTCATGCGTACTGCTGCATAGCCTTGTCTGTTAAAAGGAGTATGGTCACCGCCACGTAAAAAGCGATCGGAGCGGTGCACTAGTACTACATCAATCTGGTCTACATACTTTTCGCCAACGGTTTCCATGTAGCGAGCCAGGTTACGGCTTGGGCTGTCGTTTTCGGTGCCTAAGGTACGGCGCAGGCGCACCTGATCTTCGGTTTCGTTAGCTGGTGTGCCCTCGCTGAAAATACGCACCATTGTATTGTCGTGTAACCCGGTTTCAGCAGAATAGGAGTTGCCCACGATGTCGTTGTTTTGCATAGCTACCAAGTTCCAGCCTTCTTTCTTGGCGCGCTCTGCCAGGTGCGTAGAGCCGTACAGCCCTTGTTCTTCACCCTGAAAAGCCACGAACATCAGTGTAGCCGGGAATTTTTTGGAAGCCATGACACGTGCCATTTCCATTACCATAGCAACACCAGAGGCATCGTCGTTTGCACCCGGAGCCTTGCTTTTAGCATCCATTACATCAGTAGCACGGGAGTCGAGGTGGCCGCCTACAATAATTACACGGTCATCGTTTGGATCAGTGCCTTTAAGTATGGCTATCACATTCGCCATCTCGGTATCTTGCGGCACACGGCGTCCGTCGGCTTTCACCACAAACTTATCCATCTCTACAGTCATGCGGCCACCGGAGGCCTGGGCATACTTTTCAAATTCGGACTTTACCCATTCGCGGGCAGCGCCTATGCCTTCTTTTTTGCTGGTGGTAGTACTCAAAGTATGGCGTGTGCCGAAGCTTACCATCGTGCGCACCAGTTCTTCCAGGTTTTTAGAAGAAACTTGGTTTACCATCTGCTTTATTTCATCATCCTGGCGCACCACTTCCTGTGCTATACTTTGAGAAGGGGTGATGAAGTATGGAGTTGCCAGCAGGGCTGCTACTAGCAATTTTTTAAGGTTAGGTTTGAAAGTCATATTTGTTTTGTTGTAAGTATGATTTCTAAAGTTAAGTAAGAATCTGCAGAAGTCATTGTTTTGACGTTGGTAGGTTATGTTATACAGCAGTTATAAGGTTTTATACTTGATATGTTACTTTTAGCAGCGGCTTTAACTTAGAATGGCGTTTTGTAGGGACAGGTCGCGACCTGTCCGTGCGAAGGCAGCAGCTATGCAGCTTAAACTTATACTTAGACAATGGCTAATTCCCCTCTTGAGAGACGTAGCGGTGTGTTAATTGTTAACGCTGCGTGGTCATAGTCAGAAAGCCAGCTTACAACGCTCATCCTGCAATAAATAAAGCTCCTCATCCACACTAAGTATAGTTTTAGTATTGAAGAACTCCATTTGGTAGCGTTTGGACAATTCTTTACGTTTGATGGCTTCTATAAAACGACGGGCATCGTCTCTGGATTCGAGTATAAGGCCAGGAACCGAAGTAGGCAGATCATCTTCGTCTTTGGCAACCATGGTAAAGTAGGAAGTGTTGGTGTGCTTGATAATACCTGTTTTTACATTCTCAGCCTCTACCTTTATTCCTACCATCAATGAGGTGTTGCCCACATAGTTGATTGATGCCTTTAGCGACACCAACTCGCCAACCTCTACAGGTTGCAAAAAATTAACCCCATCAACAGATACCGTAACGCAGTAATTGCCGGCATGCTTAGCCGAACAGGCATAAGCCACTTTGTCCATCAGGGAGAGCAGAATGCCACCGTGTATTTTGCCGCCAAAGTTGGCGTAGCTCGGGATCATGAGCTCGGTTAGGGTGGTTTGGGAGTAGGAAACAGTACGAAATGCAGGTGTGGTCATGGTTAAAGTATAGCAAGTGTTAAAGTCTATACTTTAACAGCGGCTTGGCTGTTGCGCTTACAGGAAAACCACATCCTTTACCACATCGCTGCCGGCTTCAATGTTCAGCAGCTCAATTACCTTACTTTTCGACATGTTCAGTTCGTGCTTGAGCGGGGCAGAGGTGAGGCGCACAAACAGCTTGCCGTCTTTAAAGTATAGCTGCTGCGTTTTCATGGCAATAGGCTTGCCCATGATCTTCTCCCAGTTCTGCACCAGCTGTACTTCACCCAGTTTGCCATCTAGTCTGTAGGCTTTCATTAATGCTTTCAGGCTGTCTCCAATCGGTTGGATGTCCGCTTTTCGTCTGTCAATCTCTTCTTTCTTCTTGTAGTAGCGCACGGGTGGGGAGTTATAGATTAGTAATGATGAATTATGAATGGGTGGTTAGGTAAATGGCAGTAGCAAATATTATTTAATTACTTAACTATTGACTTCTTTTTTCCTATTTCTGGATTAACGAAATACTTGAAAGCATTTTCAGAACCTATTGCGAAATTCATCCTTTCAACAGATTTATTAAATGCAACACTTTGATAATTAGCTGCGTGATAAAATACAATAAATGCTGTTAATGAATCTGACCAAGTAATATCTTCTGGAGGGCCTATTATACATTGGAATTCACAAATATCTTCCTCCTCTTCATGTATTTTAAATGCATTATACCCTCTACAAGTTGATAAGCATAAAACAATTCGACTAATTTTATCAGAGTAACCATTTAAATTGGGGATATACCCTATAGCTTCATTGATTTTTTTAAGCTCATCATTAAAATCTACCCAATCAAATAATTCTCCACTTGTCAGTTGTATTCCATCTTCATCACCATGAGCTGAGATATGTATAAAAGGCATAGAACTAAGTTTTACACTCTTTTTGTAGAAGTCATCTATTATAAATGAAAAAGCCTTTAAGAAGCTATCTTTAGATGTTGCTAATTTATAGCTACAATCACATCCAGATAACTTTAAAGCTTCATAAAGTGCTTTGCCCTCAGTTTTTTCATCGAACAGATCTTCATCTGAGGGTGATTCAATTATATAAATTCTTTCCATGTAATAATACTATATTTATTGTCAGGCTTGAACCTACAATTAAGCAATCAGCTTCACCATCCCATCCTTCACTTCAAATCTACGGATACTTTCCGAAAGACCTTCGAGTATTTTGTCAGTTCTCTCCAGGTGCGTATCCGTTAAAAATATCTGGCCAAAAGTATGGGCGGCCACCATTTGCATGAGTTTGGTGATGCGTTTTTCGTCTAGGCGGTCAAAGATATCGTCGAGTAGGAGTAGGGGCTTGTGGTGCTGGCGCTGGTCCATTACCTCGAAGTGTGCTAGCTTCAGGGCAATCACATAGCTTTTCTGCTGCCCCTGCGAGCCGAAGCTTTTCACCGGGTTGCCATCCATCAAAAACACGAAATCATCTTTGTGCGGCCCAACAGTGGTGCGCTGCAGGGCCAGGTCTTTGCGTTCAGCCTGGTGTAGCAACTGGGCAAAATCGGAGCCAGATAACTGGCTTTTGTAGGTAAGCGTTACAGTTTCGGAGCTGTCGGAGATGTGGCGGTAATGCTTCTGGAACACAGGCACGAATTCCTCTAAAAATTTTTCGCGCTCCTGCGTTAGCTGCTCAGCAAAAGGTATAAGCTGCTCGTTTAGGATGTGCAGGTAGTCGCGGTCGTAGTAGTTTCTGTCGGCAAATTGCTTTAGTAGCGAGTTACGCTGTTTGAGTAGGTAGTTATATTGTATCAGCTGCTCGAGGTAAGTATGGTTAAGCTGCGAGATAAGGCTGTCGAAGTACTTTCTGCGTTCTTCGCTGCCTTCACGAATCAAGTCGGTGTCGTAAGGCGAGATAAGCACCACCGGAAACTGACCAATGTGATCACTTAGCTTCTCGTAGATTACCTTATTATGCGTTACCGTCTTCTTCTGGCCCTGCTTCATACTTACCTGTACGGTATGTTTAGCTTTCTCAATCTCAAAGCGACCTTTCACCATAAAAAAGTCCTCACCCTGTTTTATACTTTGTACCTCGGTGCCCGGAAAAGCGCTTTTGGTCATGGAGAGGTAATGGATGGCGTCGAGCAAGTTAGTTTTGCCGCTGCCGTTATCGCCTACAAAGCAATTTATATGCTCCGAAAAGGCCAGCGAGGCCTCTTCGTAGTTTTTAAAAAACAGTAAACTCAGATTTTCGAGGAGCATTTTTTCTACTTTGAATTCTTTTTCCTTAATTTCGCAAGCTAAACCCGTTATGGGCCTGATTGCCCGCTGTTTCAGGTGCTTTTCTGCCTGAACATGCAACGGATAAAACCCAGATTAGATTTTTACCCATGGCTGCTACGAAAGATAAGGCAAAAGCGAAGTCGGCGAAAGCAAAGGTACAGGCTGAGCCAAAGTTTTCAAAAGAAACATATATGTGGTGGTTTGAGAACATGAAACTCATCCGCCGCTTCGAAGAAAAGACAGGCCAGTTGTACGGCCAGCAAAAAATAAAAGGTTTCTGCCACCTTTACATTGGCCAGGAGGCTTGTGTGGCTGGTGCTGTAACTGCCCTTACAAAAGATGATAAGTGGATTACCGCTTACCGCGACCACGCACACCCGCTGGCACTAGGTACAGACCCAGGCGCTGTAATGGCCGAGATGTTTGCAAAGGCTACGGGTTGCTCTAAAGGCAAAGGCGGCTCAATGCACATGTTCGATAAGAATGTGAATTTTGTAGGCGGTCATGGTATTGTTGGCGGTCAGGTACCACTAGGTGCAGGCCTTGCGTTTGCCGAGAAGTATAATAAAACTGGTAACCTGTGCATTTGCTACATGGGTGACGGTGCTGTGCGCCAGGGCGCTTTCCACGAGGCTTTGAACATGGCCATGAGCTGGAAATTGCCTGTGATCTTTGTAATCGAGAACAACGGTTACGCCATGGGTACATCCGTATCGCGTACCTCTAACGTGCAGGATCTTTATAAACTAGGTTCTGCGTACGATATGCCTTCTTTCCCGGTAGATGCGATGAGCGTGGAGAACGTTCACACTGCTGTAGCCGAGGCTGCTGAGCGTGCCCGTGCCGGCGAAGGCCCAACTTTGCTTGAGTTCAGAACATACCGCTACAAAGGCCACTCTATGTCTGACCCAGCCAAGTATAGAACCAAAGAAGAACTGGAAGACTATAAAGGCCGTGACTCAATTGAGTCTGTTGCAGCTACAATTCTTAAAAACGGATGGGCTACAGAAGAAGAACTGGAGCAGATAGATGACAAGATTAAGCAGAGAGTAGCAGAAGCAGTGCAGTTTGCAGAGGACTCTCCTTATCCGGATCCTTCTGAGCTCTACACAGATATCTACGTAGAGCCGGACTATCCATACATCATGGACTAATTCAAGTATAAAAAACTAAACATCAGGAATTAAAAATTAGGAATCAGTTGTTGACCTATTAATAAGATTGGTGCAATTCATTTTTAATTTTTACATTTGAATTTATAATTCAATTTAAATCAATGGCAAAAGAAACAGTTAAGAAGCACAGCGAGTTTGAGGAGCTGGTTGAAAATCCGGATGCGTTGGCAGATCGTCTGTCACAATCAGAGGATTTCGTGAAGAAAAACAAAACGAAGCTGCTCGGTGTGTTTGCCGCAATCGCTGCTGTTGTTGTGGCTGGTTTCTTATGGTATAACTACAAGTCGTCGCGTAACGAAGAGGCACAGAACGCCATGTTTCAGGCGGTGTATTACTTCGAGCAGGACTCTTTAGCCAAAGCCTTAAACGGCGACGGCCAATACCAGGGTTTGCTTGCCATTGCTGATGATTACAGCGGAACAGATGCCGGTAATTTAGCTAATTTCTATGCAGGTGTTGCTTTATTAAAGGAGGGCAAGTTTGCAGAGGCACAGAACCACCTAGAAGATTTTAAATCTGACGACTATCTGTTACAGGCACGAGCTTATAGCCTGATAGGTGATGCGTTGACTGAGCAAGGTAAAAATAAAGAAGCTGCTGACATGTACATGAAAGCTGCTAACCACAACGCAAACCAGTATTTCTCGCCACAGTACCTGATGAAAGCCGGTATTGCTTTCGAGGCAGATAATAACTACTCGGCAGCTACAGAGGCTTACGATAAGATTATAACAGACTTTGTTGCTTCTAACGAAGTTTCAGAGGCTAAAAAGTATAAAGCCCGCGCCGAAGCATTGGCGGGTGGCAATAACTAAAGTTTAATAGGCACATGCCTAAACAGGAAAGCGCTTTTGTCTTACCGGCAAAAGCGCTTTTTTATTATTTGCTAACCTGAAAGTATAACAGGTAAAGTATAAGATGATTTTTATACTATCATAAAATACGAATTACGAAATTTACTAACGAGCAACTAATCAACTATGGCAACAGCGTTAAAGAACCTGGACGATTACAAAAAAGACAACTTTAAAGACATCTCTGATAAAACCATTGGAATTGTAGTCGCAGAGTGGCACGATGATATTACAAGCGTATTATGCCAGGGTGCTGTTGATACACTGCTAAAGCATGGCGCAAAAAAGGAGAACATCTACATAAACACGGTTCCGGGTAGCTTTGAGCTAACTTTGGGTGCCCAGTTTCTGGCTATGCAAGAAGAGATTGATGCAGTAATCTGTATTGGAGTAGTGATTAAAGGAGATACAAAACACGATGATTACATAAATAACGCTGTTGCAAACGGCCTTACAAACGTAGCTTTAAAGTTTAATAAACCGGTAGCATTTGGTCTGGTTACCACCAACAACCTAGAGCAAGCCTTGGATAGAGCCGGTGGCAAGCATGGCAATAAAGGCGTAGAGGCAGCTGCTGCTGTTATTGGCATGCTTAGCTTTTAAGGTAACTAGTATTCGTAAAATACTGTAAATGTGCTGGTATTAAATTTGCATTAGCCATAGTATATTAAATTGTTTAATCTTATTTTTGCACGAATTTTAGTAAAAGTACTAGTAAACAGCTGCTTGTAAAATACATAGTCTATAAAGTAGGACATGGCTTAAGTGCTTCATGTGAAGCAGTGCAGAAGTAGCGTAAATTGGAATTAATAAATCAGGTATTGAGTTAAAGATATACAGTTCTAGTAAAGACAAAATGAATACAAACGAAGAAAAGCAGCGCTATTCGCGCGAGGAGTTAGCAGAGTTTGAGGCTATCATTGAAGAAAAGCTAGCTAATGCCCGCAAAGAAGTAGCCTTTATTAAGGAAACCCTTAGCCGCCGCAACGATTCAGGTACTGATAACACAGCATCTCCAACAAAGGTGCTGGAAGATGGAGCTGATACTGCTGAGAAAGAAAGCTTAAACCAGCTTGCTTCGCGCCAGATGAAGTTTATCCAGCAGTTAGAAAACGCGCTGATTCGTATTAAAAACGGTACTTATGGTGTTTGCATCGTAACAGGCAAGCTTATCCCGAAAGAAAGGCTGCGTGCAGTTCCGCATACACAGCACTCTATCGAGGCTAAATTACAGCGTAACGACTAGTATAATTCTGATTTGAATATTCTGCAAAACCATATTCAGGCCTTGGTATTCTGTGCCCAGTCGCCAATAAGCATCGAAGAAATTCAGCGTTGCTTACAGGAGTCGCTTGGCATGGAAGAAGTGTTAGTGAGCGATGTGCTTGAAGCTGTTGAAGCTATCAACGAACAGCTTAATAATGCAAACTTTGCTTTCCAGATCTACGCGATCGGGGGCGGCTACCAGTTCTTAACCAAACCAGAGTACCAGTATACGGTAAGTACCTTCTTAAAGCAGAAATCAAAGAAAAAACTGTCAGCGTCTTCTTTGGAGACGCTGGCAATTATTGCTTATAAGCAGCCTATAACCCGCAGCCAGGTAGAGCAAATCCGTGGGGTTGGCTGCGACTATGCTATACACAAGCTTCTCGAGAAAGAACTGATCGAGATTAAGGGCAAAGCTGATACCATTGGGCGACCTGTATTGTACGGCACGTCCCAGAAATTTATGGATTACTTCGGCATCAACCACATCAAAGACCTTCCGCAACTAAAAGACTTCGCCACAGAAGAAAACATGATCGGTGAAACAGCCGACTAGGTAATACCTTAAATGAACTATAAATAGAGAATTTCTATTAATACTGCACATAACAAAGGTACAGTAGCGATACTGCATCGATAATAATAACAAAATGGCAAGAGATAACGAAAGACCTGCCCGCGATAACGCCGGCAGAAAAGATGGCTTTGACAGAAATCGTTCTGACAGACCAAATAACGACCGCGAAGGCAAAAAAATCTTTAACAGAAGAGACAAATACGACAGATCTGAAGGCGGTGAAGAGCGTGGAGAACGCCGCAGCTTTAACTCCGACAGAAGAGACAACGATAGAAGCGAAAACCGCAGAGGAGGTGAGCGCAAATCTTTTGGTGACAGAAGGGAAGGCGGTGAAAGAGGAGAGCGCCGCACGTTTGGAAATGATAGAAAAGAGGGCGGCGAAAGACGTTCTTTCAACTCAGACAGACCAAGACGTGAGGATGGTGAGCGCCGTAGCTATGGCAACGACAGAAGAGAAAGCAGTGAGCGCAGATCTTTTGGCGGAGGCAGACGCGAAGGTGATGAAAACCGTGAAAGACGCCCATCTGAAGGAAACCGCGTAAAACGCTACGACCGTGAGAATGAAGGTGGCGAGCGCAGATCTTTTAACTCTGATAGGCCAGAAAGAAGAGATGACCGCAGAGGAGATAGAAGAGAAGGAGGAGAACGCCGTTCCTTTAACAGTGATCGCCCGCGCCGTGAAGATGGCGAAAGAAGATCGTTTGGTAACGATAGACGTGAAGGCAGCGATAGAGGCGAACGCAGATCTTTTGGCAACGACAGAAGAGAAGACGGTGAGCGCCGCTCTTTTAGCAACGACAGAAAACCGTTTAGAGAAGACAAAGAAAGTAGATTAGGTAAGCAGGCAATTGGTCGTGATCGCTTCAGCAACCGCAGGGAAGGTGGAGAGCAGGACGCGCCGGACTATAACCTGAGCCGCTATAAGGATAACCCACGCATCAAAAAAACAAACCGTAAAGAGGATGAGGACGGTACTATACGCCTGAACCGCTATATTGCGAACGCAGGAGTTTGTTCGCGTCGTGAAGCCGATAGCCTGATTGAAGCCGGAGAAATAAAAGTAAACGGTGAAGTAGTTACGGAAATGGGTTATAAGGTACAACCAAGCGACAACGTGCAGTATGGTAAAAAAATACTGAACCGTGAGAAAATGGTGTACGTGCTCCTGAACAAGCCGAAGGATTTTATTACTACAACTGAGGACCCTGAAGGTCGCAAGACAGTAATGGATCTCGTAGCGAAAGCATCTAAGGAACGTATCTTTCCGGTAGGTCGCCTTGATCGCAACACGACTGGTTTGCTGCTGTTTACCAACGACGGAGAATTAGCTCAAAAGCTGACGCACCCATCAAACAACATCAAAAAGATTTACCAGGTAGAGCTGGATAAGCCTATAACTAAGGCCGATTTCCAGAAGATCGTAGAAGGCATTGAACTGGAAGACGGTAAGGCAGAGGTAGACGATGTAGCTTTGTTAGGTGAGTCGAATAAATTTGTAGGATTAGAGATACACATCGGACGCAATCGTATTGTGCGCCGCATCTTTGAACACCTGGGATATGACGTTGTGAGCCTTGACCGGGTGCAGTATGCTGGCCTTATCAAGAAAGACGTTCCACGCGGTGAATGGCGCTACTTATCTGAAAAGGAAGTAATCAGGCTTAAATACTTTATGTAATATGCGCAGCGCCGCTATTGATATCGGTAATACCGGCACCAAGTATGGCATCTTTGAAGGAGATGCACTGGTTAAACAGGGCTACTTTACGGGGCATGATTTGCCGCAGGAGCTACTAAACCAGACATTCGAACAAGCCATTATTGCATCAGTAGCGGAAAGTACGCAGCAAATAGCAGCAAGGCTGTCTGTAAAAGGAAGTGTTTTAACGCTTTCTGCACAGACAGCCTTGCCTGTTTCAAACAAGTATAAAACGCCAGAAACCTTGGGCGCTGACAGGATTGCGGCGGCAGTTGGTGCGCATTATCTGTTTTCTGACCACAACTGCCTAATATTCGACGCCGGTACCTGTATCACTCACGATTTTATTGATAAGGAGGGTAGTTACTTTGGCGGCGGTATTTCGCCAGGGCTCACTATGAAATTTAATGCACTGCATACTTTTACGAAACGCCTGCCGTTAGTAGAGCGGACCGAAAGCGACTACCCGCTTGCAGGGCAAACCACACAAGAGTCTATTTTAAGCGGGGTACTAGCCGGAACAGTAGGCGAGCTGAATGGTTTTATACAGGCTTATTCAGAAAAAGCAAAAGATCTGACGGTTATACTTTGCGGAGGAGACGCAGGATTTTTTGAAAGTAAATTAAAAGGACGCATCTTTGTAATTCCTGAGTTAGTTTTAATCGGGCTTCACAGAATATTAGCACATAATGTATAAATCACTCCGAGTACTGATAGGCTTTGCCATACTTTGCCTGGCACATGCCACACAGGCGCAAAACATTGGTAATACCCCGTACTCTCGCTATGGCCTAGGAGAATACAACTCTAACCTTGGCAACATTAGAAATGCAGGTATGGCAGGTGTGGGTGTAAGTGCAGGCAATAGTTATCAGGCTAACACTGCAAACCCTGCGCTTTTATACTACAATAGTATCACAGTTTTTGATATTGGAGTGGCTGGACAGGTAAAAAATATCAAGAGCAACACAGGCAAGCAAACAGATGGAAATGCAAACTTGTACAATCTTACATTGGCTGTACCGGTTTCTAAACGCTGGAGCTCGGCTGTCGGTTTAAGACCGTATAGTGTTGTTAATTACGATGCAAGGTCATCTTCGGGATTGGATTCTAATCCAAGAGCTACAATTCAGCAGCAATACAGCGGCGAGGGCGGCTTATCAGAAGTATACTTTGGGCATGGTGTAAAAATCGCGGACGGATTAACGATCGGTGGTAGTGCCTCTTATATTTTCGGAGCCATCACAAAAGAGTCTGCTTCTGTAGTGCAAGATGATTCTTTATCTGGAATAGGCACAGAAAAAGTAGTATACAACGAACGCATTCGCTACGATAGCTTTTTGTTTAGAGCTGGAGCTAACTATCGCAAAAAAATAACTGAGAACTATTACTTAAGTGCTGGCGCCGTTTATGGTTTCGGTACTGATATGGATGCTGAGCGCAAAGCTTCTTATGAGCGCAGAACTATCTCTGACAACATCATAGATGATAACATACTGCCCGATAGCTCACAATCTAATGTTACTATACCCTCAAGTCTGCGTGCAGGTCTTACCCTTGATAATGGAAAGAACCTAACGATTGGAGCAGATTTCTACACGCAAAAGTGGTCTGAGTTCAGAAGCTTTAGTGGAGAAAGTGAGCTAGGCGACAGCTATCGTGTGGCATTTGCAGCAGAGTATACTCCAAACGCCAACTCTATAGATAACTTCTTCGAGCGTGTTACCTATCGTGCAGGTTTATACTATGGCGATACGCCTTACATCAGCAAAGGTGAAACTATTACAGACAAAGGCATTACAGCCGGCTTCACAATGCCGCTTGGCCGCTCTACTATTTACGACCTGTACCAGCTTAACGCTGCTTTTGGCTACGGACAGCGCGGTACAACTGATAACAACCTGATCGCAGAGAACTATTTCCAGTTTAGTGTTGGTTTTACAGTTAACAGCAGGTGGTTTATCAAACGCCGCATAGACTAAGCATTGCTATAAAGTATAAATTTGCAAAAAAGGCCGTTCTTGGAGCGGCCTTTTTTGCGATATACCTGCATAAGGCACTGTTTGTGAACTGAGAAGTATAAAAATTGTTAATTTCACAGCAACGGAATAAAAAGTATAAAATGCGCAAAGCATATATAATTGGGTTGATGACATTACTGGTAAGTATGGCCTTTGGCTGTACCGATGAGTTACAAGATCCTGATAAAGAAGTAAAATACTCAGGCCCGCTGATAGAAAACAAGGATGTAGTTACGCTATACTCCGATTCTGCAAAACTGCTGGTAAAGCTACAGGCACCCGTACAGCAAGAGTTTGAAGGCGGAGATGGTGTTTTCCCGAAAGGGATTTATATTGAGTTTTATGAAAAGCCGGGGCAGATGACCTCTACGCTAAAAGCTAACTACGCTAAACACGAAAGAAACAAAGACCTGTATCTTGCCAGGGGAAATGTAGTGGTAAACAACCTCCAAAAGCAGGAGAAGCTGGAGACAGAGGAATTATACTGGAATAAGTATAAGCAGGAAATTTACACCGATAAATTTGTAAAGATCACAACACCGGAAGAGGTTATCACTGGCAAAGGATTGCGTGCTAACCAGGATTTCTCCAGGTACTCTATAACTAAAGTGACAGGTACATTTAGCTTAAACGAAGAGGAATGAACTCAAAGCTGTTGAATACGATTTTACTGTCGCTGGCATTTGTGGCCATGGTTATAGGTGTGCACCGGAGCATAGAGGAGGGTGATGTTACTGGCAATTACTGGATCTTTATGATCGTGCTGGTGCTTTACATGCTGTACCGTTACCGGCGCAATAAAAGCGAAGACGCCGAAAAGAACGATAAAAAATGATAGACCCCGATCAGATTATTTTGTTAGTAGTAGCCTTGGTATTCTCTGCCTTTTTTTCGGGTATAGAAATGGCCTTTGTGGCAGCAAACAAAATACAGATTGAGCTTAGCGAAAAAAACGGTGTGCTTTCGGGGCGAATACTTTGGCACCTTTTGCAGCGGCCGTCACGGTTTCTAGGCACGGCTCTGATTGGTAATACATTGGCACTGGTGCTATACGGCTTTGCAATAGCCGGCATCCTAAACACACTGCTAACAGCATACTTGCCTGGGCAACTTCAGTTAAATTTCTTTATACTTCTTGTGCAAATTGTAGTGGCATCTGTAATAGTGCTGCTCACAGCCGAGTTTTTGCCGCGCAGTTTAGCAGCTATCAATCCTAATCGCTTGCTGCAGGTGCTAGCAGTGCCTATACTGGTGCTTTACTACCTGCTGTACCCGGTTGTTATTGTTATAGTTACTTTAAGTAAATGGGTGGCTGAGAAACTTTTCCGGATAGAGTTTTCAGAGGAAAAGCCTGTTTTTGGATTCACGGATCTGAATGCATATATCAAAAATCATCTGTATCATCCTGAAAATGAAGATGCGCCTGAGGTTGACCCCCAGATTTTTCATAATGCACTAGAGTTTAAAACCGTGAAAGTGCGAGAATGCATGGTGCCCCGTACCGAGATTGAAGCCGTGGAGCTAGATGATTCTATTGAAATGCTGCGGCAGACCTTTGTGCAAACAGGACACTCTAAAATTCTGGTATACAAAGACTCCATTGATAACATTATTGGATACTGCCACCAACTGGATATGTTTAAGCGCCCTAAAAGTATCGCGGATATGGTATCGCAGGTAAGTATAGTACCAGAAAGCATGTTGGCCAGCGAGCTATTTGTAAAGTTTGTGGCAGAGCATCGTAGCGTGGCTGTGGTAGTGGATGAGTTTGGTGGAACATCAGGTATTGTAACAGTAGAAGATGTAATTGAGGAGATTTTCGGAGAGATAGAAGATGAGTTTGATATAAACGATGAACTGCTGGAACAAGTAATGCCGGAAAAAGGGTTATACTTTCTGAGTGCACGACATGAGGTAGATTACCTGAACGAAAAGTATGAATTGCACCTGCCGGAAGGCGACTATGAAACACTTGGAGGCTTTATTTTTTCCGTTTTAGGCGAAATTCCGTCTCCCGGCGATGAGATAGAAGTTCCTCCATTTCATATTACTGTCCTGTCTATGGATGAGAACCGCATTAATGCCGTGAAGCTGATTAAAAAATCAGATTATCAGGCAGATGTATAATAATAAAGCTGAGTGCATAAAATTTTTGAATTTTAACACGATTAACCTTATTTTGCACAATCCTTTCATAAGTTAAATAAAGAATGGCATTAATTAATAAGATTAGAGAGAAGTCTGGTTGGGCTGTAGGCGCCATTGCCATAGGGCTTGGTATATTTGTAGTGGGTGGCGACCTGTTAGGGCCAAACTCAAGGCTATTGGGTAACAACGCAAATGTTATCGGTGAGATTGCCGGTGAAGAAATAGCCTACGAAGAGTTTGATGCTGTTTTACAGCAACAGAAAGCTAATTACGAAAACCAGGTTGGTCGTGCAGCTAACGAAGGCGAACTGGCAATGCTGCGTGAGCAGGCATGGAACCAGCTAATCTTTAAAATTGCCTTAGAGAAAGAGTATGAGCGTTTAGGTATCGAAGTTACCGACGAAGAACTGGTGGATATGGTGCAGGGAAACAACATTCACCCGGCGGTACAGCAGGCCTTTGTAAATCCGCAAACAGGCTTGTTTGATCAAAGCCAGGTGTTACAGTACCTGCAGAACTTAGATCAGATGGGACCTGAGGCTGATGCCATGTGGAACAACTTCCAGGAAGGTGTTATCTCTGATCGTATTTCTGCCAAGTATAATAACCTGCTTGCAAAATCAGTATACATTACCGGTTTAGAGGCTAAAAACTTTTACAAAGCTCAGAATACAACTGCTAACATGAAGGTGTTATTTGTGCCTTATGTTACAATGGCCGACTCAGCAGTAGAGGTATCTGATGCCAAGCTTAATGAGTACTATGAGCGTAACAAAGAACTTTATAAAGTTGAAGATGGCCGCTCAATTGAGTACGTAGTAGTTGATGTAAACGCCTCTAAAGAAGACAGCACTTATTATCAGCAGGAGATTACACAACTTGCATCGCAGTTCGCTACAGCAGCAAACGACTCTGCCTTTGTTTATACTAATTCAGATCAGCCTTTCGATGGCTCTTACAAAACTCCTGGCGAGCTGCCTGAAGAGTTGCGTAAGCAGCAGCCTCTGCAGGAGGGTAAAGTATATGGGCCATATAACAACAACGGTTCTGTGGCGCTTTACAAGGTAATGGATGCCAGAGAAGGTGCTGAAAGCGCAATCAGAGCAAGCCACATCCTTATCAGACCAGAAGGTGACACACCAGAGGCTAAAGCGGCAGCTAAAACCAAAGCACAGGAAGTTTTTAACCAGATTAAAGGTGGTGCAGACTTTGGCCAGATGGCAATGCAGCACGGTTCTGACGGTACAGCATCAGTAGGCGGAGACTTAGGTTGGTTTGCCGAAGGCCGTATGGTTGGTCCATTCGATAAAGCAGTATTCGGACATGCAGGTACAGGCTTACTGCCAAACCTTGTAGAAACAGAGTATGGCTACCATATTGTAAAAGTAACAGAGCCTAAAACGAAGCAGCAGTATAAAATTGCCGCCGTAGAGCGTTCTGTAGAGGCCAGCGAAACAACCCGTGATGCTGCCTATGCCATTGCCGACGAGCTTTCTGGTACAAGTGGTAGCTCAGATGAATTCAGAGAGAATGTTGCCAAGAATAAATCTCTTGTAAAAGAGGAAGGAAGAGAGATTGGCAAAAATAACATTATGGTTAACAACCTGTCTAACGCACGTGAACTGGTACGCTGGGCATATGCAAAAGACACTGAAGTAGGTGATGTTTCTCCTGTGTTCGAGATCGGCGATCAGTTTGTTGTAGCTACCCTTACAGGTAAGCGTGAGAAAGGCTATGCTAAAGTAGAAGACATTAAAGAGGAGCTTACTGCAGCTGTACGTAACGAGGTGAAAGCAGAGAAGATCATGGAGAAACTAAAAGGCCAGAAAGGTTCTTTAGACCAGATCGCTGCAAGCTACGGTGCTGAGGCTATGGTTAAGACAGTAGATAACGTTACGTTTGCTTCTTCTAACATACCAGGTTTCGGAATAGAGCCTGTTGCCTTAGGCAAAGCATTTGGTATGAAGCAAGGTGCCCGTACAGCGCCTATACAAGGCCAAAATGGTGTGCTAATTGTTGAGCAGCTGGGCTTAAATCCAGCTCCTGAAATCAACGACTTCACAAATGTGAAAGAGCAGCTGCGTGCAGTGCGTGCTAACAGCGTACAGAGCAATGCTTTCGAAGCCCTAAAAGATAAGGCTGACATTAAAGACAACCGTGTTAGATTCTTCTAATCTGACATAAAGTATAAATTACCAAAAGCCACTCCTAAAAGAGTGGCTTTTTTTGTGCTATAGCCGTAACTTCAATTTATCTGGCGCCTAATTACATCAACTTCCGGCTACTAAACGTTTTAAGTATACTATGCCAACAATAATATTCCGCATTTTACTTAGTGCTATACTTGTGCTTATAGTAACGTTTGCCGCCACAGCCCAGAACCAAGAGCTGCAGCTAGCCCGCGAGTACTATAGCAAAGGCGACTACGCCAAGGCAGAAGAGCTTTATAACAAGCTGATAGAGCAACCGAGGTACTTTCAGGCAGTATACCCCGATTATCTGAAGGTTTTGCTTGCGCAGCGTAACTACAAAGAGGCCGAGAAACTGGTAAAGAAAACAGCCAAACGCTACCCTGATATGCCCAACTATCAGGTTGACCTAGGAAGAATATACCAAGCCGCAGGCGACAAGGCCGCAGCCGAAAAGCATTTTAACAAACTTATTGAGCAGCTGAAGCCGGAGCAGGTATTAGTGGTAGCCAGTGTTTTTATGCAAAACGATCTTTTTGATTATGCAGAAAAAGCGTACCTGCGCGGTCGTGAACTTACAGGCAATCCGCTAGAGCATAACAGATCCCTAATCGCACTGTATGCTTATCGGCAGAAAAACACCAATCTGATACCTGAAATACTAAACCTGCTGCAGGCAGATGAAAACGAACTGGGATACGTGCAGAACATGCTACAGAACAGTATGCGCGAAGAAAAGAACCTGGACGAATTAGAGAAAGAACTCATTCTGCGCGTGCAGCAGAACCCAGATAAACTAGCTTATAACGAACTTCTGATCTGGCTTTACATACAACGCAAGGACTTTTACGCAGCTTTGATGCAGGCCCGTGCTGTAGACAAACGCACCCGCAGTGGCGGTACTCGAGTAATGGAATTAGGAGCCATCAGCCTGAAGAACAACGACTACGAGGGAGCCATAGAAGCCTACGAATACATTGTAAAAGAGTATCCGGAGGGGCCATACTACCTTATAGCCCGGCAGCGGTTAATAAACGCACGTGAAGAGCAGGTACAAAATACTTTTCCAGTTGATAAAGATAAGATAGGAGCACTAATAACAGATTATGAAGCTTTATTAAGCGAAGTAGGCCGTTCTGCTAAAACAGTAGAGGTGCTGCAACACATGGCCGGTTTGTATGCGTTTTACCTCAACGATAGAGAAAAGGCTATTGCACTGCTACAGGAAGCTATTGACATGCCACGTGCCAACCTTGATTTGGTGGCAAACAGCAAGTTAACATTGGGTGATATTTACCTGCTAAAGGGAGAGCCCTGGGAAAGTACGCTACTTTACTCGCAAGTAGAGCGATCGCATAAAGAAACAACCATAGGGCATGAGGCAAAGCTGCGAAATGCTCGATTAAACTACTACAAAGGTGATTTTGAGCTGGCGCAGGCGCACCTGGATATATTAAAGCTAGCCACCAGCCGCGAAATTGCCAACGATGCCATGAACCTGAGCCTTCTGATTACAGACAACACCGGTTTGGATACCTCCACAGTAGCTATGGAAGAATATGCGGCTATCGATCTGCTGGTATTCCAGAACAAGCTACCCGAGGCAATAGCGGCATTGGATGAGATGCTGCAGAAGTACTCCGGCCACAGCTTAACAGACGAAATATACTTCCAAAAAGCAAATATCTACGAGCGTATGGGGAAGTTTGAGCAAGCTATTGATAACCTGAACAAGATAGTAAGTAACCCACAGTATGATATTTTAAGTGATGATGCTTTGTACAGAATGGCTTATATCTACGAAGAAAATCTAAAAGATCCGGGAAAGGCACAGCAGCTGTACAACGATTTCCTGATAAAGCACCAGGGTAGCATTTATATGGCAGAGGCTCGTAAACGATTCCGTAAATTACGCGGCGATGCTGTAAATTAGAGTTAGCTAATCACCAAAGAAGATAACAAGTATAAGGATGAAGATGATGAAGAATCCATACATCACCAGGTCAAGCGAATAATTTTTATACTTTTCGTAAATCTCTCTGAATCGTTTCACGATCAATCCTGTTCTACTTCTATCGCAAAGATAGAATTTTTTGAGTGTAAGATGTGCAGCAGCCGGTAAGTTTGCCCCCGAAATACCCTTAAATTAGCTACCTTTGCCATGAATTAAATGCAGTGTAGCTGAAGTATATGGAGAAAAGGTGGGTATATAATCAGGAGGCGCCAGCCGATGTAGTAGAAGGCCTTGCTGAAAGCCTTAAGATTAGCCCTACACTTGCCGCTATACTTTGCCAACGCGATATCTGCACTTTCGAAGAAGCCAAGCACTTTTTTCGCCCCAGCCTAGCCGACCTGCACGACCCATTCCTGATGAAGGACATGCATCATGCCGTAAATCGCCTGAACGATGCTTTACACGGTAATGAGAAGATCATGGTGTATGGCGACTACGATGTAGATGGCACTACCTCTGTAGCATTAATGTATGGCTTCCTGCGCAATTATACTTCCAACGTTGATTTTTACATCCCGGATAGGTATAAAGAAGGCTACGGTGTTTCTTTTCAGGGTGTAGATTATGCCTCCGAAAATGGCTTTAGCCTGATCATAAGCCTTGACTGTGGTATAAAATCTGCCGATAAGGTGGCTTATGCTTCTGAAAGAGGTATTGATTTTATTATCTGCGACCATCACTTGCCAGACGAGGACATACCAAAAGCAGTTGCTGTGCTGGATCCAAAGCAGGTCGATTGTCCTTACCCATACAAAGAACTTTCGGGTTGCGGCGTGGGCTTTAAATTGCTACAGGCTTTCTGTTTCCAGAATGATATTGACCAAGAGGAGGTATACAAGCTGCTGGACTTGCTGGTAGTAAGTATAGCCTCTGACATTGTACCAATAACCGGGGAGAACCGCATACTTGCCTATTATGGGCTACGTCACCTAAACGGGCCTCAGCCTATGCGCCCAGGTTTGGATGCGCTGAAAGAACTGGCAGGTATAACCAGCGAGATGGATATCACCAGTATCGTATTTGGTTTTGCCCCACGCATCAATGCTGCCGGACGTATGGGCGATGCAAAGAACTCAGTGCGTATGCTGCTAGCTCAGACAAAGGAAGAAGCTTTCAAGATGGCTGATATCATTAACGAGTCTAACAAAGAGCGTCGCGACAAGGACAGCAATATTACCAAAGAGGCCCTGCAAATGATAGAGGAGGATGATTTCCTGCGCAGCGCCAACTCTACTGTTTTATTTAAGGATAACTGGCATAAAGGTGTGATCGGAATTGTGGCCTCACGCTGCATTGAGAAATACTACCGGCCTACCATCATACTTACTCAATCTAACGGCAAAGCATCAGGCTCTGCGCGTTCGGTGCATGGGTTTAATGTACATAATGCAATAGAGAGTTGTTCAGACCTGCTTGATCAGTTTGGTGGACATATGTATGCAGCCGGCTTAACCTTACCTGTAGAGAATATACCGGCCTTCAGAGAGCGTTTCGAGAAAGTGGTGGCCGATACCATTACAGAAGAGCAAAAGATTCCTCAGATAGAGATAGACGGCAAGCTAGAGCTAAAGCAGATTACGCGTAACTTCTACAACATTGTGCGGCAGATGGAGCCGTTTGGCCCGGGTAACATGAGGCCCGTGTTTGTGTCAGAGTGCGTGTATGATACCGGCAGCGTAAGAATAGTTGGAGATTCCCACCTGAAGCTGCGCCTGACGCAAGATGGTTACTATAGTATTGATGCTATAGGTTTCGGCCTTAGCGACTATTACCACAAAATAGCAAAAGGCATTCCGTTTGACTTGTGTTATACAGTTGAAGAGAATATTTACAGGGGTGTTATAACGCTTCAGCTCCGCATCAAAGATATCCGGGTAAAATAAACAAGAAAGGCTCCCTTAATAGGAGCCTTTCTTGTTTTAACCTCAATGTAAACAATAATTAAAAACTATGGCTTTGGGTACATGTGCTTTAATTGCTGCAGCGGGCTTTCCTGTACAACTACATTATCTTGCAGGCAAAGCTGAGCCAGTGTTTCAAAGTCACCGGCAAAAAAATTAATATCTACCGCAGAATTTATACCTGATATACTTCCCTTATCTGTAAACTGCCAAAACATCCAGCTGTCGGTGTGGTGAATTTCGGGCTGGTTTTCGCTGTAGCGTGCTATCCAAAAATGGTATTCCGGAAAGTGCCCCTTTAGGTGGCGGCGGTAAAAATTTTGTCCGGTATAGATAATGGGCTTTACACCGTAGTGTGCAGTTACAGCCTCCAGCCAGGTTCTTATACTTTTACGCATCACATCACCCCCGATCTTAGCATCGTATACCTCAATATCTAATACAGGAGGTAAGTCGCCGGCCTCCAAAGTAACAGTGCTTAAAAATAAGTCTATCTGGCCCTGTACAGGTGCCTCTGGCTTAAAAAAGTGATAAGCACCACGCTTGATGCCATGGCGTTTGGTTTCTTCCCAATTACGGGCAAAGTATGGGTCCAGCCTGAAATCGCCTTGGGTAGCCTTTACAAACGCAAAAGATACATCCGACTCCTTTACTAAAGACCAATCAACATCTTTTTGCCAACGAGACACATCTATGCCTTTTAGAGAAGTTGTAGAAGTAGAGGTGGTAGTAGATTTGGGATCGTTGTTATCAGGCGCAGAAGTATTGTCAGCTACTCCGGTGTAGCTTGCAAGCAGTAATAATCCGGACACCACCAGCTTGTGACTGGCTGAAATGAGTAAAGAAAAAATCATAAAGGCGGTTGTAAAGTAAGCGAGCTATTAAATTAGCTATTAATTTGATCGCTGTCAATACTTTATAGTAACGATCATAAAATATATTTATTATGTATAAATAGTAAATATCTAATATTGTAAAGTGGTATTTTGGAATGAGGCTATAAAGATGTACGTTGCAGGATGCAACCATAATGCGTAATTTAGCCCCGATGATACTGAGAGCAGAACACCTAATAAAGAAGTATAAGTCTCGCCTTGTTGTAAATGATGTGAGCGTAGAGGTTAACCAAGGAGAGATAGTAGGTTTGCTGGGGCCAAATGGTGCCGGTAAAACAACTTCGTTTTATATGATTGTGGGGCTGATAAAGCCAAATAGCGGCAAAATTTTCTTAGATGATAAAGAAATAACCGACCTGCCGATGTACCAGCGCGCCAAGCGGGGTGTAGGTTACCTGGCGCAGGAGGCGTCGGTGTTCAGGCAACTTACGGTGGAGGAGAATATTCTGTCGGTGTTGGAAATGACAAACCTGCCGAAGCAGGCGCAGCGCGAAAAAGTAGAGGAGTTGCTGGAGGAGTTCTCGCTAACCCATGTGCGTAAAAATAAAGGCATTGTACTTTCGGGTGGTGAGCGCCGACGTACCGAAATTGCCCGGGCCCTTGCTGTAGACCCAAAGTTCGTGCTGCTCGATGAGCCTTTTGCTGGCGTAGACCCAATTGCCGTGGAGGAAATCCAGAGTATAGTAGCCAAGTTAAAGAATAAAAATATCGGTATCCTGATAACCGACCACAACGTAAACGAAACCCTGTCTATTACCGACCGTGCATATTTGCTGTTTGAGGGTAAAATACTGAAAGCCGGTACTGCCGAAGAACTGGCTGCCGACGAGCAAGTGCGCCGTGTATACTTGGGTAAACATTTTGAGTTGAAGAGGAAGATTTAATTGCTGATTGCTAATTGTTGATTGTTTTTCGCCTAGAGTGAAATCATGAGCGAGAAAAGCATCATCAGCTAAATGATTTAGAATCATACAAGGTAGCGTTCAGTCTGAGTAACTATGTATGGTCAAAAGTAGATTTGTGGAGTCACTTTGCAAAAAACACAGTTGGCATACTACAATAAAAAAGATAAGATAAAATTCTACCGGTATGCGTGGGCACAGTTTTGAGTGCTACGACTGGAATGAAAAGAGCCGGGTCCGGAAACTGCTAAGCCAGGAAGAGTATGAGCAAGTGTTGCACTATTGCAAAAATTGCCCAAATTAATAGATGGCTTGGTAAAGCTGACGAATGATAATCTGAAGGACTAGCCTTAAAACAATCAACAATTAACAATCAGCAATTACCACTTTGGAGATTATAAACTCAATCGTAACCTGGGTAATGAAGAAGCGGATCCATGATATTGATCTGTTTCGGAAATATCCGCATGAAGTACAGCAGGAGTTGTTCCAGAACCTGATTAGTACAGCGAAGGGAACTGAGTGGGGCAAGAAGTATGGCTATAAAGATGGCTTGTCTATTCGGGAGTTTCAGGAGCGGGTACCTGTGTGCACTTACGAAGAGCTATACCCATACATAGAGCGTGTCATGAAAGGCGAGCAGAACCTGCTGTGGCCAAGTAAGATTGAGTGGTTTGCCAAATCATCTGGCACTACAAATGCCCGCAGCAAGTATATCCCTGTTAGCCCGGAAAGTTTGGAAGATTGCCATTACAAAGGTGGCAAGGACATGCTCTCCATTTACGTAAACCTGTTTCCAGAAACAAAACTGTTTACTGGCAAGGGCCTCTCTATTGGTGGCAGCCACCGCCCCAGCGAGTTAAACTCTAAGATGAACTGCGGCGATGTGTCTGCTGTGATTATGCAGAACCTGCCTATCTGGGCGGAGGCCATGCGAACTCCGCCGCTAAAGGTAGCCCTGATGGATAAGTGGGAGGAGAAGATAGAGAAGATGGTAGAGCTTACCGTGCAGGAGAACGTAACCAGCATGAGTGGCGTGCCTACATGGACCTATGTACTGCTGAAGCGGATATTAGAAGTTACAGGCAAGAATAATATACTTGAAGTATGGCCAAATCTGGAGCTCTTTACACACGGTGCTGTGGCATTTGGACCGTATCGCCAATTGTTCAGAGATATCATTCCTTCCGATAAAATGAATTACCTCGAAGTATATAATGCTTCTGAGGGCTTCTTCGGCATACAAGACCAAGCCGGCACTGAAGATGAAATGCTGCTGATGCTGGACTACGGTGTATACTACGAATTTATACCTGTGAGCCAGTTTGAGGAAGAAAATCCAATAACCCTGACACTGGACCAGGTAGAACTTGGCAAAAACTACGCTCTTGTTATTTCTACAAATGCAGGCCTATGGCGCTACAAAATCGGAGATACTATCCGCTTTACCAACTTAAGTCCGTACCGCATTAAGATTTCAGGGCGCACCAAACATTACATAAATGCTTTTGGCGAAGAGGTGATAGTTGAGAATGCCGAGACTGCCATCACGAAAGCATGCCAAACAACAGATGCGGTAATTTCCAATTTCACGGCCGCTCCTGTTTACATGGAAAGCGGCAAGCGCGGCGGACACGAATGGCTGATAGAGTTTGAGAAAGAACCAAACAACCTGCAGCAGTTCACGCAGGTGCTGGACGAGACGCTCCGAGAAATAAACTCTGATTATGATGCCAAACGACAGAACGATATTGCGTTGCAGGAACCTATTGTACATATAGCTCCAGAAGGTACTTTCCTAAACTGGCTCCGTGATAAAGGCAAATTAGGAGGTCAGAATAAAATACCTCGTCTTAGTAATACCCGTGAGTATCTGGAAGAAATGATGAGCTACATGGAGGTGAAGAGTTAATGCCTGCTGTACTATCTTGGGCATTAAGCTTATACTTACTGAAAGGTTAATTTATTAGTGATCACCTAGAATTTTAAAAAAACAGAAACTATACTATAAAAGCAATACCCCCGGCATGTAATACTTACCGAGGGTGTTGCTTTTATATAGAGTAACTCAAAAAATAGAGCTTACCATAACTGATAGACAGCTGCATACAAACCTAATCCGAGAAATAGTAGCAGTAAAACATTAGCAATAATAGGTATCTTCTTATCCTTTACTTCTTTATAACGGACAACATTGAGCGTCACAAGACCAAGCAAAATAAGGTTGGTAATAGTTAGCACTTTGTTAACGAAGCGCCACCCGTTTCTGATTTCTGCTGCCATATATTTTAGCTTTCTTTGACTAAGGCTTATTTCTGCATCCTATACTAGTATACTCTATTGCTAATTAGAAGCGCAGTGCGCCCTATTCCATAAAACTGCTGAACATGCCGCCTTCTTTTTTGGCGTTTTCTCCGCGTGGCATCAGTGCCTCAATCAACTTCTTCACTGGCATCGACTGCAGCCATACTCTGCCCGTACCACGCAGCGTAGCTAAGAACAAGCCTTCACCACCAAATATCATCGATTTTAAACCGCCTGCACGCTGCACACTAAAATCAATGCCCTCTTCAAAAGCAACCACACAACCAGTATCTACGCGTAGGGTTTCGTTGTTTAGCTGCTTTTCTACCACGGTGCCGCCGGCATGTATAAAGGCTCTGCCATCGCCTTGCAAACGCTGAAGTATAAAACCCTCGCCGCCAAAGAAGCCGGAGCCCAGGCGCTGGTTAAAATGGATGCTGAGCTTTGTGCCGAGTGCAGCTGCCAGGAAAGCGTCTTTTTGAGTTATAAGAGCGCTATTGCGCATCATACTTAAGTCTACCGGAAGTATGGTGCCAGGGTAGGGGGCTGAGAAAGCAACATGGCTTTTGCCGTGGCCGCGATGGGTAAAGTGCGTCATAAACAGCGACTCGCCTGTAATTAAGCGGCTACCAGCAGAAACTAACTTTCCTAAAAAGCCTTGGCTCGGGTTAGAGCCGTCTCCCATTTTAGTTTCGAAATCGATACCTTCTTCCATGTATACCATGGCGCCAGCCTCGGCAATTACTGTTTCGTTTGGATCTAGCTCAATTTCCAGTACCTGTATGTCATTACCAAAAATTTTGTAGTCTATCTCGTGTGAGTTTCTCATAGTTGTTTAGATTATTTTAATAACATATGAAAGATAGCTTTTTATTCTAAATAATGGAAGAAGGGCAAGTAGCTAAACAAAGTTTAACCACTTGCCCTTCTGACTAAGGCTCATATACTGCGTTTAAAAGCTATACTTCCTCGTCTTCGTCATCTTCGCTTCCTTTTTTGCGACGACGTGCTTTAGGTAAGTCTTTTTCTTCATCTTCCTCGTTAGACGTTCCGCTGGTATTGCGTACAAAGTCCTCATCGGTTTCTTCTACCTCTTCACTTTCCTCTACATGATACTCTTCCTCTTCTTCACGTTTCGCTTTCTCGGCGGCATCGCGCTTCATCAGCTTCTTATCATCCACATTCTTATTCAAGAACTCGTTGATGCGGTCTATGCTATAGTTAGACATAATTTCGCCGTGCTCGTTTACTTTTATCTCAAATCCTTCGAGGTCTTTGTGCACCCGAGATTTTTTCTTGCTGCTCTTGCTCTCTTTTTTATTTTTAGCCATGATTTTCTAGGTTATACTTACTGATGTATAAGCTAAGAAGAGCTAATTTGTTACAAGCCAGCCAAAAGTGCCGGAAATAAAAGAGGCCAGCCCTGTAGGGCTGGCCTCTTTTATTTTATACTTTGCTATGCTTAAGCTGTAGCGTATTGGCTCAGTTTTTCTATAGCAGCCTCGATGCGGTTAGCAGTTTCTTCACGGCCAATCACTTCAATAATCTGCATGAGGTCAGGGCCAGCTTCTGCACCGGTTACAGCTAAGCGCAGTGCCTGCATAACCTGGCCAATCTTCATGCCGTGGCGTTCAAGTATGGCTATAAGCAAGTCTTTAACGGCATCAGCATTGAAATTCTCCAGCGAAGAAAGCTCATTTTTAAACTCTTCGAATACGGCAACAGACTGGCTATTCCACTTCTTAGAGGCTACTTTTTCGCTGTATTCTGTTGGGGCTACAAAGAAATACTCAGCCTCTTTCCAGAAATCCTGCGGAAAGCTTACACGCTCTTTCATCAGGCCTGCGATCTTCTCTGCTTTCTCCTGTGTAGTAGTTATGTCGTGCTCCTCTAATGCGTTCATTAAGTAGCCAGCCAATTCGCTATCTGGCTTAGCGCGCAGGTACTGCTCATTAAACCAACGTGCCTTCTGGATATCAAAACGAGTACCTGACTTACCGATACGCTCTACAGAGAACTCCTGAATTAGCTCATCCATAGAGAAGATCTCCTGCTGCGTGCCCGGGTTCCAACCTAAAAATGCAAGGAAGTTAGTAAAGGCCTCTGGTAAATAACCGCTCTCACGGTAGCCAGAAGATACTTCGCTTGTAAACGGATCTTGCCAACGCAGTGGGAATACCGGGAAGCCCAGCTTGTCGCCGTCGCGCTTGCTCAGTTTACCGTTTCCGTCTGGCTTCAGCAGCAGTGGCAGGTGCGCAAACTCAGGCATAGTGTCTTCCCAGCCTAAGTAGCGGTACAGCAACACGTGAAGCGGTGCAGACGGCAACCACTCCTCCCCACGAATTACGTGCGTAATCTTCATCAGGTGGTCGTCCACAATGTTAGCCAGGTGGTACGTTGGCATACCATCAGACTTCATCAATACTTTATCATCAATGGCAGAAGAGTGTACCATTACCCAACCACGGATCAGGTCTTTTAGGCGTACTTCTTCTTTGCGAGGTACTTTCAAACGGATCACGTACGGGTCGCCGGACTCCAGGCGCTTCTTCACTTCATCCTCTGGCAGGGTAAGTGAGTTTTTCATAGTGGCGCGCGTAATCGCGTTATACTGTGGCGTAGCTACCTTGGCAGCCTTTAAGCGCTCACGCATTTCCTCCAGCTCCTCAGCGGTATCAAAGGCATAGTAAGCGTGGCCGCTCTCTACCAGCTGCAGGGCGTACTGCATGTACATTGGCTTGCGCTCCGACTGGCGGTAAGGGGCGTACGGGCCACCGTTCCAGGGGCTTTCGTCCAATTCAATGCCGCACCACTCCAGCGACTCACGAATGTAATCTTCGGCACCAGGCACAAAACGGTTCTGGTCTGTGTCCTCGATACGCAAAATCATTTTACCGCCTGTTTTACGGGCTAGCAAAAAATTGTAAAGGGCGGTGCGTACACCACCGATATGGAGAGGCCCGGTCGGGCTTGGGGCAAAGCGTACTCTAACTTCTCTTTCCATGTATAGTTCTTGTATTCGAATCTCGATTTGGTGCAAAGGTACAAAATAAACTTATGGTTTCGGTAACGCTAACAGGCAGTGTGTTTTGCAAAGTATAAATAACACATGAGTTAGTTTGCTGTTGCCATAGTATAAACATAATCAGCTAATTGCGTATTGGCTATATAGATATAAAGAGGCAACTTGTAATGGTGCGTAAAAGATTATTAATGTCGTGGGGCTTGCTAAAGGAAACTTGGTTGGAGTTTCTTGATAATAAATCCTTCCAGAAAGGAGCTGCACTGGCATATTATACCATTTTTGCGTTGCCACCCATGCTTATCATCATCATCAGTGCCGCAGGTTACTTTTTCGGGGAGCAGGCTGTTTCCGGGGAAATATACTTTCGCATTAAAGAACTTATAGGCTCTGAAGGAGCCTATTCGGTACAGAAGATGGTGGAGAATGTAAATGAGTTTGGCGATTTTAACATTGCTGCTATCATAGGTGCTGCTGCCTTGTTCGTAGCGGCTACTGGTGTTTTTATATCGCTGCAGGACTCTTTAAACGAAATTTGGTATGTAAAGCCTGTGCCTAAGCGGGGGTACCTTAAACTGATACTGGATCGTGTGCTTTCTTTTGGGATGATACTGGCCATTGCCATTATCTTGCTGCTATCACTGCTGGCAAATACTATTCTGGTAGCCATCGGAGATTTTTTAACTGCACGATTCTCCGGCTGGATAATTTACGTAATACATGCGGCTAACTTTTTGTCTGCCTTTCTACTAATGTCTTTCTTGTTTGCCTGTATTTATAAGTTTTTGCCGGATGCAAAGATTAAATGGCGTGATGTGGGGGTAGGGGCATTGGTTACTTCGCTGCTCTTCGTGCTGTTCAGGGGGCTGATCGGGTTTTACTTGGGTAATACAGATGTCGGGTCCGTTTATGGGGCAGCTGGTTCTATTGTGGTTATACTAACTTGGGTATTCTTTACCTCACAAATTATCTTTTTCGGTGCCGTTTTCACGTTTGTGTATTCCCGTAAGTATGGCTTTAACATTTATCCTGCAGATTATGCCGTGCGCGTGATAAGGCAGGAGGTGGAGGTGGGTAACTCTGCTGTTAACGCAGAACCCGGTAAACATGATAAGGAAGTATATGGGGATTTAGAGGAGGAAGAAGAGGAAGAGCCTACTGTGACTGATGAGGGAGAAAAGCAGGAGGGAGCGAATATTTAAAATTTAGTAGTAATACTTTCAGCCGCCCTTGCTGTGTGTTTCATCAGCAAGTATGTTGGCGGGTTTTTTAGTTATAAGTGGAGCTTGTTTTAGGAAAAATCCGCTTAGCATAAGGAGTAAAGCTAAGTATAAAAGGACTTGTAAAGGTTGAAAGTACTAATATGAAAAAGAAAGATTCAGTAAAGTATGCTACTGCAAAAGGAAATAATATTGAATAGAACAATGATAGGATAATGTATAAAGAACTGTTTTTAATTGCTAACCTAAGAGTTGCTTTTTTTATAGCAATGTAATCAGGTAAATAATATACTGCCGCTATCCATAATGGAAAGTATAAGATTAATCTCAATGAATTTATTTCTATACTATCTTTTAAAGCAGATTCTATAGCTAAAGGAGGCACTTTGTACTGATATATGCTATCAAGTTGAAGTAAAAAAGTACACAGTAAAAACTCTATTACAAATAGAGCTAGGCCAAGGAATACTATTTTTACAAACTGTGTCATCAACCGTAGTTTTAGAAATAAGTTAAAAACAACAAAAGACAAAGAACCCATACTTGGCTCCTTTGTCCTTTGTCAAAAACTCTTTTGTCTAAAAAACTACTTCGTTGCAATGCAGGAGATCTCCACGTTCACGTCCTTTGGCAAACGGCTTACTTCTACTGTTTCGCGGGCAGGTGGATTGCTGGTGAAGTAGCTGCCGTAGGTCTCGTTAATTTTTCCGAAGTTGTTTAAATCTTTCACAAAGATGGTACACTTAAGCACGTTATTGAAATCCATGCCTGCCTCCGAAAGTATGGCCTGCAGGTTCTGCATCACTTTGTGCGTTTCGTTCTCGATGCTATCGTTTACCAGATTCCCGCTTTCTGCATCTAGCGCAATTTGCCCTGATACATAAAGGGTTCCATTTGCTAAAGTTGCCTGGCTATATGGGCCAATTGGAGCAGGAGCTTTGGTAGAGTTGATAATAGTATGTGCCATAGTAGATTCTTTTAAATGTGTATATTTACCATCAAAAGTACAGAAATATGCATATAGTTGTTTTATCTGGTCCGGAAATGGCCGCTGAATTCAAGCAGAAGTTCTCAGAAGAGAAAGAGGGTATAACTTATACTTTTTTGCATTCGCATAACTTGCTGGATCAGCAACTAAACCCAACAGACGTTGTATTTGACTTTTTATTGCATGAGCAGCCGGAGCGCTTAAGTATGTATGCACCGGAGCAGGTAGTATTTTGCAATGCAGCAACTGTACAACTTGCTGCGCTTGTACACCAGAGTGAGCTGGAGCAGCCATGCACTTTAATTGGCTTTAACGGATTACCTACGCTTTTTAATAGACCTGTGCTTGAAGTAAGTCTTCTGAACAAAAAAGATGAGACTAAGCTGAAAGAAGTATGCGAGGTTTTAGGTACAGATTATTTGTTAGTAGATGATCGTGTAGGAATGGTTACGCCTCGCATGATCTGCATGATCATTAACGAAGCTTTTTATACTTTACAAGAGGAGACAGCAGGCGTAGAGGATATAGACCTTGGAATGAAGCTTGGTACTAACTACCCTAAAGGACCTTTTGAGTGGGCCAGTCAGATTGGTATTCGTAATATTTACCGAGTGCTTGAAGCTGTTTACGAAGATACTAAAGAAGAACGCTATAAGATCTGTCCGCTGCTGAAGACAAAGTATCTTAGAGGCGAGGCTTTATTTGTGCAAGTATAAAAAACGGCAGAATTTTAACTGCCTAGAGCATCTTTTATATTTTAGATAAAAGGAAAGGGAGCCAAACGGCTCCCTTTCCTTTTATACATTATTAGCTATTACTCTACCGTAACAGACTTAGCCAAGTTACGAGGTTGGTCTACGTTACAGCCGCGCATTACCGCTATGTGGTAAGAAAGTAACTGCAGCGGAACAACAGATAACAGCGGCATCAGGTGCTCACTTGTTTCCGGTATCTCAATCACGTAATCAGCCATAGAAGGAATGGTAGTATCACCTTCAGTTACAATAGCAATTACCTTACCTTTACGGGCTTTTACTTCCTGTACGTTAGATACAATCTTCTCGTAAGAGCTGTCTTTTGTTGCGATTACCACTACTGGCATCTGCTCATCGATCAAAGCAATTGGGCCGTGCTTCATTTCTGCTGCAGGGTAGCCCTCTGCGTGTATGTAAGAAATCTCTTTCAGCTTAAGTGCGCCTTCCAGTGCCACCGGGAAATTATAACCACGGCCTAAGTATAGGAAGTTAGGTACGTCTTTAAATACTTCTGAAATCTCTACAATCTGGTCGTTCAGCTTAAGCGCTTGCTCAACTTTGGCAGGTATATTTTCTAATTCAGCCATCAGTTGGTGCAGCTTGGAAGTTTCCAAAGTGCCTCGCTTGCTGCCTAAAATCATAGCAATAAGTGTTAACACCGTTACCTGTGCTGTAAAAGCTTTTGTACTTGCCACACCAATCTCAGGGCCAGCATGGGTATAAGCACCAGCATCTGTAGCGCGGGCAATAGAAGAACCTACTACGTTACAAATACCAAATATGGTAGCACCCTTCGACTTCGCTAATTCAATCGCAGCCAACGTGTCGGCAGTCTCACCAGATTGAGAAATGGATATTACAATATCATTCTCTGTGATGATCGGGTTACGGTAACGGAATTCCGAAGCATACTCTACTTCTACTGGAATACGTGCTAGGTCTTCGATTAAATACTCTGCCACCAAGCCAGCATGCCATGATGTACCACAAGCAACTATGATAATACGCTGCGCATTTGCCAGCTTATTTTCATACTCACGCACGCCGCTCATCATCAGGTGGTTGCTCTCAGCAACTAAACGCCCACGCATACTGTCAAGTATAGAGCGTGGCTGCTCATAAATCTCCTTCAGCATGAAGTGCTCGTAACCACCTTTTTCGATAGACTCTAGTTCCATCTCCAGGCGCTGTACGTATGGTGTCTGCTTTACGTCTTCTTTTGTTCTGATTTCCAGCTCGCCATCCTTAATTACTACCAGCTCGTAATCGTTTACATAAATCACATCGTTGGTGTATTCTATAATCGGAGTCGCATCAGAAGCCAGAAAATACTCGCCTTTGCCAACACCAACTACCAATGGGCTACCTTTGCGTGCTGCAATTAGCTCGTTTTGGTTTTCTTTAGAAAGCACAACAATTGCATAAGCACCAACTACCTCATGCATAGCCAAGCGTACTGCCTCTGGCATGCTGCAGTTGTTGTTCACTCTGATATCTTCTATCAGGTTGATAAAAACCTCAGAGTCTGTATCAGACTTAAATGTGTGGCCTTTTTCCTGTAGCAGGGTTTTTAACGCTGCATAGTTTTCAATAATACCATTATGGATGATGGCAATATTTCCTGAGCTTGAGTAGTGTGGGTGTGCATTTCTGTCGTTTGGCTCACCGTGCGTAGCCCAACGTGTATGCCCCATCCCTATGTTGCCATGGATGTCCTTGTCAGACAGGAATTCTTCTAGATCTGATACTTTCCCTTTTTTCTTGAAAACCCTCAGATCACCGTTCATTAAGGCAACTCCTGCGCTGTCATATCCTCGGTACTCTAGTCTTTTTAGACCTTTAATGATAATGGGACAAGCCTCTCTGTGCCCCACGTATGCTACAATTCCACACATACTCCCTTTTTCTTTTAAAATAAAATAGGCGCCTCCTTCAAGGCACCTATCAATGTATAATAATTTGTTTTCTAGTCCAGTTTTGAATAATACACAACCAGCTGCACTTTGCTGTCGCCGGCGTTGCTGATAATAGCTCTAAATGGTCTGATATCTGATGCAACACTAGTGCCCGATTGTGAATTGGTTACTACTGCAGGCGCCAGCAATAAACCATTGTTAGGCTTTTTGCCTAGCAGCATTGCCTGAAAATAAGACGTAATATTCAGAGCATATCTATTACGTTTATTATCAAAAGTAAGTGCAGCCGGAAAAGCTGTGGAATTAATTTGACCTACACCGTTTTGCTGTACAGTTAGAGCATTGCCACTGCCATCTTTTAAGATGCGGTTGGTGTTGTTGGTTTGATACAACAACAATTGTGGAGGTGCTGAAAATGCTCCAGTAGATGCCGCTTTAACAGGAACAATCAGTTCAGCGCGGTTAATTATGATGGTGCCAGCTGCTTCTCTAAAATTTTCAAGGTATGGCAGTGTAAGCTTTGTAAGCAGTTGTGTGTTATTCTGAATATAACTCTCATTGCCATTACCCTCGGTTGCCGGTATAAAATCACCATTCTGAGATAGCTCTGCTACTGCTGTGCCTGCACGGTTGCCTTCAAAGTTTGTAAAGTAATTTACAGCAGAGCCGGATAAACGAAAAGTATGCTTCTTTTTGTCGGCTCCATTCTTATAATGCATCACAATCTTTGAGCTATCGGCTGCTAAGTTAAGCGCTAATATGCTGCTGGGTTCTCCTGCTGGAGCAATTGCTAAACCTTTAAAAAACGCTTTAAAATTAGCCTGAGATTTAAGAGGGTCGTTTCCAGACTGAGCAACAAACTCATTGATCAGGCTTTGCGGAAGCTTTATCTTTACAAGGCGCTTTGCTGCTGTCGAGTCAACATCGAACTGCTTTTTCTTTTCGTAAAGCAAAGGCACTAATGTAGTAGAACCTAGCGGAGCTTCCTGCTTTGCTAAAGTAGTGTTTGTAAAGTATGAAGCTTTCTCCTGAAACCCTTCAGTCAGTCGGAACACATTTAACTTTAATGGCGCTGTTTTGTTGCCATAAATAAAGCTGTAATCCAGCGTTAAAACCATTGAGTCTACCTGCGGATTCTCGCCGAATTTTACATCGGTACCATTAAGCGCCACCTCTGTATAAGTAGTAGCCTTTAAAGTGCCTAATACTGGGTCTGCCAGGTAACCTACCTGCGCAGGGGCAGTTCTAAACGACAGAATTGAGTCAGTTAAAAGTACTGTGCCTGTATTAATAGTAATTGTGTCAGTAAAATTTGTGCCTATCAGGTTCTCATCCTGCAGGTCAATACCAATATCTGTAGGGTCATCGCAGGATGCAAGGGTGGCGATGGAAAAGAAGAATAATAGAAATCTTCTAACGGCTAAGTTCATTATACAGGTTGTAGTATGAGTCTAAAAGGGTGTCGTCGGCGGTAACAGTGTTGATGCTTTTGGTTTGCATAAACTCGTTAAACAGCTCGTTAATGTTATCGCTAAAGTTTTCGTTCGTTTTGATCACAGAGTCAGCGTACTCCATACCGATCTTGATAAAGCTATCTAAATCGGCCGTTTTTAAGTGCTCCAGCATGCTGTCGTCAATATCCAGCATCTTTACTTTTTCTAACAGGTCTCCGTCAAACTTGTGCTTATAATTATGGTTGTACACTGTAAACATAGATTTTGAATCCTTAAAGATAGGATCCTTTTTATATGTTGTTTTCAGGTACATCGGTATCAAGCCTGTCATCCAATCGTTACAATGTACAATATCCGGAGCCCAGCCAAGTTTCTTTACAGTTTCAAGCACGCCCTTGCAGAAGAAGATGGCACGCTCGTCGTTGTCCTGGTGAAATTTATTGTTCTTGTCAACGAAAACGGATTTTCTGTGGAAATAGTCTTCGTTGTCAATAAAATATACTTGCAGCTTTGCATTAGGAATAGAAGCCACCTTAATAATCAACGGTTTCTCGTCGTCGCCAACAGCAATATTAATACCTGAAAGGCGTACCACTTCGTGCAAACGGTTTTTACGCTCGTTAATCAGGCCAAAACGCGGAACAAAAATTCGGATCTCCATCCCTCGCTCCTGCATACCCTGTGGTAACGTCTGTAAAAACTCAGCTACTTTAGTGGTTTGTAAGAAGGGATTGATCTCGGTGGCGGCGTATAAGATTCGCAATTTTGACATGAATTGTAAGTTAAAAATTAATAAGCAACAGTAATGGGACGTGCAAAATTAGTATTTTTTATTCTAATTTTCAATTCTATGCGTTATAACTTACATTTGCCGGCCTTAAACTAATAATACCAAGCATACAGATTAAATGGAAGTTATAAAGCAGGTTAGCACCATCCGTGAAAAAATGCAAGCTCTCAGGTGTAGCGGCAAGCGCATTGGCTTTGTGCCCACCATGGGAGCATTACACGAGGGGCACCTGCAACTGCTCCGCGCCTCTGCCCAAGATAACGACATAACGGTTTGCAGCATTTTTGTGAACCCCACCCAATTTAATAATCCGGAAGATTATAAACTGTACCCCCGCACATCTGAACAGGATATTGCATTGCTAAAATCTGTAAACTGCGATTTCCTGTTCCTGCCTGATGCTGAGGAGGTATACACACAACAGACACTGCTGCAGTTTAGTTTCGGGGCGCTGGAACAGGTTATGGAAGGAGAGCACCGTCCCGGGCATTTTAATGGGGTAGCTACTATTGTGAGTAAGCTTTTCCATTACATAACACCTCATAAAGCATACTTTGGACAGAAAGACCTGCAGCAGGTAGCCATTGTGCGCCAGTTAATACAAGCGCTTAGCTTTAATCTAGACTTAGTGTGCTACCCAACAGTGCGCGAGGAGAGTGGTTTGGCTATGTCGTCGAGAAACAAGCGCCTTACCTATGAGCAGAGGCAAATAGCAGCTAAGTTATACAAGGCATTGCAAATGGCGGCCGGAATGATAAACGTAAAGCCAGTGCAAAGTATAAAACAGGAGGTAGAGGCTTATCTGCAAAGTATAAGCCAAATAGAGTTGGAGTATTTTGAAATAGCTGACCCTAATACATTACAGCCCCTACAAGATGTAATAGCCACAAACGAAGCGGCTTTATGCATTGCAGCCCATGTAGGCTCTGTTCGGCTGATAGATAATATGCTGGTGAATTTAAAAGAAGGTTAAGTTGTTTCAGTGGGGCAAGGCATACTGCCACAGAGTTTGGTAGTTAATATGCAGGCAATTGTCTAACTTTGCGCTTTATTACAAGATACACCATGTATATTGAGGTTTTAAAATCCAAAATTCACCGTTGTAAGGTAACTCAAGCCGAATTGCACTACGTTGGCAGCATCACAATAGATGAAGATCTAATGGACGCGGCAAATGTTGTGGAGAATGAGAAAGTACAAATCGTTAACATCAACAACGGCGAACGTTTCGAAACTTATGTGATTAAAGGAGAGCGCGGTACTGGTACTGTGTGCCTGAATGGCCCCGCTGCCCGAAAAGTGCAGGTAGGCGATATTGTTATCGTTATCTCTTACTGCAGCATTAAATTTGAAGACGCCAAGTCCCACACGCCAACACTCGTTTTCCCTGATCAGCACAACCGCCTGGTATAAATCCCGCGCATGAAACAGCTGTTCTCCTTTCTGAAATATGCACTTCTATTGGGCGTATCTGCATTTCTGATGTGGTACGCGCTAAAGGAACTCGATTTTCAGAAAATGTGGGATGAGCTGAAGAACACAAACTATACTTGGGTTGGTGTCTCGCTTCTGATGGGAGTGGCTGCTTATATTAGCCGTGCATACCGCTGGCATATGCAGATAAAACCGACAGGACATAGCCCAACAGTATTGCGTACCTACCGCGCCATGATGGTAGGCTACCTGGCAAACCTGGTGCTGCCCCGAATGGGCGAGGTGGTTCGCTGCAGCATTCTGAAGCGCACGGATAACGTGCCGGTAAACACTGGTTTCGGAACAGTTATCGCAGAGCGCTTTATCGATATGGTTATGCTGCTGCTGGCCATAGGCATAACCTTCCTGGTAGAGTTTAACCGTATCCGCGACTTTTTCTTAAGTCTTTTCACTGATAAGTATACAGGACTGGAGCAAACTATAGATTCTCTTTATTGGGTATTCTGGGTTATGCTAGGTGCAACAGTAGTTATACTCTTTATTGTGCTACGCTACCTGAGCCGCCTGCGACAGAATTCATATTTCCAGAAAGCAGCAAGTTTTGTAAAAGGTATGCTGAAGGGAGTGTTTAGTATCACAAAACTTGATAATCAGGGGGTGTTCTGGGCACATACTTTATTTGTATGGCTGATGTACTATGGCACAAGCGTAATTGTATTTTTTGCCATACCAGCCACGAGTAACTTAGGTTGGGGAGCCGGACTATCTGTTTTAGTGATTGGAAGTTTAGGTATGGCAGCGCCGGTGCAGGGTGGGGTAGGAGTTTACCATTTGCTGGTGCAGGCAACGCTGCTCCTATACGGGGTGCCTAAAGAAGCAGGCATGGCTTATGCCTTGGTAGCACATACTTCGCAAACACTTTTAGTCGTTGTGATGGGTGTAATCAGTTTTATAACAAGTATGGTGCACCCTTCGCAGCCTGTGGCTACAGAAGATAATCCAATAACAGTACATGAGTTCAAGCGATAAAATATACACGCAACAACAGCTGCAGGAGCAGCTAAAAGTATGGCGGGAGCAAGGGCAGAAGGTAGTTTTTACAAACGGATGCTTTGATCTGCTGCACCTGGGCCACGTCGATTACCTGGAGAAAGCACGACAACTTGGCGATAAACTAGTACTGGGGCTTAATACAGATGCGTCAATTAGCCGTATAAAAGGACCAAGCCGGCCACTTCAGGACGAAATGTCACGTGCGCGCGTAATGGCATCTCTTTTGTTTATAGATGCAGTAGTGCTCTTCAACGATGATACACCACTGGAGCTTATCAAGCTCGTGCAACCGGATATTCTTGTTAAAGGTGATGATTACGCAGTAGAGCAGATTGTAGGGCACGAGGTGGTAATGGCTAAAGGCGGTGAGGTTAAAACAGTTCCGTTGGTTAAAGGTTACTCTACTACCAATATCGTAAACAAAATAGAAAACCAAGTAAAGTATAAATAAGCATATGATCTGGATTATAATGATCGCCATAATGCTTGCAAGTTGGGGAGTTAGTGCCCGATTGAAGAGCAAGTTTAAAGAATACTCTCAAACACCCTTAAGCTCGGGGCTTACTGGCCGTGAGGTAGCAGAAATGATGCTGCGCGACAATGGCATCACAGATGTAAAGGTTATGTCGGTGGCTGGCCGTTTAACAGACCACTACAACCCGACAGATAAAACAGTTAACCTAAGCGAATATGTATATGAGGCGCGTAGCGCAGCAGCAGCAGCCGTGGCAGCTCACGAATGCGGACACGCAGTACAACATGCTAAAGCTTATGCGTTTTTGAAGTTCCGCTCGGCCATGGTGCCAGCGCTAAGTATAGCTTCTCGTTACATGCAGTGGATTATACTTATAGGTATCTTTATGCTGCAAACAACACCTGTGCCGCTTACTATTGGTGTAGCGCTGTTTGCCTTAACTACCATCTTTAGTTTCGTAACGCTGCCTGTAGAATTTGATGCCAGTAAACGTGCCTTAGCCTGGATAGACCAGCGTGGAATTGTTACAAGGCAAGAACACGGAATGGCGAAAGATGCGTTAAAATGGGCAGCTCTAACGTATGTAGTAGCTGCTTTGGGCTCATTAGCAACGTTACTATACTACGTTTCAATACTTATGGGCCGCCGCGACTAAAATGTTAGCACGAAATATAATATTGTATAAACGCCGTCTGCACATGTGTAGCCGGCGTTTATTGTTTAAATAGGCTTATAAGAAGTACCAACCAGTTGGTAAAGTATAAAAATGTTCGGCTAGCATAACAATTTATGTTGTACTGGGTTGATTTAATTGCACTGTATTTCATAATTTTGTATTCTTAAAATCATTGTTTCAACAGAATCCTTTATATACACAAGTATGAATTTTCAATTAACAGAAGAGCATCTGGCAGTACAGGCTGCTGCACGTGAGTTTGCACAAACAGAGTTATTGCCTGGCGTTATTGAGCGCGACGAACACCAGAAATTCCCTGCTGAGCAGATTAAGAAAATGGGTGAGCTTGGCTTTATGGGTATGATGGTAGACCCGAAGTATAATGGCGGCGGCATGGACACTATCTCTTATGTATTGGCCATGGAGGAAATCTCTAAAGTAGATGCTTCTGCTTCTGTTGTAATGTCTGTAAATAACTCACTTGTTTGCTGGGGCCTTGAGAAGTATGGCACTGAAGAGCAAAAGCAGAAATACTTAACAAAGCTTGCTACAGGCGAGATTATCGGTGCATTCTGTCTTTCTGAGCCAGAAGCTGGTTCTGATGCAACATCGCAGCGCACTACTGCTGAGGATAAAGGCGATTACTACTTGCTTAACGGTACAAAGAACTGGATCACGAACGGCAGCACAGCTTCTGTGTACCTGGTGATAGCGCAAACAGATCCAGAAAAGAAGCACCGTGGTATCAACGCCTTAATCGTTGAGCGTGGCATGGAAGGTTTTGAGATAGGTCCTAAAGAAAATAAACTGGGCATCCGTGGCTCTGATACGCACTCTCTGATGTTTACAGATGTTAAAGTACCAAAGGAGAACCGCATTGGCGAAGATGGTTTCGGCTTTAAGTTTGCAATGTCAACGCTTGCTGGTGGCCGTATTGGTATTGCTTCGCAGGCATTAGGTATAGCATCTGGTGCTTACGAACTGGCGGTTAAATACTCAAAAGAGCGTAAAGCGTTTGGTGTAGAGATTGCGAAGCACCAGGCTATCCAATTTAAACTGGCAGACATGGCCACAAACATCGAGGCTGCTCGTCTGCTTTGCCTGCAGGCTGCACATGACAAAGACACGCACTCTGACTATGGTAAGTCTGGTGCTATGGCGAAACTTTTTGCATCAAAGGTGGCGATGGAAACAACAGTAGAGGCGGTACAAGTTCACGGCGGTTACGGTTTCGTAAAAGAGTACCATGTAGAGCGTTTGATGCGCGATGCAAAAATTACACAAATTTACGAAGGTACTTCTGAGATACAGAAAATAGTAATTTCAAGAGAACTGCTGAAGTAATAAAAGGCCTAAAACGTTGTTTCCATGTTGTTTAAGCCAAGAATAGTGTTTATCTAATTAAAATTTATTTTTTAAAATTATTTTGAATTTTATAAAGATTAATCTTAGCTTTAGGCCATAATTAAAGGGTTTATAGTATAAAAGTTAGTTGGTAACACACATGGAAGATTACAATAAGATTATTGAATCGCTTGGGGTGCGGTTCATTAAGGCAAAAAATCTGGTGTTGCAGCAGCCATTTACGGTTCGCAACTCCTACGATGTAGGCAATAACTTAATCCTGCTTCATAAAGGTAGCATCTTCTTTGGGGACGAAGAGCAAATGGTTGAAGAAGGAGAGTTGTTGTTCATACCTGGTGGCCGCAGCACGAAAGTAGCTTACGGTCCTGCCGGGGAAGGGAAAACGATCTCTAACGATGATTTGATCACGAATAAAGAGAAGTTCTTTAAAAACAATAACGATCTGGATTTGATCGGTGATGCAGAAGAGAGCCACAGCTTTGTGAGCTTTGAGGCAAAAGTATTTGACTCTGTAAACTTCTTCGCGTCGCTTGATCTGCCGGCATTCCTTATCTCTAACAACAACAAACTGGCTAACCTGGTTATCAAAGTTGTAGAAGAAAGCATGCAGGAACTGCCAGGTAAAGAGCGTCTGATCAACATCTATACTGAGAATATTGTAGTGGAAATTGTTCGCCACATCCTTCGCAACAGAATGTTTGTGGAGCAGCTGGCTACAAATAGCACATACTTCAAAGACCCTCGCCTTATCGACCTGTTCAACTACATTAAGGAGAACCTAGGTGGCGATCTGTCTAACAAAGTGCTTTCTAACGTGGCAAACGTGTCTGAGGACTATGTTGGCCAGTACTTTAAGATGCTGACGGGCATTAACCCGCAGGATTACATCGAGTACCAGCGTATGGAGCGTGCTGTATTCTTACTTAGAACTACTAAGAAGAGTATCCGCGAGATCGGTAAAGAAGTTGGTTACAAAGATACCGCTTACTTCTGCCGTCGCTTTAAGATGATGTTTGGTATACCTGCCGGTAAAATGCGTCGTCGCGAATCAGCGATGAACATCTAAGGCAACGTTATACGAAGCGATAAGATGAGAAACCTCGGCCAAAAAGCCGGGGTTTTTTTCTATATGATTACCTACTACAATCACATCAGCACCGGCATCTAGAGCAGCTTTTGCTTTTTGTTTTGTGTTGATGCCACCACCCACAATTACTGGCACATCTACTGCCTCACGTACTGCTGCAATCATCTCTGCAGAAATAGGTTCTTTTGCTCCGCTACCTCCATCTAAGTAGATATACTGTAGCCCAAGCATCTCTCCGGCCATAGCTGTGCAGGCGGCAATAGCTGGTTTGTCAAAAGGAATCGGTGTGGTGCCGCTCATGTAAGAGGCGGTAGTTTGGCGGCCGGTATCAACTAACAAATATCCGGTAGGCAGTATTTCTAAATTACTAGCCTTAAGTATGGGTGCAGCAATCACATGCTGGCCAATCAGGAACTCCGGGTTACGGCCTGAAATAAGCGATAAAAGCAAAATGCCATCAGCATGTTTATCAATGTACAGGCTGCTGCTTGGGAAAAGTATAACCGGAATACTGCTATGCTCTTTAATGAGCCGGATAATGTTAGCCTGATTTTCAGAAGTGATCAGACTACCTCCTACAAAGAAAAAGTCAACCTGGTGGGTTTCGCTCAAGGATAGCAGGTTCAGGCAGAAAGCCTCGTTAAGGTTGTCTGGGTCTAGCAGAACGGCAAAGTGCTTCCTGCCTGATGTATGCTTTTGTGAGCGAAGGTTTTTAAAAGGCATCCTCTTTTGGAACAATAATCTCAGTTGTCTCTACTACAGTTACCTCTTCAACAGGGGCTGCTGCAATATCGTTATTTTCAGAGATACTATTCAGATGATCGCTTACCTTTTTAGTGATATACATCAGAAGCAAAGTTGCAGCCTGTGATCCTACAACCTTTACTAGGCTAGAATCCAGAAAGCTGCCAGATTCTTTTCTGCTTTTGGACTTACCTTTCTTTCCTTCTTGTACAGGTTTAGCTGAAAAGCTATAACCACTGGATTCATGCTCGGTCATTACAGGAATGCCAGCTGAATCGTACGCTCTGGCTTCTGTTTTACTGCTATCTTTTTTATTGCTTTGCTTTTTAGCTTTTTTTTTCCCGCTGCCGCTAAGCATTCGTTTTAGTAGATAGCCGGCAAGCAATACACCTCCAGCCATAGCCACTTTTTTACCAATTTCCTGGCTCTGTGACTTGATGTGGTCTACATCGCCCATCAAAGCTCTTTTATATTCCTCTTTTTGCCGTTCTAAAAAATCACGTTCATTATCAAACAGCGGGTTCGATAGTTCGCTCATATGTTTTTCTCTCGTTTATCAGATTTATAGATCGTGTTGTTTAAAGACTTATCAGCCATGTCCTGAAATACTTTCTTATCAAGGCCTATCACAAGTATAACTAAAAGTATAACATAGATGAGCGCTATAATGCCGAAGCCCCAGAAAGAACTGTCGAGGAGGTGGTTAAGCAGCAGCCCTAAGAATATATTGACAAATATAAGGCACATAAAACCCACGACTCCAAGTAAAACGCCATGAATGGTATTTACCATTACAGCTTTTAGTTTTTCTTGTACTTCTAATCGTATGATATCTATACGGGTATCGATATAACCCATAAAGTTTTCTATAAGGCTGGAGTTTTTTTCGCGTGTGCCGTTGTCAGGAATTTCCATAGTTTTAATAGCTTTTTTTGTTGCTTTTACTGTATACGTGGGTAGGTGCAAAAATTTACGTCAAGTATAACTGATTAAAAGTGTAGTACGGAAATTGAAGTATATTGTCCGTTTTTAAGTAATTTTAAAGAGAATCTTTTTAAGAATCTTACCTTTTTGGACCGTAACTATTATAGCATTTTAGGCATAAGCCCCTCAGCCACCACACAAGAGGTGAAAGCTGCTTACAAGCGACTTGCCGTTAAGTACCATCCTGACAAAAACCAAGGGAATGTGCTGGCAGAGGAAATGTTTAAACAAGTAAATACGGCTTATCAAACCTTATCAGACACAAACAAGCGAGCGCGTTACGACTTGCGCCTGCAGTACCAGCGAGAGCGGCAGCGTGTACTGCGGCACCAACAGGCATTTGACCCCCGCTATTACCAAACTCGCAAGCCGGCTGGTGTATCGGAGCGTTATTACCGCCCCATTAAGCGTGACAATTATCGCTTCTCACGCAAAGACTGGTACATTACCGTTGCCTTTGTGGCTGGTTTGCTTACGTTTAGTCTGCTACTAAAAGTAGTAATGGATTATGTAACAGGAGAGGATAAGTATAAAACAGCTTTAACCTACATAGAAGATGGTAAGTATAGCAGTGCACACCGTTTACTTTCCGATGCTATACATTTTATGCCTGATAACGCAGATGCCTACGAGGCCCGAGCTATGATAGAGTTAGATATATATGAAAACTATTCTGCTGCCCTAGATGATCTGAATAAAGCGGTTAAGCTAAAAGCCAAGCCATCGGCGCAGATATACTTTATGCGAGGGCGCAGTTATCAGCAAATGGAGCAATACCAGCAGGCAGAAAAAGATCTTACACAAGCTATCATGCTTAATAAAAATCTATGGAGTGCTTACTTGGCAAGAGGGGAGGTGCGACTTTTCTTTCTAGGAAAGTATGAGGAGGCTATCTCAGACCTTAGTGTTTACCTAAAGAACAGCAAACGGAGTAACAAGGATTGGCTTACAGCTTTAACCTTTAGAGGCTTTGGTTATTCTAAGCTAAAAGATTTTTATGCCGCAGAACTGGACTACAGAACCGTTTACAAACTGGATAAGCAGAATGGGCGTGTTTTATACTTGTTGGGTCGCAACGAAGTGGAGCAGTTAAAATCAGACTCGGCGTGCACGCATTTTTACCAGGCTTACCAACTGGGTTATTCAGCCGCGCTCTTCGAAATGCGCATGAACTGCGAGCAAACACTTCTGCGGTAATTCCGGTTATAGTAATGCCTGCTGCATCTTTAATAAAAGGTTAAAGTATAACGACAGGTTTGCAACTTGTGCAGGTGCTGGAAAAGAGAAGGGTATTAAACAAAAAAACCTCGCCGTTTCTGACGAGGTTTTCTGTGGTGATGATTGGAATCGAACCAACGACACAAGGATTTTCAGTCCTTTGCTCTACCAACTGAGCTACATCACCAGCTCTTGTTGTGTCACCCTCTTCCGTAAGGGTATGCAAAAGTAGCAACTAACTTTTAAGTAGCAAACATTCTTGAGAAAAATATTTTAAAAAATTGCCTGTACATACGTTTTTCTCATTATTCTGCTATCTTTAACTATAAATTAGTATGTATAACGAATAATTTGCCGTGATAGGAATAGAGAACATTATCTTTCTGATAGTAGCAGCCATAGGTATTGGCTTGTTTGTGTGGCAGATCCGCAAGATCCGCAAAAACGTGCTGCTAGGGCGTGATGTGGAATTGGCTGATAATCCATCGGAGCGTATCAATAAAACATTGCTGGTAGCCTTTGGGCAGCAGAAGATGTTTAAGCGAATGCTGCCTGCCGTGTTGCACCTTTTTGTATACGTTGGCTTTATCGTAATTAACATTGAGGTACTAGAGATTCTAATCGATGGTATTTTCGGTACACACCGTGTGCTAGGCTTTGTTGGCCCGCTGTACAGTGGGTTGATGGCACTAAACGAGATACTGGCTGCGCTGGTGATCATTGCCTGCGTAATGTTTCTGTGGAGACGTAATGTAACCAAAGTGCCGCGTTTGGCAACCGGTGTAGAGATGCGTGCCTGGCCAAAAGTAGATGCAAACATCATTCTGATTGTAGAGATCGTGCTGATGCTGGCGCTGTTCGTATTTAACATTGCTGATATGAAGCGCGTGCTGCTGGCCGGTGAGGAGGTCGTAGGGCTTTACCCTGTAAGTAGTTTCTTTGTAGACATCTTTGGTGAAGATCCTGAGCAGCTTTACATTATTGCCAAGGTAGGCTGGTGGTTCCACATACTGGGTATACTCGCCTTTATGAACTACCTGCCAAGCTCCAAGCACTTCCATATTATCATGGCTTTCCCGAACGTGTATTACTCTAAGCTATTGCCAAAGGGTAAATTCACGACCAATCCGGCTATTACCCATGAAATAAAAGCCATGCTGGACCCAAGCTACCAGCCTCCTGCCCCGGAGGTAGACGCTGAGGGTAACCCGGTTATGCAACGCTTCGGAGCAAAGGATGTAGAAGACCTGACCTGGAAGCAGTTGATGGATTCCTATACTTGTACGGAGTGTGGCCGCTGTACTTCAGTTTGCCCTGCCAACTTAACAGGTAAGCTACTCTCTCCGCGTAAGATTGTAATGGATACCCGCGATAGAATGGAGGAAAAAGGTGAGCACCCGGCCATTTTTGCACCGAACCATTACAAAGAGCAAGGCGTGGAGCGCGTAGATACCACAGAAGAGAAAACGTTGCTACGTGGCTACATTACACCGGAAGAGCTTTGGGCTTGTACCACTTGCAACGCCTGCGTAGAGTCTTGCCCAGTAAATATAGACCAGGTTTCCACGATCATGGACCTACGCCGCTACCTGGTACTCGAAGAATCAGCTGCGCCTGCTTCGCTTAATGCCATGTTTACCAACATCGAGAACAACGGTGCACCTTGGGCCTTCCCGGCGTCAGATCGCTTTAATTGGGCTGATGAGTTGTATGTGCCTTCTAAAAACTAGACAAAAGAATTTTTTAGACATAGGACAAAAGACTTCATGATACAGGACTCAAAATAAAAGACCTGTGTCTTTTGTCAATCGGTCCTTTGTCGTTTACAAATAACCAGATGGAAGAGAATAAAAGATTAGTAAAAGTGCCTACTATGGCCGAGATGGCTGCAAATGGCGAAGAACCTGAAGTATTGTTTTGGGTAGGTTGCGCTGGTGCTTTCGACGACCGTTATAAAAGAGTAACCCGTGCTTTTGTGCAGATACTGGAGCATGTGGGTGTAAAGTATGCCGTACTAGGCACGGAAGAAAGCTGCACCGGCGACCCTGCCAAGCGTGCCGGTAACGAGTTCCTGTTCCAAATGCAGGCGCTCACTAACATCGAGGTACTAAATGCTTATAATGTTAAAACGATTGTTACGGCTTGCCCGCATTGCTTTAACACTATCAAAAACGAGTACCCTGATTTAGGTGGCAACTATGAGGTGATTCACCATTCTACGTTCCTGCAGCAGCTGATAAACGAAGGCAGAGTTAAGATACAAGGAGGCGGCGCGTTTAAAGGCAAACGTATTACCTTCCACGACTCTTGTTATTTGGGCCGCGCCAACGATATTTATGAAGCACCACGCGATGTATTGGCTGCCCTGGACGCCGACCTTGTAGAAATGAAGCGCAGCCGGGCCAATGGCCTGTGTTGCGGTGCCGGTGGTGCCCAAATGTTTAAGGAGCCGGAGCCGGGTAAAAAAGACGTTAACATAGAGAGAACTGAAGAGGCTTTGGCCGTATTAGGAGCCGGTAACGGTGTAATTGCAACAGCCTGCCCATTCTGTATGGTGATGATGAACGACGGTGTGAAGAACAAGGAGCAGGAAGAAACCGTAAAGGTTTTTGATATAGCAGAGCTTATAGCACAGGCAGAAGGGCTTTCGAAATAAATTGTTGATTCATAATTGTTAAATGCTTCTATACTTAGATGATAGGAAGGTAATAAACAAAGATCAACAACCAACAATCAGCAAATAAGTATGTATATTCCGTTTGATGAATTGCCGCCGGAGGCACGCCTTTGGATTTACCAGGCAAGCAGGCCCTTTACAGAGGCAGAGCAGACTGAAATAAAACCGCTTTTGCAACGTTTTGCTACTGAGTGGAGTAGCCACGGAAAAGGCTTACAGGCATCTGCAGATTTGCTGCACGATCGCTTTCTGGTGCTGGCTAACAACGAGTCGGCTACTGCTGCCAGCGGTTGCTCTATAGATGCTTCAGTGCGATTTGTAAAAGAGCTGGAGGAGCGTTTTGGTGTTTCGTTTTTTGATCGTTCGCAGCTGGCGTTCCTGAATAAAGGAGAAGTAGAAACGGTGGCTATGAATGAACTTAAAAGTAAAGTGGCTGCCGGCGATATTAAAAAGGATACTTTATACTTTGATACATTAGTAAACAATTACGGAGAGTTGCAGCAAGCGTGGCCTACACCAGCCGGTGCTAGTTGGCTCTCCAGGTATTTCTGATCTGGCAAAACATAACCATACATGCTCATGCATCTATTGCGACAAACAAAGCCTGTTGCGCATCAACTACAGGCAATTAGTGTGTTCCTGCTGCTTGTTATGCTGCTTAGCGCCTGCGGCTCGGGCCGCTATTTAAGCAGAGGCGACAAAAAGTTTGGAGAAGAAGAGTATGAACGTGCTATTCAGTTTTACCAACAAGCGCTGAAAAATGCCAACAATCCTGGCGAGGTAAATTATAAAATTGCAGAAGCTTACAGGTTGTCTAACCGCCTGTCGCAATCCGAGCCGTTTTACAAAGCCGCTCTTGATAACAAGGTCAGGAAGGAAGATGCCTACTTCTACTATGGTTTAGCACTAAAAGCTAACGGGAAGTATGAAGAAGCGCTTAACCAGTTTCAGGATTATGTAAGAGTAGGATCTAACCCGCAACTAAAAGGTAGAGCAGCCCGAGAGGTCGAGAACTTTAGTACCCTTAGCGATATTCTACGCAAAGCGCCACGCTATGAGGTGCAGCACCTAGAGGCTCTTAATACAGATGCATCTGAGTTTGGCCCTTACGTGATGAACAATGAATTAGTATTTTCCTCAACGCGAGGCCCTGGTAAGGAATATATGGGCAACGGTGAGGGCTTTATAGATGTTTATGCTACCACACTTACCGACTCGGCTGCAATGCTGGGCGGGGCTGTCCGTAAATTTGAAAGTATAAATCTAGAAGGCATCCACGATGCGCTAACCACATTTTCAGACGAGGGTCGCACCATGGTTTTTGCGCGTGGCAATGAAGGCACCAAGAAAGGCCGCCAAAACGTAGACCTATACATTTCATTTTTCCGCTCCGGAAATTGGAGTGAGCCAAAGCTACTCAACATCAGCGACCCACGCGCCTGGGATTCTTCTCCGGCTTTCTCGCTAGATGGCAAAACTTTATACTTTTCATCTGACAGAAAAGGCGGTTTAGGCGGTAACGATATCTACAAATCAACAGTAGATGGCAGTGGCCGCTTCTCAACTCCAGAAAACTTAGGACCAAGTATAAACACACCTGGCAATGAGAGCTTTGTTTCTGTTGGCCCAGACGGTACGTTATACATTGCCTCTGACGGTTTGCCTGGCTTAGGAAACCTTGACCTGTTCCGCATGGAAAACGGAGTGCCTGTAAACATGGGCCAACCTGTAAACTCAACAGGAGATGACTTTAACATCTTCTTCCAGGATAACTATACTGGCTTCTTTGCCTCAAACCGAGATGGCGGGAAAGGCGGCGACGATTTATACTTTATCTCCAGAAGCAAGCGCAAAGCGGTTAATTTCTTTGTTGATGGCACTTTGTACCAGCAGCGTGATAAAGAAAAGCAACGCACTGCCGTAACCAGCCATACAGTTGTGCTGCAGGATGATAAAGGAAACAAATTACGTACTGCAACTACGGGCACTGAGGGCGGCTTTACTTTTGCTTTGGATACAGCCTCCACTTACTTCCTGATAGCAGAAAAGCCAGGTTTCTTTACAGCTCGCCAGCGCATCACAACTATAGATAAAATGCCAATGCAGGACCAGCTGACGGAGGAGGAAAACGAGGTTCGCCTTACAGCTACACTAGTGCTTAACGAGATCGTGAAAGAGAAGGCGATTGTGCTGGAGAACATCTTCTACGATTTCGATAAAGCCAATATCCGTCCAGATGCAGCCATAGAACTGGATAAACTAGTGCAGGTACTAAACGACAACCCAAGTATAACAATCGAGCTTAGCTCACACACCGATGCACGCGGTAGCGATGTGTACAACGAAGACCTGTCGCAGCGTCGTGCAGAATCTGCTGTAGAGTACATTATCTCGAAAGGTATAGATCGTTCTCGTATAACGGCAAAAGGCTATGGCGAAAGCAGGCCTGTAGTGCGTAATGCTAAAACCGAAGAAGAACACCAGCGTAACCGCCGTACCGAGTTCAAGGTTGTGCGTATACAAGAGTAATCAGTGTAGCGCTACATAAGAGAGCCGCATAAGTTTTATACTTGTGCGGCTTTTTTTGATCAGGATTTTTAGGATTGGATTAGGATTGACGGGATAATACTTTCGTAGAGACAGGTCACAAGATATCCTTGCCAAGGCAGAGGATATGATACTTATACTTTCTTTGATGTAGTACTAATATGAAGTACAAAAGTATAAACCAGCATTTTCTTTTCAGCTAATACCACTTATCACAGCAGCTTTGTTAAATTTGTAAGCAAATCATCCACCACTATGGAAGAAAACAGATATTTGCGCCGCGGCGTTTCTGCCTCTAAGGAAGACGTGCACAACGCCATCAAGAACATCGATAAAGGGCTTTTCCCAAAAGCATTCTGCAAGATCATCCCTGATATACTTACCGGAGACCCTGAATACTGTGCGCTGATGCACGCCGACGGAGCCGGAACCAAATCATCCCTGGCTTATATGTACTGGAAAGAGACCGGCGACATGAGTGTATGGAAAGGTATTGCCCAGGATGCGGTTGTAATGAATACCGATGACCTGCTTTGCGTGGGAGCTACTGATAACATCCTGCTTTCATCTACCATTGGCCGCAACAAAAACCTGATTCCTGGCGAGGTAATAGCCGCCATTATAAACGGAACTGAAGAAGTGCTGCAGATGCTGCGCGATAACGGTGTAGGCATTTACAGCACAGGCGGCGAAACAGCCGACGTTGGCGACCTGGTACGCACCATAATTGTAGATAGCACCGTAACGGCACGTATGCGCCGCGATAACGTGATCTCAAATCATACTATACAGGCAGGTGACGTAATTGTAGGCTTCTCTTCTGCAGGACGGGCAAAGTATGAAACGCAGTATAACGGCGGCATGGGCAGCAACGGACTTACCTCTGCGCGCCACGATGTATTCCATAAATACCTGGCAGCCTCTTACCCCGAAAGCTACGACCCTGAATTACCTGCAGACCTAGTATACGCTGGCAACTACCGCCTAACCGATATAGACAAGGAAACAGGTATGGAAGTAGGCAAGCTGGTGCTTTCGCCGACCCGTACCTATGCGCCTATTGTGATAGAGATACTAAAGCAGCACCGCCAGCACATACATGGCATGGTGCATTGCAGCGGAGGCGCGCAAACCAAAGTACTTCACTTTACCGAAAAGGTACACATCATTAAAGATAACCTGTTCCCGGTGCCGCCGCTGTTCCGCATTATACAAGAGCAGAGCCACACCGACTGGAAAGAGATGTACAAAGTGTTCAACATGGGCCACCGCCTGGAAATCTACCTGCCTAAGCAGTACGCTCAAAGCCTGATCGATATCTCGAAATCGTTTGGTGTGGATGCGCAAATCATTGGCCGCGTAGAAGCAAGCGAGCACAACGAATTGACCATAAAAAGCGACAAAGGCGAGTTTTATTACGAAGGATAGCACAAAGTATAAGCCTATACATTTGAGTAGCCACAGGTGCATAGCCTGTGGCTATTTTTTGTGCCTACACTAAAGTATGACAGCCTTAAAGCGCTAACAAAACAGGAGTGGTTTATAAAATTAAAAATCTGGCACAATAATTGGCTTGGCAGAAGTATAAGGAAAAACCTATACTACCATGAAAAAGCTTCTACTTCCGTTCTTGTTTGTGCTGCTGGCTTTGCCAGTGTTTGCGCAAACTGCTGTGCTTACCTTTACCGCCGAGCGTGGCGAGGTGTTCCATATTAGGTTAGACGACAGAACCATTAACCATACCGCCTCAAACTTTGTGCGTATTGCGCCGCTAAGGCCGGGCAAGCATTATGTGGAGGTGAAAGTGCGAACACGGCAGGGAGTATACCAGTTAGGGCAGCGCATTGTAGTACCAGCCGGTGTAGAAGCAAACTATGGCGTTCGCACCGTAGGCAGAAACGGCAAAGCCTACCTGCGCCTGATCAGCGAGGTGCCATTGGCTCCTCCTGTAGTAGTAAGGCCATTACCTCGCTACCTAGACCGCTACGATGAATATGACCGCGACCGTTACGAGCCAGCGCCACCGCGCTATGACGACCGTTACAGAAGCGACTGCCGCAACCTAATGACTGGCCATGAGGTTGACCGGCTGATACAGACCATGCGCAGCCGTGACTTCGAGAGTACCAAACTAAGTATAGCCCGCGATGCCATGCGCAATGGAAGTATACTAGCCGAAGACCTGAAGCGCGTACTGCAGCAGTTTGACTATGAAAGCACAAGAGTAGAGTTTGCCAAATACGCCTACGACTACCTCTGCGATAAAGAACACTTCTACTACATCTACGACCTGTTCAAATTCGATAGCAGCGTGCAGGAGCTGGAGCGATATACCGGCAGGAGGTAGGTTTTGAATGGATGCGAAAGCTAAATTCTCATTTTGAACGCAACGAGGTAGCTGTAACATTTCATAGCCCCACAATATTTCAGATTTCTTGCGGTGCTCAAATAACAAAAGTGCAGGCAAGACTTCAATAATAACCTATTAGAAACAAATAAGCCGCTTCAGGACAAAAGTAGCTCCTGAAGCGGCTTATTTGTTTATGGACAATGAGCAAATTCACTCATGCACTCACTTGAAATTATCTCAGTCTATCAACCGACCTTACTAAATCTTCGTCGCGCTTGATAAAGCGGTTTGCCAGGGCGTTAAGCAACAAGCCCAGCATCGGGAAGTAAAACCCAGCTTCGTAGGCACCATTGTTATCTGCTTTTACCATTTCTGCACCCACATAGGCTGCATAATAAAATGATGTTCCAAGCAGCGCAGCCAGTACCAGTGTGTTTAAAAGGCCCAGTTTCATCTGGTTTAGGCGGTTTTTAAACTGGAATATCTCGTACAAAGCAATGGCAGCGGCAGCAATAGCCAACATACCGATAGCGATAGCGCTTTTTACAGGCGTTCCTTCAGCGGCATCGGCAGGCACATAAGAGTTAATGTTCCAGGCCGTGAGCACAACCTCTTCGCCGGTAGTGGCGTCAGTTTTAGACCAAAGCGGTAAAAATAGCATGGCAACCATTGATAGTACCAGCAGTAACAGAAATACGGATTGAATTCTTTGTATCATAGAGCGGTTAATTTAACTTGCAATAAGTTGCAAAATTAGACAAAGACCGGTAAAACCAAAACATAGATGAACACAGCATACATAGTTGATATACTTCGCACGCCAGTAGGCAAGTTTACAGGCACGCTCAGCAGCGTCCGCCCCGATGATATGGCCGCTTTGGTGATGAAAGAAATTATTGCCCGTAACCCCAATTTAGACCCGGCTTTAATAGAGGATGTAGTAATGGGAGCAGCCAACCAAGCCGGCGAAGACAATCGTAACGTAGCGCGAATGGCTTTGCTTTTAGCAGGCTTGCCAATGGAGATTGGTGGCGTTACTGTTAACAGGCTTTGCGCTTCAGGCTTGCAGGCCATAATGGATGCATCGAGAGCGGTAACCTGCGGCGATGGAGAAGTATACTTGGCAGGTGGTGTAGAAAGTATGACGCGTGCTCCGTTTGTAATGGCTAAAGCCGAAACAGCTTACTCCCGCACTCCCGAAATCTACGACACAACTATTGGCTGGCGCTTCACCAACGACAAGCTATCTAAGCTACACTACCCGTTTGCCATGGGCGAAACAGCAGAGAACGTGGCAGAGCGCTACGGCATTTCACGTGAAACCCAGGATGAGTTTGCGTACCAGTCGCAGGTAAAGTATAAAGCCGCTGCTGAGGCAGGTAAATTTAAAGATGAGATTGTGCCAGTGCATATTCCGCAGCGCAAAGGCGACGATATAGTTTTTGATACAGATGAGCACCCACGAATGTCACCTTTAGAAAAACTGGCAGAGCTGAAACCTGCCTTTAAAAAAGGTGGCTCAGTAACGGCTGGTAACTCATCAGGCATAAACGATGGCGCTGCTGTATCTATCATTGTAAGCGAGGATATTCTGAAACGTTACAACTTAACGCCAATGGCACGTGTAGTATCAGCTGCCGTGGCAGGCGTAGACCCGGCGCACATGGGCATGGGGCCTGTACCGGCCACTCAAAAAGCATTAAAGCGTGCAGGCTTAAGTATAAATGATATTGGCCTCGCCGAAATTAACGAAGCATTTGCTGCACAGGCGGTACCTTGTGTGCAGCAGTTGGGCATCAACCCAGATATTGTAAACGTGAACGGTGGCTCTATTGCTATTGGCCATCCACTAGGTGCCAGCGGTACACGAATTTCTGCCACATTGCTTCACGAAATGAAACGTCGCAGCAATGTAAAGTATGGCCTGGCCACTATGTGCGTAGGCGTAGGACAAGGAGCAGCTATCATTTACGAAAAAGTATAAACTATAGCCCTCAAAGCTTCTAGACTTCTTAAACATCTTATTATTATAAAGGAATTGCCTGCTTTAGTTTTAGCAGGCAATTTCTATTTTAAGATTATAAGCAGGGCATCCTGTGTCTTTTGTCTCAAAATCATACCTTTGTTCTATGCGGTATTTTTTAGAGATAGCCTACGATGGCGGGCGTTTTCATGGGTGGCAAGTGCAGCCAAATGCTCTAAGTGTGCAGGAGGTATTAGATGATAGCCTTAGTAAGATTTTACGCGAAGAGATAAGCACTACCGGCAGCGGCCGCACCGATACCGGCGTACATGCTAGCCAGCAGTTTGTGCATTTCGATACAGACCAACAACTGGACCCGCAGCACATTGTGTACCGCCTTAACCGTATTCTTCCGGATGATATTGCTGCTAAAAATTTATACTTGGTAACCGACGAGGCGCATGCCCGCTACGATGCCTTCGCCCGTACCTATCATTACCACATCACCCTCACCAGAAATCCTTTTAAACGCTACTACGCCTGGTACCATAGCCAACATCTGGATGTGGAAAAGATGAATGAGGCAGCGGCTATACTTTTAAGGTACGAGGATTTTACTACCTTTAGTAAAGTGAAAGGCGATACAAAGCACTATCGCTGCAGTATGTACGAAGCTGTGTGGCGGCAGCAAGGAGAGGAGCTACTATTTACAATTAAAGCTAACCGTTTTTTGCGCGGCATGGTGCGTTTGGTTGTAGGAGCTCTAGCGGATGTTGGGAGAGGTAAGTTATCTATAGCAGCCTTTGAGCAAATCATTGCCAGCCAAGACCGCAGTAAAGCCAGTGGAGCCGCTCCGGCAGAAGGTTTATACTTAGCCAAAGTAGAGTACCCGGAGTATATTTTCAGAACATTACCTTAAAATAAATATAAGTTATGCAACTTGAAGAAGACCATCTGGGGCCGCATTTAAATGGTAAACACCTGCGGCCAGAAAGTTTAATGATGAGTTACGGGTACAATCCCGAATGGTCAGAAATGGCCGTAAAAGCCCCTATCTACCAAACCTCCACCTTCGTTTTTAAGAATGCTGAAGAAGGAAAGGCCTTTTTTGAACTAGCCTATGGCCTACGCGAGAAGGGTGCCGAAGAGCAGTTAGGTTTGATCTACAGCCGCCTAAACAACCCTGACCTGGAGATACTGGAGAACCGCCTCCGCTTCTGGGACGGTGCCGAAGATGCAGCAGTTTTTGCCAGTGGCATGGCCGCCATCAGCACCACTTTATTAGCCCTGCTTAAACCAGGCGACGTTATCCTGCACAGCGAGCCTATCTATGGTGGTTCTGATTACTACGTTAAAAACATACTTCCTAAGTTCGGCATCCAAAGTATAGGTTTCCAGGCCAGCGCTACCGCCGAAGAAGTTTCTAGGTTGCTCGATGAATCTGGTGTTGCCGATAAACTCGCTATGATTTACATCGAAACGCCTGCTAACCCAACTAATCATCTTGTAGATATAGAAGCTTGCGCACAACTAGCCCAAAAGCATTCTACTGCTGATAAAAAAGTAGTGGTGGCTGTTGATAACACCTTCTTGGGGCCTGTTTTCTCACACCCGCTAAAGCACGGCGCCGATCTGGTTTTATACTCTGCCACAAAGTATATAGGAGGCCACTCCGACTTAATTGCGGGTGCCTGTGCTGGCTCCGCAGATTTACTGAAAGCTGTGAAAGGTATGCGTACGTTCACGGGTTCTATGGCTAGCCCCTGGACCGGTTGGATGCTGATGCGAAGCTTGGAAACGCTGAAAATACGCATGGAGGCGCAAAACAAAGGCGCCGAAACAGTAGCCGCTTACCTAAAGCAGCATCCTAAAGTAGAGAAAATATACTACCTCGGCGACTTGCAAGACAACCCACAGCAGCAGGCTATTTTCGAAAAGCAATGCACCGCTGCCGGCTCAATGATTTCGTTTGACATCAAAGGTGGCGAAAAAGAAGCCTTCAAATTCCTGAACAGCCTGCGGTTGATTAAGCTGGCTGTGAGTTTGGGCGGCACCGAGTCGCTTGCCGAGCATCCCGCCTCTATGACCCACTCTGACATTAGCCCTGCCGATCGTGCGAAAATGGGTATAGGTGAGGGTATGGTGCGTATTTCTGTTGGCGTAGAGCACCCGGAAGATATCATATCCGATATTGAGCAGGCTTTGGCTAAAGTATAAACAGGAGTAACTCTGAAATATAAAGTATAGAAAAGGCTGGAGCTATAGTAGCTTCAGCCTTTTCTATATTGGTGGGACAGGAAGAATCAGGTTGATTATACTTCGCAGCAGTGCTTAGACTCAATAGTTCAAACTAAGCCTATAAATTAATATAATCTTAATCTCCGGTCAGTAATCCTGAAACCATTAACTTTGCAGTCGGTTAATAGCAAAGGCACGTACAACAGAAACTGCGCGTTTACAGATTAACGATAAATTTAACTCCCACTTTGGAAGACAAACCAAAAAATACCGGTAAAGTATTCGATTCAGATGTGCTGGAGCGGCTATTCACGTTCGTGAAGCCTTACATTGGCATCTTCTACTTTATCGTTTTTTTAACCTTTGCTTCGGCCATACTTGCCGCGGTGCGCCCCTTCTTGATTCAGTATACTGTAGACAACGAAATTCTGCAGAATGACTGGGAAGGCCTGAACAAGATGTTCGTGATATTGGGTGTGCTGCTGGTAGTGCATGCTATTGTACAGTACCTACATACCTACTTTGCCGGCTGGCTGGGGCAGCACGTGGTGCGCGACATCCGCATCAAACTTTACCGCCATATCCTGGACCTGCGCTTGAAGTTTTTCGACCGTACACCAATTGGCACCTTAGTAACCCGCAACGTGTCGGATGTGGAAACGCTTTCGGATGTGTTTAGCGAGGGTCTAGCAGCCATGATCGGTGATATACTGCAGTTAGTGTTTATCGTAGGCTTCATGTTTTACATTGATTGGGAACTGACGTTGGTTAGTTTGTCTACGTTCCCGCTCATGCTTATCAGCACTTACATATTCAAGGAGAAAATAAAAAATACTTTCCAGGAGGTGCGTACGGCAGTGGCACGGTTAAACTCATTTGTACAGGAGCATATAACAGGTATGAGCATTGTGCAAATCTTCAACAACGAAGAGCGTGAGATGGATAAGTTCAAAGAGATCAACAAAGAACATACCCGTGCCAACATTCGCTCTGTTTTATACTACTCTGTATACTTTCCAGTAGCCGAAATTATCGGTGCGGCCGGTTTAGGATTGCTGGTATGGTATGGTGCGCATGGCGTGATAGACGATGACACCTCGCTGGGCACACTAATGGCCTTCATACTTTACATCCAAATGTTCTTCAGGCCGATACGCATGATCGCTGACCGCTTTAACACGCTGCAGCTGGGTGTGGTAAGCACAGAGCGTCTGATGAAGCTGCTGGATAGCAAAGAAATGATCGCTGACAACGGCAACTACGCTCCAGAGAAAATAAAAGGGAATGTAAAATTCGAGAACGTGTGGTTTGCCTACAACGGAGAGGAGTGGGTGCTGCGCGATATCTCGTTCAATGTAAAAGCTGGCCAAACTGTGGCCTTTGTGGGAGCAACTGGTGCCGGTAAAACATCAGTTATCAACCTGCTGAACCGCTTCTACGAAATAAACAAAGGACATATTATTATTGATGGCCACGACTTGCAGGAGTATGACCTAAGTGTGCTGCGCCATCATATTGGAGTGGTGTTGCAGGATGTGTTCCTGTTCTCTGGTACTATTGCCGATAACATTAGCCTGGGTAACAAAAACATTACCGAAGAGCAGATGTGGCATGCCGCTGACTTGGTGGGTGCCCGTAAGTTTATCGAGCGGTTGCCGGGAGGCCTGCATTACAAAGTGATGGAGCGTGGCGCTACGTTATCGGTGGGTCAGCGCCAGCTGATTTCTTTCGTGCGTGCCATGGTATACAACCCCGAGATCATTATCCTAGACGAGGCCACCTCCAGCGTAGACTCCGAAACTGAAGAACTGATACAGTATGCGATAGACCAATTAATGCAAGGCCGCACTTCTATCGTAATTGCGCACCGCCTCTCAACTATCCAAAAAGCCGATAAAATTATAGTGCTGGACAGAGGTGAGCTAAAGGAAATGGGCAACCACGAAGAACTGCTGCAGAAGAATGGTTACTATGCGCAACTGCACCAGATGCAATACAAGAACATGATTGATTTATGAAAAAACTCTTCTACGTGCTAGCCGGTCTGGCTGTCGTTTTATTGGTGCTTTATACTTACATGGGAGGCTTTACCGAAGTAGATGTAAAACTTACTTCCTCTGATACAATTTATGTGGCTGGCCAGCCATACACGGGTTCTGTAAAAGACGAAGCTTTAGGAGATGCATTCCAGAAGGCAGCAAAGCTTGTTGAGAGCAAAGAGCTTGAAGGTGTACTAGGCAATATTTACTATAATGACCCTGATAAAAGCGGTGATAGCCTGAAAGCCTTTGTGGGCGTAATAGTGCCAAATGCTGACGTGAAGTTGCCGGAAGGTTATACATTGCGCACCGTAGAGGGCGGCAAAAAAGTAGTGAGAGCAGAAGTTAACGCGAATATTATGCTAGCTCCTAAAAGACTCTATGGCGCCGTTTACGACTATGCTGAGGAAGAAAATCTAAAACTGGAGGATTTCTATGTCGAGTGGTTCCCGGCGCAGGATAAGGGAGTGGTAGAGGTGCCAGTAAAGCAGTAACCCGATCATCTATACTTGTATGTATAGATTTAAATTCTAACTTTGGTATCAGGGCTCCTTTACTCATCTGCCCTGATACTATAGCAGACTACATTGAGTAAAAAAGCAGACGCAAAAAAGGAGCTGATTTTAGATGCAGCAAAATCAGTGTTTGGCAGGCTGGGCTACAGCAAAGCCACACTAGATGATATCGCGCATGCCATCGGCCTTAAAAAGCCTACATTATATTATTATTACAAAAGCAAAGAGGTCTTATTCATCGAGGCCTTTTCGCAGGAGTGGAAAGAAAGTCTGTCTAACCTTAAGCGCATTGCGGAAGAGGAGCGAAATCCACATGAGCGACTTTTACTGTACATCCGATCATCGTTGCGCTACTACCAAAAAATTGTGACGCAGCACACCATCTCCATTAAGGTGCTTATTGAAACACGTACGCTTTTCCAGGAGCTTTTCCGGGAGTCTCGTGCAAAGGAAGCTAATTACTATGCCACTGTTATCAAAGAAGGCATAGCCAATGATACCTTTATTTCTTGCGAGGCAGAGCGTGTAGGCTATTCTATTATGGTGGTAAAAGACCTGATTCAGTTTGAGGAGTTCCAGCGGGCAGAGTTTCACAAACTGGACTACATAGATTTTGAGAAGATTGAGCGGGATGTGCTTTTTACTGTGAACCTGATATTAAATGGGATTGCAGCTTAACTGTTCATTAATTTTTTAAGCATAGGTTAGTACCCTAAATCTAGATACCTTATTCGTAAGGAAAGTAGTGCCTACCTGCAATAAAGACCATGTCATTCTTCTTATAACATTTACTCTATTTCGTCTTATAAAGCACAGTGCCCCGGCTATACATACGTATGGCCGGGGCACTGTGCTTTATAAATAATTGTGCTGCTTTAGTGTTACATAAAACAACAGTTAGCAACAGCAATTAATGCGTTGCTTTATACTGGTCTAGCTTAGCTTTTAACGCTTCAACGTCTGGGTGATGGCCTTTCGCTACTTCAGCTGCATCCAATTCTATCAGCATGTCCTTCATCTGCTTCAGGTAGGCGGTTTTGTCTTTTTTCAGGCAAGATTTGTGGTTGTCGTGGCACTTGCCGTCTGCGCTCATGGGTTTAAACATGCTGCCTTCTCCATAAATCAACCATTGCGGATTTAGGTCTGTAAAGTTTTTCACTATCGCCACGAGATCATCTAATAGATAATTTTGGCCAGAGATGATATTAGCAAGGGTAGTTTCATCGCTGCCGGTCATGGTTTTTAGTTGTTCCATTTCCAGCTCTTTAAGGTTTGTATAAAACCTGAATCTTTTTCCGATTTGTTGTAAGTCGATGGCCATAAGCGCAGATTTTTAAGGTTAATATAGGTTAGCTATACGTTGGTATAACAGAATCCGTACAAAAAAAATCCCGCAAACTCGAAATCGGTGTAAAAGAGCCTCCCGAACTAGTGAGTGTAGTTGGTTCTGGCTGTAACTTACTCTAAGTCTTCTGTCTGCAACTGGCGCTCGTACAGCACCTTGTACAACCCGTCTTGGTTAATAAGCTCCTCGTGAGAGCCATGCTGAATTATCTCACCGTCTTCCAATACCAGAATCCTGTCTGCCAGCTTCACCGACGATACCCTGTGCGAAATAATAATAGAAGTACGGTTAGCCATAATACGGCGCAGGCTGTTAAGTATAGCGTTCTCGGTTTTTGTATCTACTGCAGATAGCGAGTCGTCGAGGATAAGTATACTTGGTTCGCGCACCAGCGCCCGCGCAATAGAAACGCGCTGCTTCTGCCCACCCGATAGTGTAATGCCACGTTCGCCTAACTTAGTCTCAAACTTCTCCGGGAAGCGCATAATATTCTCGTACACATCCGCATCCTTCGCCGACTGCACCATTTGCTCTTCGGTTATACTTGGCAAGCCAAACCCAATGTTGTTGCTTATGCTGTCAGAAAACAAAAATACATCCTGCGGTACGTAACCTATCTGGCTGCGCAGGCTCTTTAGGTTATAGTCTCGTACATCAACGCCATCAATTAAAATGCGGCCATTGGTTACATCGTACATGCGCGGTAGCAGGTTAGCGATGGTGCTTTTACCCGAGCCGGTATTGCCAATTATAGCCAACGTCTCGCCGTGGTTAATGCCAAACGATACATTCTTCAGTGCTTGTATACCTGTATCTGGATAGGTGAAATCCACATTCTCAAAACGGATATCACCCATAATCTCTTTGCTGATGTTTTCACGGGAAACAATATCGTTTTTGGTATGGAGAAACTCGTTGATGCGGGCCTGCGATGCCGCTGCGCGCTGCACTAGGCTAGCCGTCCAACCTAAAGAAGTAACTGGCCAGGTAAGCATGTTCACGTAAATGATGAATTCGGCAATATTACCAGTAGTTATACTTCCGTTAATGACCTCTTGGCCGCCGATATATATCGTAATGATTGTGCTAAGGCCCACCAGGAATAGCACCAGCGGGAAGAACAGGGAGTTTACAAAATTCAGCTCCAGCGACTTATCTTTGTAAGTGTTGCTGGCATTGGTAAAGTTGTTGTGCGAGTCATCCTCCCGCACAAAAGATTTTAGTACCCTAATGCCAGAGAAAGCCTCCTGCACAAAAGTAGTAATACCTGAAAGGCTTCTTTGAATCTCATCGGATTTACGCTCGATAATATTATTTACATAGTAAATGCTGATGGCAAGTATAGGTAGCGGAATCAAGGTATACATCGTCAGCTTCACGTTTACCGATAGCATGTAAGGGATTACCATCAGGAAAAGTATAACCAAGTTAATGCCATACATAATAGCTGGCCCTAGGTACATGCGCACACGGCTAACATCCTCTGAGATGCGGGCCATCAGGTCGCCGGTGTTGTTTCTGCGGTAAAAGCTAAGCGGCAGGCTTTGGTAATGCTCGTAAATTTCGTTCTTCAAATCGTTCTCTACCAGGCGGCTCATCACAATGATAGTCTGTCGTACAAAAAACAGGAACACGCCGCGCAGTAGCGCCATCAAAAGTATAACTACCCCATACACGAGTATACTCTTGGCGAAAATATCATATACTGAGCTTTGCTGAGACAGCCCCTCGTACAGGCCGTGTAGGTTAATTCCTTCCTTTATCAGATTAAAAGCATGGCGCACTACCTGGGCAGGCAGTATCTGAAAAAAGTTGGAAATGATAGTAAATACAATGCCCCACAGAAGCCTGTATTTATACTTAAGAAGATATTTGTTTAAGTAGCGTAACGATTTCACAGTAAAAGTTTAAGCCTAAGGGCTTTTACGTAGACTTATAAAGTACAAATTGAATAAATCAAAAAAAGAATTAATTTTGCAGCACGAAACGGGAAGGGTAACCTGCCTCATTCACACAAAGATAGAATAACCCCTTAATCAATAACATAAATGGTCGAATTAAAAGAAGTAGAACTGAAAGACAAGTCAGTTTTCGGTCAGATCTCAGAATACAATCATGAGAAAATTGTTTTCTGCCATGACCACGAAACAGGCTTAAAAGCTATCATCGGCATCCACAACACAGTACTTGGCCCTGCTTTGGGTGGTACGCGTATGTGGTCTTATGCTTCAGAGGCAGAGGCGCTTGATGATGTATTGCGTCTTTCTAGAGGTATGACCTACAAGGCTGCTATCTCTGGACTAAACCTGGGTGGTGGTAAAGCTGTAATCATTGGCGATGCCAAGAAAGATAAATCAGAGGCCTTGCTTCGCAGATTCGGCCGTTTTGTAAAGAACCTGAACGGTGCTTACATCACAGCTGAAGACGTAGGTATGACTACAAAAGACATGGAGTATATCCGTATGGAAACGGAGCACGTGTCTGGTTTGCCTGAGTCTATGGGCGGTAGCGGAGACCCTTCTCCAGTAACTGCTTACGGTACATACATGGGTATGAAAGCCGCTGCTAAAAAAGCGTTTGGTTCAGACTCTTTAGAAGGCAAGAAGATCTCTGTTCAGGGTGTTGGCCACGTAGGTGGTTACCTAGTAGAGCTATTAGCAAAAGAGAATGCACAGATCTTTATTACCGACATCTACGAAGACCGTCTGCAGGAAGTATCTAATAAGTATGGTGCTAAAGTAGTAAGCATGGACGATATCTATGATATTGACGTGGATATCTACTCTCCGTGCGCGCTAGGCGGAACGATCAACGACAATACATTAGACAGACTGAAGTGCCAGGTAATTGCAGGGTGCGCTAACAACCAGCTGCGTAACGAGAATGTACACGGCCCAGCTTTAATGGAGAAAGGTATTATTTATGCACCAGACTTCCTGATTAATGCTGGTGGTCTGATCAACGTTTACTCAGAGCTGACAGGTTACAACCGCGAAAGCGCTTATGCTCAGACAGAGCGTATCTACGGTTATACATTGGATATCTTTGAACTTGCTGAGAAAGAAGGCATACACAACCAAGTTGCTGCAATGAAAATGGCTGAGAAGCGTATTCAGAGCATTGGTAAAGTTCACTCAACTTACTAAGCAACCTCACTAAATATAAATTACCGTTAAGGACAAGAGTGCTGCATTAACCTGTGGCACTTTTGTTTTACACGGCTCTATTAAAAAAGGAACTATAAGCAGAGGGCTTTGCATTTAGGCTTATAGTAGAGATTACGGCAATAGTATAGCCACAAAGTATATGGCGCCAGTTGGTGCCGCACAAGCAGAATTACATCATCAAAATACGCTCTTTAAAATAAGAATATGCTCAACCGCAGAACACTACGAATCAAGGCGATGCAAGCCATTTATGCCTATCAGCAGGCCGAAGGTTCAGATTATCTGCTGGCGCTGGACCAGATAAGCGATGAATTTGCCCCAGACCTGAACTCTATGGAGGTGCAGGACAAGAAATTACTGGAAGGTAAAAAGCAGATCGCGCAGCTCCTGTTTAAGGAGTGGTACGAAACACGCCAGTTCGAGACCGAGGAATCAGACAGAGAGATTACAGATGCGGTAAACAGAGCAATTGCTTACTACAACAACCTCACTAAGAAAGACTACAAGTACTACGGCAACCAAATGCTAAGTGCAGTAGAGCGTATTTACGATCATTACATCGGTACACTTCAGATACTGGAGATCACCAACAGCCTGATTGAGGAAGAAGAGGAGAAGAAGGCAAATCGCTTTACCGCTGCCACAGGTCCAGATACTAAGCGTTTCCTGACTAACCGTGTGGTACAACGCCTGCTCCAGAACGAGTCTTACAGACAAGCCATCATCCGTCGCAACATAAGCTGGGGCTCTGATATCAGCGAGATCCGTTCGGTGTACAAGAACGTACTGAAACAAGACGAGGCCTTTTTAGCATACCTTGAATTGCCTGCTCCAACCCTGGAAGAAGACAGCGAGATAGTGAAACATATTTTCAAAAACATTATCTTTAAAGAAAAAAACTTACAATCTTTGTTTGAAGAGCAGGATTTGAACTGGGTGGAAAACAAAGCCATTGTAAAAAGCTTGGTAAACAAAACTGTTAAAATTTTTAGCGAGGAAACCGAAGAGGGATTAGGCTTGCTAGACCTGTCTGCCAACTGGGAAGACGACAGAGCCTTTTTTGAAGAACTATACTTCCAGACGATACAAGAGGATGAGAAGTATGAGGCGATGATAGCGGCCAGCGTAAAAAACTGGGATGTAGAGCGCGTTGCCCTGCTCGATAAAATTATACTTAAGATGGCGCTTTGCGAAATGCACATCTTCCGAAGCATTCCTGTAAAAGTTACCATCAACGAGTATATCGAGATTTCCAAGCTGTATAGTACGCCAAAAAGTAAGCAGTTTGTAAACGGTGTATTGGATAAAATGGCACAGGAGCTTACCACCAAAGGCGATATCCGCAAATCGGGCCGCGGCTTAATAGATAACAAATAAGCTTTAAAATTGGGGTGGCTGGCAAATTAAAATCGCCGTAAAAGGACAATAATTTGTACCCGTATATATAAGAATATAGAAACTATGAGTAAGAAGACGAGCAACTTACTGTTTTTTGTGTCTGGCGCTGCCGTTGGTGCTGCAGCCGGCATCTTGTTTGCACCCGAGAAAGGCAGAGAAACGCGCAGCTGGCTAAGCTATCGTTTAGAAAGATATCGCGATACTTTATCGGATTTGTTAGAGCAGTTGGTAGCAAAAGATGGCAACATGCCGTCAAGTGCCAAGTCTGAAGGACAGCGGGTAATTCAAGACGCAAAAAGCAAAGCCGAGAAACTGCTTGGCGATGTAGACTCATTAATAAACGAAATAAATAGCCGCAAAGAACTATAAGTATGAGACAAGTTACCCTTATACCTGGCGACGGGATAGGACCTGAAATTACTGAAGCTGTAAAAGCTATTTTTGAAGCTGCCAACGTACCCGTTTCCTGGGAAGAAGAGAACGCTGGGCAGACTACCTTTGATTCTATTGGCGAACTGATTCCATCTACGCTGATCGACTCTCTTAAAAAGAACCGCGTTGCTCTAAAAGGCCCTATCACTACTCCGGTAGGCAAAGGCTTTAAAAGTATAAATGTGCAGCTGCGCCAAATGTTTGACCTTTATTCAAACGTTAGACCGGCAAAGACTACAAAAGGCATCCAGACGCGTTTTGATAATGTAAACTCTGTGCTGTTCCGTGAGAACACCGAAGGTTTATACTCTGGCCTGGAGATGTTTGACGAGCGCCTGCAGATTTCTGATTCTGTGGCTCGTTTAACGCGTGTAGGTTGCCGCAAAATCGTACGTGCTGCATTTGAGTATGCCAACAAGCATCAATGCAAAAAAGTAACTGCTGTACATAAAGCTAATATCCTGAAAAGTGCTGGTGCTTTATTCTTAGACGAGTTTAACACCATCGCTAAAGACTATCCGCACATTCAGGCCGACGATAAAATCATCGACAATATGTGTATGCAGCTGGTGGCTAAGCCAGAGCAGTTTGATGTGATTGTAACAACTAACCTGTTCGGCGATATCCTGTCTGACCTTTGTGCTGGCCTTGTAGGTGGCCTTGGTGTAGTGGCAGGTGCAAACATCGGTGATGAGATGGCTATTTTTGAAGCCGTACACGGATCAGCTCCTGATATTGCAGGCAAAGGTATTGCTAACCCAACAGCTTTGCTTCGTTCAGCTATCATGATGCTGCACCACATTGATATGAAAGACGAAGGCAATCGTATTGAAGCTGCGCTGGAGGCAACACTTGCAAACCCTGCAGAGTGTACAGGAGACCTTGGAGGTAAGGCCAGCACAATGGAGTTTGCACAAAACATCATTTCAAAGCTATAATTATTAATCCTTTTTGATATGAAAAAGAACCTGATTTTAGCAGCTAGTTTTGCTGTGGCAATATTTGCTGCAGGCTGCGACAATAACACAGGAAGCGATAACGTTACCGAGTCTGAAGCTACTGCAACAGAGGCTACTACAACTGCACCGGTTGTAGAGAACCCAAACGTGGCTGGCTCTGAGGGAGTAGTGGCGTCAGAAAACGCGCCGGTTATCTCTTTTGCTGAAACATCTTACGACTTCGGTACTGTGAAGCAGGGCGAAGTGGTAGAGCATACTTTTAAGTTTACAAACACAGGTAAGTCGCCGCTTATTATCGAAAGCGCTACTGCAACTTGTGGCTGTACTGTGCCAAAGTCTCCGGATATGCCAATTGCTCCAGGAGAGACTGGCGAGATAAAGGTTAACTTTAACAGCACGGGCAAAGCTGGTATGCAGGCTCCTGTTATAACAGTGCGTGCCAACACAGTGCCTAACATTACACAGGTAACTTTAAAAGGCACGGTAGAGGCCAACAATATACCAACAGCTGGTGCTGACGGACCAGTAAAGAGAAACTAAGCTTAAAAAGAGCTAATCAGAGAATACACAAACATGCAAACTATATTCCTACAGGCCGGAGCACCAGACGGAGGTATGCTGCCTCAGTTGCTGATGTTCGGCGCTATTATACTTGTTTTCTATTTCTTCATGATCAGGCCGCAGCAGAAGAAAATGCGCGACCAAAAGAAGTTTCGTGAAGAGCTGACTAAAGGCATGACAGTTGTTACCATTGGTGGGCTGCATGGCAAATTAGTTAGTTTAGAAGACGAATTCGTAGTCATTGAAGTTGATAAAGGCATCAGGCTGACATTCGACAAGACTGCAATATCTATGGAGGCGACTGCCAAAGCTCAAAAAGTTTAGAAGCATTGCCACTTGAAAGAGCCAAAAATATAGTTCTATGGTTTGCGAAGCCATTTAGGCCACAAACAAAGCAATACTGGAGAGTAGTATTGCTTTGCTTTGTGGCGGCTTCCACCTTTTGGCTTCTTAATGCCCTTAATAAAAGTTATTCAACCCAAACCACTTATCCTGTAAGGTTTGTTTACGATGAGCGCCAGCTCGTACCCGTAAAGGAGTTACCTGAAGAGGTAACCATAAATGTTACAGGTAAAGGATGGAAGCTGCTGCGTAAGTCTCTGCGTGTGGAGGTGCAACCTGCTGAGATTTATATCAGAAACTTGCCCCGCAACAATTACTTACTTGGATCGGCTTTACGCCCTGCCCTCGTAAATGCCTTAGATGGCATGGAGCTTAATTTTGTTGTTACAGATACTTTATACTTCAACTTTAATGCTAAAGTATCACGTACAGTAGGGCTTATATTAGATCCTTCTCAAAAGATAACCGGCGACAGGCATGCTGTCGTAGGTCCAATTGTTATTAAACCGGATTCAGTACGTTTTACCGGCCCTTCTTCTATGATAGAGAGCCTGCCAAACCCTTTGTTAGTGCGCTTGCCAGATGGGCAACAACTCACTGAGGCTACCAAGGTAAAGGTTCCTATCAACTACGATAACAAATCGTTGGTAAAATCGAGTGCCAGCACTGCGGAGGTAACTATAAACGTAAAAGGACTGCTGCAGGAAGAGCGCCAAATTATACCGGAAGTAGTAAATGCACCAGCTGGCAGAGAAATAAGCCTAAGGCCACCTTACATACTAGTGCGCTACCAGCTCCTAGAAGACTCAGCTGTCTCTCTTAACCGAGATAATTTTAAAGCTATATTAGACTACAGGCGTTACTCCCGACGTGACTCTACATTAACTCCGGAATTGGTGCAAAAGCCAACTGGCGTGCGCAATGTAACGCTGTGGCCTGAGCGCGTTAAAGCAATAGTAGAAGAATAAATGCCCCAATGCTGAAGATAGGTATAACAGGTGGTATAGGCGTAGGTAAGACTGTTGTTGCCCGCATGTTCAAATTACTGGGTATACCTGTATATGACTCCGACTCCCGCGCAAAGTGGGTAATGCATCATGACGATTCTCTAAAAGCTGATTTGATAGCAGCTTATGGTTCGCAGGCTTTTAACGAGCAGGGTGAACTTGATCGTGCCTATATTGCTTCCATCGTTTTCAACAACCCAGAAAAGCTGCAGCGCCACAATAGCCTGGTGCACCCACACGTGCGTAACGACTTCGAGAAATGGGTAAAGCAGCATACAGGAAAGCCATACGTTATTAAAGAAGCGGCCTTGATGTATGAGTCCGAGGCATGGAAGCAGATAGATAAAATGATTGCTGTTTATGCTCCCATGGATGTAAGGATAAAGCGCCTGCTGCTGCGCGACAAGCATCGTACAGAAGCCGATATTAGAACCATTATAAGCAAGCAGCTAAGTGAAGAAGAGAAAATGGCCAGGGCAGATTACATTGTTACCAACGACGACCAGCGAATGATCATTCCGCAGGTGCTTTCGCTGCATAAGCAGTTTCTAGAGCTGGCATCAGCTAACTAAACCCATTCATTTTAAGCTTAACTGTATTGCTGCCATAAAGGAAGCCAGTTATACTTTTGCCTTTACACAAGCGTTTGTAAAGTATAAACTTTAAGTACGCAGCTGAAAATGAGGAAGAAATAGAGGAAGAAGAAAAGTATAGACATAAAAAAAGGACAACTTTTAAGTTGTCCTTTTGTGGGGCGTACTGGATTCGAACCAGTGACCCCCTGCTTGTAAGGCAGGTGCTCTGAACCAGCTGAGCTAACACCCCTTTTTTTCTTTTTAGAGACCTTTTGTCCCCGTTTGATGATGCAAATATGGGGGTTATTTTTGATACTGCAAAACATTTGAGAAAAAAATCTTAAATTTTTTTTTGGAGCTCCGGCTCCTATTGTAAGCGTGTTATTAAGGGTGTACCTTTAAGTTTTGTAAGGCGCTAAAAATCTGAGCTTTTAATCTGGTGAAGAAACGAGTTGTTAAAAAAATGCTATTTTATACTGTTGTCGGTTTTTTAGCGGCAGCAAGTATAGCATTTGGGTTGGTTTATGTTTATCAGGATAAAATTATCGGATTGTTTGTGGCAGAAGCAAACAAGCATATCAATACAAAAGTTGAAGTAGGGCAGATCTCCCTATCCTTATTTGATAAGTTTCCGCAGGTGGCTGTGTCGCTAGATAAGGTGAATGTACATGAGGGCGTAGAAGGTAGTGAAGAGTCGCTGGCAAGAGCTGAAAAGCTATACTTCACATTTAGCATCTGGGATGTGCTGCGCAGCAAGTATAGTATAAGCAACCTATACATGGAGCAGGGGGCCATCTATATAAAGGTGCTACCGGACGGAAGTGTAAACTATCATGTAATTAAACAGGATACCACAAGTACAGGAAATGAAGACTTTGCCTTTAACCTGGAGCAGATAAACTTGCAGGAGGTAAATGTAAACTACATAGACCAGCAACTAAAACAAACCTTTGAGGTAACCGCGCACCAGCTGGCAGCAGCCCTAAGTATATCAAACGAAACAGTAGCTGTAGAAACCGACGGTAAAGCAACAATCCACACTATAAAAGTAGGCACAGGAGAGTACTTTAAGGGTAAAACCGTAAACCTGGCTTCGGCATTGGTTATAAACCGCACAAAACAAACAATACAGCTGCAGCCATCTGTAATAGAAATTGAGAATGCAGCCTATCAGGTAGGAGGCGCAATTGGGTATGCCGGACCAACTACTCTTGATCTAAAGCTTGATGGTAAAAATACAGATGTACAATCGCTTTTATCGCTGTTGCCGCAAAATATAAGTCAGGAGCTGAGCCAATACCGAAGCAATGGCGAAGTATATTTTAATGGTACTGTTAAAGGCGAAGTGTCTGTAAAACAGAATCCGACTATCACATTTAATTTCGGCGCTAAGGATGCATCATTTTATCACCCGGAGGTAAAGCAGCAAATAGATAATATAAACCTGACAGGCAGCTTTACAAACGGGAGCAAGCAAGACGCAAGCACCTCAGTTCTGGAGCTTAAAAACTTGTCGGGAGTGTTAAATGGGCATCGGTTCAGCGGCAACTTTAAGTACAGTAACTTCAATAATCCATCGGTGGCATTTGATGTGAAGGGTAAATTGGATGTAGGCTATGTGCTGGGCCTGGCGAAGCTGGAGCATGTGCGCAGTGGCAGTGGCTTAGCTGATGTTCGCATAGCTTTTGCCGGTAACCTGACTGAGTTTAAAGCCCGTCCTGGAAACAGCACCCTCAGCACATCCGGAGACATCACCTTGCATAATGTATCGCTGGCTCTGCAAGAGCTGCCCTTGCCGCTGCAGAACCTGAACGGGAATTTTATCTTTAAGCGCAACGATGTGGCTGTATCTGATTTTAAGGGTAAGCTGGGCGATTCTGACTTTGTGATAAACGGCATGTTTAAGAATGTAATGGCATGGCTACTACTGGATAGACAGCGGCTGTTAGTAGAAGCAGACTTTAGCAGTAATTACATCGACTTAGACCAGCTACTGAGCGAGAAGCTGAACACACCACAGGAGGCACGTGTAGGCAACGCCGGCGACTATAAATTTATACTTTCGCCTAGCATTGCATTTGATCTTGGAGCTTCTGTTAATAGGGTAAAGTTCCGCAAGTTCAGAGCTAACAATATTAAAGGGGAGGTAGTGCTGCGCAATCAGGTTGTGTCGTCGCCAAACATTTCTTTTAATGCTATAGGAGGCAATTTTGCTGTACGTGGTAAGCTGGATGCACGTACACGCGATCATATAAAAGTTAGTACAGCTACAAAGCTCAAAAACATGAGCGTAGATAGCTTGTTCTATGTGTTCGAGAATTTTCAGCAAAGTTTTGTTATGGACCGCCACCTGCGTGGTGAATTAACTGCCGATATAGTTTCCGATTTATACTTCGACAGCCAGCTGAACGCTAAAACTGACCTGTTGCAGGCTGAAATTGTTGCCACAGTGCGTAATGGGCAGCTCATCAATTTTGCGCCAATGCAAAAGATGTCTGCATTCGTGAAACGCTCTGAGTTAGCTAATATGCGCTTTGCAGAACTCCACAATAGCTTCTGGATACAGCAGCGTACTATCTATATTCCAGAAATGGATATCAGGTCTAATCTTTCAGCAGTGCCAACAGTTTCAATTTCAGGACAGCATACGTTTGACCAGCACATGGACTATAAAATAAAGCTGCCTTTGTTTACCAGCCAACGCCCTGATAAGGATGCAGCTTTCGGAGTGGTAGCCGCTGATCCTAATGCGGGGAACAGCAGCCTGTTCCTGACTTTAAAAGGAAAGGAAAACGACTTTAAAATTGCCTATGACGATGAGCGAGTGCGGCAAAAAATTAAAACTGACTTGAAACAGGAAGGGCAGGAGTTAAAAGATTTATTACGAGGTAAGAAACCAAAGCAACAGGAAAAAAAGGTAGAGTTACAGGAAGGAGAGTACTTTGATTTTAATTAATAATACAAGCTTAAAGATTTAAGTATAACCCTGTACTAAAGTATAATATATTAAAAGTTATATTTTCATTGGCTTGTTTTTAAGGTGCGTTCACCAGCAAAAGTGGCTAATAGATCGGAAAAGTTATAAACATGATGCAACTATAGGGTAGGTTGGCCGTTAAACAAACCAAAACTACAAAATAATGCGAAGTGGTTTTTAGGATTTAAGGTTTATAATAATATAAAAGATTACAATTAGTGCTTTAGTGGAAAAGAAAGTAACTACTTGTAACTAAAGAAATAAGGGTGAAAAAAAAAGCAGGAGCTTCTCCTGCTTTTTTGTTTATATCTATTTTATATCTGTATCGGAGTTTAAGAAGCTAGCCTCAGGCCGATGTATTGGAGATTGCTTGTTTACTGTCTGCCGCTGAAAGTATAAAGTTTGTGTTGGATAGGCAAAATCAGCTCCGTGTTTCTCCACAATCTCTACTATCTTGTAAGCTACCTCTTCTTTAATATTTACATACTCTGTCCAATCCATAGACTCTACAAAGTATAATACCATTATATTTTTAGAGCTGTCGGCAAGAGCCTGAAATCGCACTACACCATCCTGATTTGTGTTGGGGTGCTTATCAATAAACTCCTGCAACTCTATACATATGGCGCGAAGCTGTGCAGAGGTGGTGTCGTAGGTTAGAGTAATGTCAAAGTTTACTCTTCTAAAGGTGCGCAGCGTAAGGTTATTCAGAGGCTTATCAATCATGAACTTGTTTGGCACCGTTACAAAGGTTTTGTCCAGTGTGCGGATTCGGGTGCTTCTAAAACCAATTTTTTCTATTGATCCGGTTATTCCGCCTACCTCAACAAGGTCGCCTACTACAAACGGGTGGTCCAGGAAAATTGTAAACGAAGCTAGAAGGTTTTCAAGGCTTTCCTTGGCTGCAAAAGCTAAGGCCAGGCCACCTACACCTAAACCAGCAACTAAGCCTGCCACATTAACGCCAAAAACAGTACCCAGTATTACCAAAAAGGCAAAAATAACCACCATTACTTTCGCGAAATCCTTGAAGAAAGGTACCAGTTGGTCATCTAGCTTAGAGGCTGTTTTTTCGGCTCGGTATTTAAAAATTAAGCCGATAAAATCAATAAAGCGCATTATTACCCAGGCCAAAGCCACAATCACGAACACTTGATAAGTGCGGAACATGAAAGTTTTTAGGAAAGGATCAGTCTTGCGAAGCTGGTCCGCTTCTAATGGGTAATCCAGTACCTGAAATGCAAGGTACAGGAACACCAGGAACAGGAGTACTTCCAGAGGCTGAAGCAGTAGTCGCCTGAACTCCGGCTGATAATCCTCTTGAGAAACACGCCTTACAAGCCTATAGATAATTCCGGATAGCAGCCTGGACAGAACGGTTTTAAAAATAAAACCAAAAAGCATAATGCCAATAGCTATCAGATATTCTGATATACTATTACCTAAAAACTCGTATTCTAAAATTTCTCTCCAGTTATTCATTGTCGGGTGATGTATACTTTAAAGTAACTGGCTAAGCGCAAGCTCAAAACTTGTTTTGGCAATCTCTGTTTTCTGGCCGTGCTTCGCGTAAGAATTCTCCAATGCCGTGCGGATGGTATTAGAAATATCTGTAAAGATAGCCTCATCAGTTATTTCTACCTCGCTTTCCATTAAATAGGCAAACACACGAGCCATACCACAATTTGCAATAAAGTCCGGGATAACAGAGAGGCTTTTGTCTGCAAATTCACCTGTAGGGCCAAAGAAGATTTCTGGGTCCTGGAATGGCACATTTGCACCGCAGGAGATTACTTCCATGCCGTTTGAGATCATCTGCTCGACCTGCTTTCGTGTTGTAAGCCTTGAGGCAGCAGCAGGTATAAAGACCTCTGCAGGTATAGTCCAGATGCGATTATTTACTTCCTCAAAAGTTAGCAGCCCCTCAGGGTTAAGTGCGTTGCCCTGGCGGTTCAGGAATAGATCTGTTATTTCTTTAAAAGTAAAACCATCTTCATTAATCAATCCGCCAGCCCTGTCTATTATGCCTACAATTCTGGCGCCTTTAGAAGAAAGGTAGTATGCAGCTGCAGCGCCCACATTCCCCCAACCTTGAATGATAGCACGCTTGCCTTCAAACTGACCTCCCCAAATATCATAATAATGCCGTACAGCCTCTGCTACTCCAAAGCCAGTGATCATATCAGCTACTGTATACTTGCGCGCTGTAGACGGGGAGTAGTGCTGGTCCTCAATTACCTTAACCACACCTTGGCGTAACTGCCCGATCTTATTTATCTTTTGTGGCTCTGTAGCGTTAAAGTGTCCGTTTACGATACCCTCCTGCGGGTGCCATAAGCCATAGTCTTCAGTTATCGGAATTACCTCGTGTATCTCATCTACATTAAGGTCGCCGCCAGTGCCATAGTAATTTTTTAACAAAGGAATAACTGCTTTATACCAGCGCTCTAAAACGCCGCGCTTTCGTGGGTCTGCAGGGTCGAAGTTGATGCCTGATTTTGCTCCTCCTATTGCCGGCCCCGAAACTGTAAATTTTACTTCCATTGTTTTGGCAAGCGACTCCACCTCTCGTTTGTCAAGGCCTTTGCGCATGCGCGTGCCTCCGCCAGCTGCTCCGCCTCTTAGGGAGTTTATTACCACCCAGCCCTCTGCCTCTGTTTCAGCATCTTTCCACTCAAAAACTATTTCCGGTCTTTTATTTTCAAATTTTTCTAAAAGGTCTTTCATACAATAAGTGTGAATTTTTACAGTTAAGCAAAGGTACAAAATTACACTAGAGGATGCATGGTGAGGCCTGACAAGTAAATTTAAGGTGAGGCGAAGATGTTGATGATGGTCTTAAAATTATAACATAATATAAATGAGGCTGTTGACCATATAACATAGCTGGTAACAAATTCTGATTATTTGCGTGTTGTTAGCTACTGGCTATGATATCTGGTAATATTAGGTAAAAACATGGCTAAGTGCAATAAGTGAAAGTGATCATTAGTAGTGCAATATAGGAGATAGCCAACTATAATATATGAATATGTTAATGTATTAGTATTTAGTATATCCTATATCCAATTTTTTATTATTTACGTAAATATAAAATGTGCAATGTTAATACTTCTTTCGATAGGGTGAATTTTGCACCAGACATGATAAGAAGGAATTGTGCGGAACTGTTAAAAATTGCGCTGAAGCTACTCAGCAAAATACTCAAAGCACCGTATATATCTTATTATGAATAAGATTGATAAATGTATGTAGAAACTGTTAGGTATTATATTTAATTATGAAAAGTTTGTTATCAAGAGTTGAATCAAAGAAAATAGATAAGGCAGCTGCCATGTTAAAGGTGTTGGCGCACCCTAAAAGGCTGGCTATAGTTGATTTGTTGGGTAAAGAAGACAAAATGACTGTAACAGAGATATATAAGCATTTAGACTTACCGCAGGCTATTGCTTCTCAGCACCTTATTACGCTTAAGGACAAAGGCGTTTTGTCCTCGTTTAAAGTGGGCACCAAGATCTATTACTCACTTGCTATTCCTAAGCTAATTGATGTGATTGATTGTTTGGAGGAATGTTGTATAGACATTTAAATGTGACGCTACCTATGGTAGCAGGCAGCGCAATTTATAAATTTAAAAGAGCCTAAGGCCTCTGTAATTTCTTCGCATTTGAAGCTTACAGAGGCCTTAGGCTCTTTTATTCACTAAGAAATATATACTGTTTACTTATTTTTAGTGGCTTGCTTCCTCTGATTGTTTTTCCAGATCAAACAAGTCATTTAGCACATCTATCAGTGTCTCTGCTTCACCTCTTTTACAGGCAGCCTTTAACTGCAGCACCGGAAGTTTAATAATCTTCTGCATCATGGACTTAGTGATATTGTCCAGACGCTTCATTTCCTCTGGATTTACCTTTTTCAGGTACCGTGCCATCTCCTCCTGCCTAATCGTTTCTAATGCATTTTTTAAACGATTAATTGTAGGCGACACAATCATTTCCTTCGACCAGTCGTTGAACTGCTCAATTGATTCAGCTACAATTTCTTTGACTTTTGGAACAGAGCTAATGCGACGCTGAAGAGCTTCTGATGCTTTGTTTTGGATAGTGTCGATGTTGTAAACCAGCACACCTGGTATACTTTCCAAATCAGCTTCTACACTACGCGGTACGGCAAGGTCAATAAAGAACTTATAAGTGAGTACATCCAGGCGCTTTACCATTTCTTTTGTGAAGAAAGGGGTTTCGCGGGCCACAGATGATATAATTACATCAGCTTCTTTTAATCCCTGTACAATATTCTCGAATGGCAATACCTCTAAACCACATTCTTCTGCCAATGCTTGGGCCTTGGCTTGTGTGCGGTTTGTGATCTTTACATTTTTGTGCCCAGCATCCCTTAGGTTGCGGCATACATCGGCGCCAATTTCTCCGAGTCCTACAACCAGTATACTTGGATCTATAATGTCGGCGGTAAGTTCCTCTATTAACTCAATGGCTGCATAAGAGGTGGAGGCGGCTCCATCGCGGAAAGAAGTTTCCTGAACAACGCGCTTGTTGGTAAAGAAGATCGTGTGCATCAGGCGGTGCAAAAACGGACCGGCTGTATCGTTATCAGCAGACCATTGATAAGCTACCTTAACCTGATTAGATATCTGCATATCACCTACTACCTGCGACTCAAGCCCCATCGACACATCGAACAAATGCTGAACCGCATCGTTGTGCTCGTTTAGTACAGTAAAGTAATCAAGATATTTGGATATATTATCGATGCCTTTGGTAATACCGAGCAACTTCACAATTTCGGAGCTGTAATCGGTATCGGCGTTGTAGTATACTTCGGTGCGGTTACAGGTAGAAAGCACCAGCACGTCAGAAGCTTGAATAAAGCTTTTTAGCGTCTGGAGAAACTGCCTGCAGGAGGTCTCATCTAAGGCGATCAGTTCCCTGATTTCCAGCGGTGCTTTCTTATAAGACAGGCTGATCGCTTTAAAATTCTGAAGCATAATAACGTGTGTTCTACTAAAGTGCAAATTTACGTTTCAAATTTTTAAAATGAAACTTACTTGCCCTTAATGTTTAATTTATACTAATTTCAAATAAATTTCGTGTACACTGCATGATACCCATTTACTCACAGAAGAACAGGATTAAGCTTGTTGTTGTTATCATTGCCCTTATAATTGGCGCTGCTACCATTACGTATACAAACATACTAGTAAGTAAACTGTCTGAAAGAGAGCAGGAACTGGTACAGCTTTATGCCAAAGGCCTCCGGTACATGATCAATGCCCCCAGCGACGATAACATCGTTTTCATTGAGGAAGAGATCTTATCAGCCAATACTACTGTGCCTGTTATCTTAACAGATGAACATGAGAATATTCTCGATTCTAAGAACATAGATTTACCCAAAAACATTTCAGAAGTACGCAAAACTGAGTTACTTCAGCGAGAAATAGAGAAAATGCGCGCGCAGCATGCGCCTATTGTGGTGCCATGGGCCGAGGGCTCAGAAAATTATGTGTTTTACAAAGACTCTGCCTTGCTTTCGCAGCTGCGCTACTACCCCTATGTGCAGCTAATTGTAATTGCTTGTTTTGCCCTGATGGCATATTTTGCCTTTAGCTATTCACGGCGGGCCGAGCAAAACAGGGTATGGGTTGGCTTGGCCAAGGAAACGGCACACCAGCTGGGTACCCCGCTTTCTTCGCTGATGGCGTGGTATGAGTACATCAAAGCCAGCCCTAAATTTGAGAATGAACCGATTGTAGAGGAGTTGGGCAAAGACGTGCGCCGGCTAGAGATTATCACAGAACGATTCTCCAACGTTGGATCAGTGCCATCGCTCCGAGACGAGAACATACTTCAGGTAACGCAGAATGCTATCAACTACCTGCAAAACCGCATCTCGCGCAAAGTAGAAATAACAGTGCAGTCTGCTTTTTCTCCTGATATAACAGCTAAAGTGAATGTTTCGCTTTACGATTGGGTGATAGAGAATATCAGTAAGAATGCTGTTGATGCCATGGAAGGGCGCGGAAGTATAAACATAAATATGGTGCTATTAGGTAAAAGCAGCGTAGCCGTAGATATCACCGATACAGGTAAAGGCATTCCTAAAAGTAAGATTGATTCTGTTTTTCTGCCAGGTTATACTACCAAAAAGCGTGGCTGGGGATTAGGTTTGGCTCTTGCTAAACGTATTATCGACAATTACCACCAAGGTAAGCTCTATGTTAAATGGTCGGAGGTAGGCAAGGGCACTACTTTCCGGATTGTGCTTAATCGCTAATCGGCTTCTTTGCTATTAATTAAAGTGTTGCAGTTTTTTAGATCCTGATAATCAAATAAATTAATCACCGGTCAGTGGAAGTTATTCAGTGGAAGTTATAAAGTATACTTCAGATCATAAAAAAGTATGGGATGCTTTTGTAGCGGGCTCAAAGAATGCTACTTTCCTTTTTTACCGCGATTACATGGAGTACCATGCTGATAGGTTCAAAGACCACTCGTTGCTTATTTACCGCAAAAATAAACTGATAGCTTTACTTCCGGCCAGTGAGCAAAACACAGCGATTACCTCACATGGCGGCCTTACCTATGGTGGTATACTTACAGGTGCAAGTATAAAAACAGAAATCATGCTGCAAGTATTTAAGGCAATAGTTTTATACTTTAAGCAGCTGGGTTTTAAGAGTATAAACTATAAAACTATACCGCATATTTACCATCAATCTCCTGCTGAGGAAGATCTGTATGCCTTATTTAAATTTAATGCAACGCTATACAGGCGGGATGTGCTTTCGGTTATAGAACAAATCAACCCATTAAAGTATAGCCGCACCCGCAGGTGGGAGGTGAAGAGAGCATTGGAATTTAATTGGGAGGTAAACACTTCTCAGGACTTTGCTGGTTTCATGCAGCTGGAGGCGCAACTACTTCAGGAAAAGTATAAGGCAAGCCCTGTTCATACTGTTGCAGAAATAATGCGGCTGGCAAAGCTGTTCCCAGAAAATATAAAGCTTTACACTGCTACTAAAGACGGAGAAACCGGCGCAGGCATTATCATTTATGAAACAGCTACCGTAGCGCATTGCCAGTACATTGCTACATCTGAAACAGGACGTGAAAATGGTGCTTTAGACGCCTTGCTTCATTATCTGCTTACTAAGGCTTATAGCTTTAAAAAGTACTTTGATCTGGGCGCATCCATGGATGAGCAGCAGGAATCAGGCATTAACAGCACCCTTCTTGCCAACAAAGAAAGCTATAGCGCGCGTGCTGTAGTGCACGACTTTTATACTATATCACTATAAAAACGGCAGGCCTACCCTGTTAAGGAAGCCAGCCGTTGAAGACTGTGTTTTACTATAACTAAGCAGCTTGGTGCTGTACTGCTTCTGTTTCAGTTCCGGTAAGGTTCTTTTTACCAATAAGCCGGATCAGGCCCCAAAGCACTGCAATTCCGATTAGGTACACCAGTATCCAGTGAACTCCCCAGCTAGATAGATTTGTGCATATTATATTTGCTACCAGTGCTACGGTAATAGCGTAAGGTAACTGGGTTTTTACGTGGTCGATGTGGTTGCAGCCAGAAGCCAGCGAGCTAAGTATTGTAGTATCTGAAATAGGAGAGCAGTGGTCGCCAAAAACTGCGCCTGCCAGCACCACCGAAATCACGTTATACATAATAGGCATTGTTTCTTCTACTGTTAGTCCGTTGGCTTGGCTTACGTACCAGGCGGCAGGCATCATTAGCGGATAAAGTATAGCCATAGTGCCCCAACTAGAGCCCGTAGAGAATGCAATTACAGCAGCCAGGAAGAACGTAATTTCGGGCAAGAAGTATGGAGAGATATTGCCTGAGAAAAGTGAAGTAAGGTATTCTGCCGTGTATAGCTCTGCAGTCACTGCCGCCAACGACCAAGCCAGTACAAGTATCAGAATAGCCGGTAACATTGTTTTAAAGCCTATTAGCAACGATTCCATGGTTTCTGTTAAGGACATGATTTGCTGGCTTACAGTGAGTATAACTGCTGTAAGCACACCGCTAAGCGATGCCCAGATAAGTGCTGTATAAGAGTTTGAGTCGCCGATGGTGATTGACAGCTTACGCAAAAATCCAATGGTGTCGTCGGCCCATACTTCCGGGTTATAGCCCGTGTAAAGCAAGCCGGCCAAAGTGCCAAATATTACTACTATTACTGGTAACAGCGCATTAACAGAGCGTGCCCGGCTTACGTCTACAGGCTCAAACTCGGCCATTTCCTGTTGCTGTTTTTCCTGGCCTTTGCGGTCTAGGCTATTGGCTGTTACTGCTCCTGTTTCTCTTGCTCTTATTTCTGCATGGTGCATCGGGCCGTAATCACGATTCATCAGAATCAGCATCAGCATAAACACAATTGTAAGAATAGGGTAGTAAGAGTATTGCAGTGAGTTAAAGAAAAGGGAGTAGGCGCCTTCCTGTATGCCAAGTGTAGCGGCGGCATCTTTGATATAACCTAACTCAGCTCCGATCCAAGTGGTAACAAAAGCAATAGCGGCTACAGGAGCTGCGGTACTATCTACTAAGTAAGAGAGCTTTTCGCGTGAAATGCGGTGTTTATCTGTAACAGGACGCATGGTGTTGCCTACAATAAGTGTGTTGGCATAGTCATCAAAGAAGATGGCAATGCCTAAAAACCATGTAACCAATTGCGAGCTTTTAGCTGATTTTGCATACCGCGATAGCACATTCACAACGCCTGCCATGCCTCCGTTCTTTGAGATTATGGCCACCATGCCGCCTATCAGCATCGAGAAAATAACAACAGACACATGGTCGCTGTCGGTGAGGGCTTTTAGCAGGTAAGTGTCTCCGACAGCTAACAAACCAGTAAAAATAGATTTAATCGACAAACCGTACACAACAAAACCTCCCACCCAAATACCAGCGAAGAGTGCAAGTAATACCTCTCTGAAAATAAGTGCCAATAAAATCGCGATTAGTGGCGGGAGTATAGTTAGCCACATAGGAATTTCGGTCATACTTTGTGCGGCATCGTCAGAGGGGCGATATAAGCGTGCAATTGTATGCGTCTCTAAATTAGCGGATATCTGTATCAAGTTTGCCTTTTTGGGCAACGAAAAACGAGCTTCGCCTTCCGTAAAGCTTACTTCCTGCATTTCGCCGTTAATTCTGAGAGACAGCGGACCGCTATACTTTACTGAGTTACCGGTCTGGTTAGTTGTGCTTAGCGTAAAGGCAGTGTCGTTAACTGCTTGTATTTTAAGTTCTTCAATAGCTTCTTTACCAATAACTGATCCTTGGGCTTTTAGGTGGAATGAGAACAGAAGTAAGAATATAAGGGCAAAAAGCGATTTAGTAAGCTTCATCTACAGGTGAATTCTGATTTTACAACTCCTTAAATAACTAATTTTTTTTGACTTTTTGAAATTCTACTTTGCTATTGAGAAGTATCCTGCATCATTTAGCTACTAGCCTGCTAATGCTCATCATTTTCTCCTGTAGGTACCAAGCTGTATTCATGAAAATATAAAGTGAAACAAGCTATATAAAAGTGAATAATATATATGTAGTCTTATTTATAGAAGTCTAGGGGTGGTTATAAGGTAGTTTATTCCTTTTTGAAGGTTTATAAGTAATATGAGGCAACATAAACTATAAATAGTATAAATCTATACATATATGTCTACGTATTTCTGCTGCATGATCACCAGATCAACAAATTATGAGAAGAACTATGCGTGCTAAATAAAGTGATAATAATTAGTAATTGTATGTAATAACATAGAAAAATAAGTACAATTATAAATACATTTGATTATAACAATATTTTTTATTGGATTATTTTATTATAATTATGCTGTTTAGCTCGTGTTACAATGGCAGAAATAGGATAATGTTAGTAGCTATAGATATTTAGCTATTTGAGCTAATGCTAAGGCGTGGATATTTAAAAAAGTTTAAATATATTAACTATAAGTTAGATAAAACTATAACTGCAGCGATTAAAAGCTTGCGTTATATACTTTAACTTATTTAAAAGATAAAATTTGTTATGCTTGCAGCGTATTTTAACCAGATAGGAATACAAATGTAGGTAGCAGACAAAGTGCAAAAATTGCGTTTTGTAGCTATAGCTGTAAACATGCTTAGTGTAGCATGTTTTATATATCACCTTAGACTAAATTATCATCAAATAATATAAGTTGCTTATGAGCGTTTCTACCCTACTCAAAAACTTATTAATCTCTAAATGTTCTATTGCTCTTACGGCATTAACAATTATTTGGTTGTGTACTAGCCAAGTTTTTGCGCAAACAAGCACTGTTACTTGGGACGGATCTAGTGATACTAACTGGCATAACAGGTTTAACTGGTCAGGCAATCAGATACCAGATGCAAATACAGCAGTTATAATTAACGGTGCGACAGCAAGAAAACCAGTTATAAATAGTGGAGCTGCCTGTTATAGCCTAACGATTCAGAATGGTACTTCATCTATTACTAGTAGTAACAACCAACTTACTGTATATAACGATGTTGACATAAGATTGGGAGGTACATTACAAAATGTAGGGTTGATTTTAGCAGTTAGAGGAGATTGGATAAATAATGGGGGCTATTCAGAAGCAAGACGCTTAATTAATAACAGGTACTACTATCCAATTGTAGGATTTATAGGCGCGCAACAAACAATAGGAGGTGATAATGCCAGCGAGTTTAGCGATTTAAGAATTTTATCAGGCAGTACTGTAACACAGGAAGCTAATGTAACTATTGATAGAGTAGTTTCCAATAGAGCCACTAATGTTCAGGTTGATGGAACGCTGAATGCCGGAGCAAAGAAAATGACGTTAGTATACGATGATGCTTTTACTGTAGGTGCTAATGGCGTACTGCAAGTAATGGCTTTAAACTTTTCCAGTAACTACTCTCGCTTTCCCACTCAAAACAAAGGAGCAACTATAGAGTATGCAGCTAACGGACCTCAGAACATTGTTACAAACACTCATGATAATTTATTATTAAGTGGCAGCGGTGTTAAATCATTAACCGGCCACACTACAAATTATGCAGATTACGTAGGAGGTAACGTAACTGTAAAATCTGGTGTAACGCTAAATTTAGGGACTTATACTTTGCTTCGCTCCAATGGTTCTACCGCGGGCGGAGAGCTACGAGTTGAAGGTGGAGGAAGACTGCACATCGGAAATTCAGATAATGCAGATAACTTTCCTGCAGGCTCACCTGGTTACCAAAGAATTACATTAGATGCAAATAGCACTGTAGAATATAATGGAAGCGGAGACCAAACTATTTCTACGCAAACTTACGGTAATCTAATATTAACCGGATCGGGTACGAAAAGAATGCCTGCTACCACACTTACTGTAGCAGGTAATTTCGAAGGCAATGGTAGTGCTGTATTTACTGCAAGAGGAGCCATAGATATAGCCAAAGATGTGTTGCTAGAAAGTGATGCGGTGTTCTCTGGTACTACATCAGGTGGCACATTTACACATAAGGTAGGTGGTAATTGGACTAACAATGCTACTTTTAACAGTGTCAATAGCACTGTTAGAATGACAGGTTCAGGTAAAGTAATTGCGGGTTCTTCTGCCGTGAACGAGTTTAATAATTTGTCAATCGAAGGTAACACGAACATCTTAGCAAATAATTTATATATAAGGGGCAACCTATCTACCTTAGGTGGTAATACTTTATCGCAAAATAACAATGGTAAAGTTACCATGACTGGTACTTCTAAAAGTATAACTGTTGGTACAGTAGATGCTATTCAGTTTCAGAATTTGGAAATAGATGGCTCCGTGACCACTGCCTCATCGTTTATCGTTCATAAGGATCTTATAGTTAATTCTAGTAGATCATTCAGTGCAACAGCAGGAAGAATAACATTTTCCGATGTTATTGATACTATATTGGATGATGACATTATCAACAGTGGCACCTTATCAATTAACGAGGTGAGATTCACAGGCAGAATCGGTTCTAGATCTTCATTTTCAATAAAGTCTGATGTGACAGGTGCAGGTAAATTTACTGGTAAGGCGGGTACAGTAACATTTGCTGGTTCCTCAACTTTCAATGGAACTCACGACTTTTATAATATTACTATAGATGGCACAAATCTTAAAATGGCTGGTAGTGCCAATTTAGGTGCTGCCGGTAACTTTGCCATTGATTCTGGCATTTTCGATGCGGTCAGCAATACACCAAACACAGTTACCTACAATGGTTCAGTTGCTCAGTCAGTATTACCAGCAGTATATAATCATATCATCTTTGATCAGGCAGGTTCAAAAACTGCTGCCGGAGCTATAACGGTTAACGGGAATCTATCAATTAATGGCTCTGCTACATTTAATGCTTCAACATATCGACATAATTTACACGGCAACTTTACCAACAGCGGTACTTTTAACCATGATAACGGTAATATTGCTATGGTTGGAGGTAGCAACTCAACTATAACAGGGGCTGCCGTATTTAATGAACTAACCGTTGATAAGGCGTCTAATGGTGTTTTTGTAAACCTGGCAAATGATGCCACTACTACACTGTTGAACATGACCAGTGGTATGCTTCGTACTGGTAGCTTCAAGATTAACGTTTTATCTAACCGTACTGGTAATGGGTGGGTTTTAGGAACAATTAGAAGATCTCATGCTTTTGCTGCTAATACTGCGTACGCCTTTAATGCACCCCATGCACAGATTTCTTTTGAAACTGTAACTAACGTTGATGAAATATCTGTAAGAACTACTGCCGCTACTATTAGTAACTTCCCGGCAGGTGCTGCTATAAACCGAAGCTATGAGGTAATAATCCCTGATGGTAGCTACACAGGGGCAAGCCTGAAGCTGCAATATGAGGATAGTGAGTTGAATGGTAATCCAGAGAACAGCTCTTTGCAGCTTTACAAAAATATGGCCGGCACCTGGACTGCTGTAGGAGCCAATGACTTTAGCGCAACAGATAACTGGGTAAGGAAAGATAATGTTCAAGACCCAGCAACGGTTCCAAATGTAACTGGTACCTGGACTTTGTCTGCAACCACCAGCGTTTACCAATGGGTAGGCGCTATAAGTGATAGATGGGAAATTGTAGGTAACTGGGAGAACATTACCACCGGATCAGGAGTACCTGCTACAACTTATCCTGGAAGTAGTGATATTGTCGAGTTAGGCGGATATAATTTCAACCATAATCCGACTATACGTGCTGCTGAAACAGTTAAAGGTATGCGTTTTTGGGGTGCCAAAGTAACAACCCTTACTTTAGGCACAGGAGGTAGCTTATCTGTAACTGGTAACTTAGCGGCTGCAGGCACTGGTGGATTAATTCATACTATAGATGCAGGTGCAAATAATTTAACAGTTGGCGGTGATTTGATCTTACATAGTGGGGCAGGAGGCAATAACCTTAATATATCAAGTAGTTCTGGAGTAGTTGCTGTTGCAGGTTCTCTGGACCATGGTGTTACAAGTACGATAACCTTAGGAACCGGTAAGTTTAAATTAGGCGGAGATTTTCTCAATGCAAATTACACCCGCTTTAATAGAGGCACGTCCAGTGAGTTTATTTATGAGGGAAGTAATTCTCAGATAATTGGCGAAGTTCTCTACCATCATCTTACAGTAAATAAATCTGGCGGTGTTGCAACCCTTACAGCAGCTCAAACAGGTGGTATTTATGGCAACCTGACTATAAGTGGGGGCACCCTTTCTGTACCTGGTGGGAACTATATCATGAACGGATCAATAAATCATAGTGGTGGCACATTTAGTGTTGGAAGTTCTACTATTACAGCAAATAGTACATGGGTAAAAAGTGTAAGTGCAATATTTGATGCCGGTACAAGTAATATCATATTCGCTGGAGCAGGAGCACAAGCTATACCATCTGCTACTTTTAACATTCTTACTATTAACAGGCCAGACACTACTACAGCCATTACACTTGCAGGAAATGTATTGGTTAACTCGGAACTAGATGTACAAAGCGGCCGATTAAGATTAAATTCAAGAACACTTCGCCGAACTGCCCAAGGTGGAACATTTAATTTGAGAGGTAGCTCTATACTAGAACTTAATGGCTCTAACTATCCAGCAAATTTTAATAACAACATCTTAGCAGATGGATCAACGGTTAGGTACCGTGGTACAGCTACACAAAATATAGCAGCAGTTACGTATGGTAACTTGGTGCTACAAAATACGGGTGCTAAAACATTAACTGCATCAACACAAGTAAATGGAGATCTTACAATCAATTCTGGTACAACACTAAATGCAAATGAGCAAGAGTTAACTCTGAGTGGTAATTTTGCAAATGGTGGCATATTTAACCCTGGATACTATAATACAGATGGTAGCGAGGCACCTAATGGCCGTTTAGTGCTTGCTTCTACAGGTGGTGCACAGCGCACCATTTCAGGAAACCATTTATTCATTAATAACCTACTTGTGCAAAAACTGGCACATTACAAGTTTGAAACTGACATCACTATTCAAGGTGAAGTTGATATTGTTGGTGAGGGAAATGTAGCTACAGCAGGGATGGATCTTGTTAATAACGGCTACTTAAATGCGGGTGTGGCTAAAGTAAGTGTTGCAGGAGATTTTAAAAATCAAGGTATACTGAGGAGCAGCGGAGAAGCTAAATTTTTAGGCACCCGACACCAAAACATACAACTATTAGCCCCCATATTGCCGGGAGATACAGGTTCTCCTACTGTAGAATTTGCAGGTGAAGTGCCTCCAACTTTGAATTCAAGTGCGGACCCTACTTTTGCAAGCGTAACAATCTCTAATATCGGAGGAGTAACAACAAGCCGAGACTGGACTATATTGGGGTCGTTTGTAGTAAAGCCTGGAGCTAAATTTCATGGAATTGGTCGCACCCATACTTTCGCTACAGCCTTTACAAATCATGGAGAGGTAACTAGTTCTGGTATTCTTAATTTTGAACCGCAGAGCTTAGGGCAAAAGGATAAAGATGGTAATCCTCTTCAAATTTTTCCATTTAACATGGGAGTTGACTCTACATCTCTCAAGAGCACGGGAACGATTATCTTCGGAGGTGGTTTACCAATAACATTGGCAGGTGCTGTTCCTGCTAAACTAAATAATTTAACGATCGCAAATACTCATTCTTTTGGTGTAAGAACATTTTTGTATGGAGCAAGTCCTACACCTTTATCTGCTCAGATTCCAGCAATAAACGGAACAAAATGGAAAATTGAAGGGGATTTTAGAGTAGAGCCGGGTGCATCATTTACAGCAGGTTCAGACACGAAATACTTAATCGGAGGAAACTTTACAAATAATGGCGTTATAAATGCATCAGGTGCTGATTTTGGATTACTTTCACTTAGAAAGGAGTCTGAAGAAAGTGGCGGTGCTATTATCCCATCTACTGTAAATGGTACTGGTTTATACACGTTACGGAACTTAACAGTTGTTGCAGGAGCTAAAGCTAGTTTAGAGAGCAATATCACCTTAACAGGTAATTTTAACCATTTGGGAGCAGAGCTAAAAGCTGCGAACATTGAGTTAAACTTTACAGGTGCATCGGAGGCTACCATAAATGCAACTAACGGGCCCGTTGGCTTAGCACACTTGAAGGTAACTAAGACAGGGACTGGTAAACTGTCTATGGGAGTTGATGTAAACGAACTGCTGGATGTAAAGGTAGAAAGTGGTGAACTGGATCTTATATCTTTCAAATTAACTGGAAGTGAATCAGCAGTAGATGGTGGTACAGAGCCCGAACTTACAGTTGACGACAATGCCGTTCTAAAAGTTGGTGGTATTGGTACTGCTTCACAGCTACAGATGGACAAGTATTCTTTTGCAGCGAACAGTACAGTAGAATACTATGGAGGCAGTTCAGTTACTGAAAAACAGGTGGTGCTTAGCGAGCAATATGGTAATTTAATCTTAAGCAACCCTGGCACAAAAGAATTTGCAGCAGGACATGCTAAAATTGCAGGTGATTTTGATGTGTCTGATGGCACGGCTGTAATTACACCAAGTATAATAGAGTACAATGGCACAGCCATACAAGCTGTAGCAGCCATCAATTATAATAACTTAGCAATAAGCACAAGCGGCTCTAAAGTTTTAGCAGCAGGCACTACAGGTATTGCAGGAGCATTTACAAGAGCCGATGCTGCAACAGCCGATGCTACAACAAATGCAACAACGGTTAATTATAATGGAGCAGGCTCGCAAGATATACTACCGATTAGCTATCATACCCTTAACCTAAGCAACGGTGGTACGAAATCTTTTTCAGGTACTACTGGTGTTGCTAAAGATTTTGCCATATCAGGTGCAATTGCAGACTTAGTAACAGCTACTCCAACAATTAATTTTAATGGCAGCACAGCTCAAAAAATTGCTGGAGCTAACTATTATAATGTATCAATTGCAGGAGGGGGTAGCAAGGAGCTTACGGATGATGCGCTAATAGCAAACCGACTGGATTTTGTGAGTGGCAACATAGATACAAAAGAAAATAAAATTACATTAGCCAACACAGGATCTTTTATAAATGAAAGCGCCGCAAGCTACTTAACAGGTGCAGTAGAAACTACCCGAGATGTAACGGCGCAGGAGAGCTTCGGAGGCATGGGTATGACTGTAACACCAACAGTGGGTACGCCAGGCGAAGTAAAAGTAACAAGAGTGACAGGCGCTGGTGCCGCTCTTGGAAACGGAGACAACGTAAAGCGTTATTTTCTGCTAGAACCGACTACTCCAAATACCAACAATCGGGTAGATGTGGCTATGTCATACTTTGACCACGAGTTGGAACCAGAGATGGTAAACAAAGACGAAGAGTTAGTATTTTACTGGTCTAAAAGCAGCCCAACAACTTCTTACTGGAAATCAATAGTGCCTAGCGCTACACCAACAGGTAAGCAGGTTAACGGTACTAACTTAGGGCCAGCAGGATACTTTACATTAGGTCGTACTGTAACGCCATTACCTATAGAACTTATTTCGTTTAAGGCTTCTAAGAACGGCTCTAACGCTGTTCTTAACTGGGAAACGGCAATGGAACAGAATAACGAAGGATTTGAAGTAGAGGTGTCTACAGATGGCTATACTTACCGTAAAATAGGATTCGTTAAAAGTAAGGTTATAAATACGTACTCAAAGCAAAGCTATACTTTTACAGATACAGAAAAAGGCAAGGCAGGCGTGCGCTACTACCGCCTAAAGCAGCTTGATGAAAACGGAGAGCATACTTATTATGGTCCGCGCGCTGTTACCTTTAGCGGCAGCCAGGCAGTAGTAACCATGGCTTATCCTAACCCTTTCAAGAGCACGTTGCAAGTAAGTTTTGCTGCGGAGAACGCCGGAACTGCAAGAGTTATACTTTATTCAGCATCAGGCAAGGTGCAGCACGAAGAAACACTTGCTGTAACAGCTGGAGTAAACGAGCAGCAGCTTCAGGCAAACTTGGAGCATTTAAGCCGCGGCCTTTACTTGTTAATAGTGGAGGTAGATGGTGAGAAGAAAAGTATAAAACTTATAAAAGAGTAAAAGCTACTAAAATCTAGTAAAACGAAAAGGGCACCTGTACATCAGGTGCCCTTTTCGTTTAATGCCCGTTTAGATCGTAAGTTTCTACGTTACATCAAACACTTTACTTAAACATAAGGTATCTCAAGCTTATTATGCAGCTGCTTGGGTGCAGAGCTCTAACCAAAGTATAGCTAAGGAGATTTAATTCAACAGCTAAGGCAGTACTAAATATAGGATAACATTATTAACATGGTTAACTCTAGTTTAAAGTATAGCCTGAGTCCTTACATTATTTGTAACAGAGTTTAATATGTTTTGTGTAGTTAAGTACCTGTACCTCACATTTAAAGTGTAATAAAAGCTTATCTAGCCTGTTAGATGTTTATGGGCAAGTCTTAAAGATGTATAGGGACAGAATTAGTTGACAATCTATGAGATATCGTAGTAATCTGCTCTTACTGATTTTAATCGAAGCAGGAAGATGGTTTAGCGGCTTTCCTGTTTTTGATAGTTGGAGATGCATCATTGTTTCACAATAAGCATTGCTAGTTACTGTTGAGCTTCGTTTTGTATCTCTCAGATATATAATAATGATGCTGAAGTAAAAAAGCTATACTAGTAGGCTGAAATGAGACGTATGAATCACATCGGAAATGTTAGACTGTTAAGATTAATTAAAGTATAAAAAAAGCCCCCTGCATAAACTGCAGGGGGCTTATATGTCAAGAATTTGTAGTGTTAGCGTTTAACTACTACTTTTCTTGTTTGTACATTACCATTTGCATGAACCTGAAGGAAGTAAACTCCGGTTGGCAAGTTAGCTGCTGTTAACAGCTGATCGTGAGTACCTGCAGCTCTGGATTGTATTTCTTCAAGTACTATCTGTCCAACATTGTTTACAAGAACTAACCTTACTTTCTCAAGCTTATTTACTGTAAAGGTTACTGTAAACTTGCCTGTGCTAGGGTTTGGATAAACTTGTAAGCCATTTGCTGTCAGGTGCTCTTTCGCAGTTGAAGTAATTGTGACAGCAACTTCTTCAGAGATTTCTGACTGACAAGAATTAGCATTGGTTACTCTTACAGTATAGTTACCAGATGCAGTAGCTGTATATACTTGCTCAGTAGCATCCTGTATAGCACTACCATTTAAGTACCACTGGTTACCAGCTGCAGCGCTAGAAGTAAGCTCCGCTCCGTTTTGTGTGATAACTGGCTTAGATGGAAGCTCGTTTACAGTTACGGTTGTTGCGGCAGAAGTTGTAGAGCAACCGTTTTCATTGGTAACAGTTACGGTATAATTGCCACTTTCTGCAACTTCTATAGCTTTAGTTGTTTCTCCATTAGACCATAGGTAAGTATAGCCTTCACCGGTTGGAGCAGTTAACGTAACAGAACCGCCTTTACAGAAGCTAGTAGTTCCTGATGCTGCTACTGTTGCAGTAGGAGAGTCAATAACAGTTATAGTCTTGCTGATGGTAGCAACTCCGTTGCAGGTATCATACACTTTTAATGTTATAGTGTAAGTACCCGGAGTGTTGTAAACTAAATAAGCATGTTTACCTTCTACATAAGTGGCTTCTGCGCCCTCATGGAACCACTCATAACGTGCTACACCAGTTGAAGGAGATGCACTGATGAATACATTTTTGCCTACGCAGGCTTCAGCTTTATTTGGTTCTATAAAGTTAAAGGCCGCAGTAAGAGGAGTAATAGTACGTGTGATAGACGGCTGGATGTAAAGTGCTATGTTCGCAAGTGTTGGCCAGCCAGCTGAAAAAGGAGCCCAAGTAGCATCATTCCACTGTTCCCAAGCAATGCCCGGAGTAGTTTCTCCGTTTCTGTTGCTGTAAAGTGCCACCGAGTTGCCAGCCTCTTGATTTAGGATTACACCGGCAAAGAAGCTGCCGCTTAGCGCTACTGGAGCATCAAAAACTATTTCGGTAAGCCTGTCGTTCTCAACGTCGGCAACAATAGAGCTGATTTTTACTTCTTTTGACGCTATAATATCACCAGGTGAGTTGCCTGTACCATTGCTGTTCCATACAGCTATAGTTACAGTTGCATCTGCTGTAGCCGCTTCTGCATGGCCAAAGTATAGCTTTAAACTATTAATGTAAGAACTTGGTCGGTTAAACGCGAAATAGTTAACCTTAGCTAAATCGCCATATTTATTATTTCCTGTTACATGCCCTCCTCCTGTTACTGTATAAAGTGACAAAGTGCCTTGGAAAGGAGCATTAAGTTCATTACAGTAATTGTTGGCAACCGTTATGTATCCTTCTTTAACAAGCGGCTCAGATACTTTATTACCTTCTGTGTTTTTAGCTACAAGGCTTACTTTATATGTGCCAGGTGTGCTATACTTTACAGTTGGTGTAGCCTCTGTAGAGGTAGATGGCTCTGCACCCTCGAAAGCCCACTCATATGCGTTTGCGTCAACAGATGTATTATTAAAAGTAATAGATTGCCCAGTGATCAGCTGTGTATAGTCAACACTAAACTGTGGCTGCGGCATTCTTTGTACTATCAGAGACACATTAACTGTACGCTGCGGCGTAGCAGGATCGTTAGAAGACATTAAAATGCGACCTGTATAAGTGCCGCTAACTAAGCTTGTGCTATTTGCCTGTATTATGGCATTAGCCGTAGCACCTTGGGAAAGCGTACCAGAAGTTGGTGTAACACTTAACCATTGTGGCATTTCTAGCGCTCTAATCTTGAAAGTGCTATTAGCAAAACTCGAGGAGGCATTTTCTACAGGAACCCAGGAAGATCCATTTGTACTCAGGAAACTGCGTAGAGGGTTCGGGTTATTTGCATTATAAGCCTGTGGGTAAGTAATTCCAGAGAAAGTAAAGACAACATAGAAAACATCCCCTTTTACAAACTTATGCTGCTGTTTCGTTGGAATGGTTATATAAGCACCATTGTTGCCAGCCGCAGCTGTAGAAGTAAATGTCTGCTCCTCTAAAAGTGTGCCTGTGGTAGGCGTGCTGCCACCCTTGTATACTTTTATAGTAATTGGCCTTACAGCGCCTTCCGTTCTGTAGTAGTTCTGTACATGGGTAAGCATGAAGTTGTCAGTAATGACATCAAATTTCATAGCAGTATGTAACGTACCACCTGTGCCTATTAAACTGGTAGGGTTAGCATCTAAATCATACTTTATAGTAGAGGTAGGATCAGTAATAGCTTGTAAAGTATAGCTTAGGTCTGCTTCGCCATTATTTTGAATAGTTACATTAGAAGAAGCCGTAGTGGATTCTCTTGTATCGATTTCTAAATTTAAGTTCTCGGCAGATAGAGATGCAACCGGTGGGCTTAATAATGTAGATGTAAGATTCACTTCTACAGTTGGTGTAGCCGGATCGTTAGAGGCAAGTGTAAGTGTGCCATTTAAATCAGCTTTCTTAGAAGGTGTAAATTTAACACTTAGCTCTTGCTGTGTACCAGGTTGTATTGTAATAGGTGTCGCAGGCGAAACAGCAAAGTCTGTGGCAGTAAACTCGCCGCCAGCTATAGTTGCTGAGTTAATAACTAATGCGGCAACACCTGTATTGTTTACTAAAACCTTTTTTGTACTGTTTGAGCCAACAAACAAAGCACCAAAATCAATAGCTGTAGACCCTAAGGCAAGAGTTGGCTGCCCGCCAGCTACAGTAACAGTTATTGGTCTGTTTATAGTAGGTGTTACAGGATCGTTGCTTGTTAAAAGCAAGTTGGCCTGATAGGTGCCGTTTACCAGGTTAGTAGCATCAACGCCTATCTCTAGATTTTGCGATGAACCTGTATTCAAAGTTCCAGTTGATGGGCTGATAGAGATCCAGTCAGAGTTGATAGCACGCATTTTCAATGCAGCGGTGTTAAGGAAAGCTGCCATTGGCTGCATGTCGCCGTAATTAGCGCCACCATCGCTGCTCAGGAAAAATACGCCTGGTCTGGCTCCTGTATCATCAATACCTTGTGGCGTAGAAAGCCCGGCAGGAATAACAAACTCAACCCAGAAAGTCTCGTTCGCCTGCATAGATAGAGGTTGGTTTAGCTGTATTGTCTGGAAACCACCCCCAGCTGGTATTGTAACATTTGTTGTTTGTTCGGCTAACAATGAAGCAGTACCAGGATTGGTCCCGCCTTTTCGGATCCGTACTATTACCTGTGTGCTAGCAGTACTAGCATTATTGATGTAGTTCTGAACGTGTGTCAGGTTAAATCCGCGTGTGCCAGCATTAAACTTAGTAGCGGCGATAAAGCTGCTGTTACCAAAGCCAAAGCTATTGTCTGCAGTAGCTTTTTCCTTGTCAAAGTATCTAAGGTTTGCTCCAGATGATGGTATAATGGCGGCATTATACTGCAATTGAGCAGAGCCGGTGTTGCTAAGACTTACATCTTGAGTTGCTGCGCTGCCATTGTCTCTATTAATGTTAAAAACAACAGAGGCAGGTGTAGCGCCTATAATTGGTGCAACTTGTGTAGTAGTAGTAGCTACATTTGAGATAAGAGAAGACTCTCCGTAAAATGATTTAGAGACAATGGCAAAGTAGTAGGTTGTGTTTGGGGTTAAGCCCAGAATAGTGAGTTGCTGATCAGCATTTGGCGAGCCTGGGAAAATGTTGTTCTTCGACTTTGTTGCCGCCCCAAAATTATCTGCCGTGATAGGAGAAGTGGAGTAGCGCACATCATAAAGTGTTGCAGCCTCACTTGCATTAATAGCAGGAGCTTTCCATGTTAAGTTTACAAAAGTTTGTGTCGTTTGGCTAACTGTAAGGTCAGTTATAGCTGTAGGAGCTTCTGTATTAGTTATACCCTTTATTGCCTGTATAGCTTTATAAGCATTAATTCTGCCCGCGCCTAATTTGCCAGCAAGTGCAGCAGATTGACCTTGTACACTTTCTAGCGGATCAGCAGTGGATTTTAAGATCTGTGTTACAGCCTGTGGAGTAAGGTTAGGGTTTTCAGAGAGCATTAAAGCAACCATACCTGCCACCATAGGCGTTGACATGGATGTGCCGTTATAGGAAATATAAGCTCCACTTGAGCCATCAGCTCCGGTTACAGTACTTAATATACCTGAGCCTGGTGCAGAAATGTCAACCCATGTACCGTAGTTAGAGAAGCTGCTCTTTAAATCGTTAGCGTCTGTGCTCGCTACAGCAATTACATTATCGTAAGCGGCAGGGTAATGCTTGGTTTCTATGTTGTCGTTTCCGGCTGCTGCAATAAACACAATGCCGTTGGCAGTGCCTTCATTTATTATGTTCTGCACCGTCTGGCTAGCCCCAGCACCACCATAAGACATGCTTATAACCCTAGCACCTTGGTTGATTGCATGAATAACACCTTCCGTGCCGCGCTCAATAGAGCGAGTGTTAGGTGTATTGTCAGATGTACATTTTACACCTATAACTGATACTAAGTTATTGCTGACGGCGGCTATACCTACACTGTTGTTGGTTACAGCACCTGCGATACCTGCGCAGTGAGTACCATGCGAGAAAACGTTCTGGTTAGCCTTATTTACACCGGATGATGGTGGGTGTGTATTATTATCCTTGTCAGCTACATCATAACTTTTTGCCAGGTCAATGTTAGCAGTCAGGTCCGGATGGGATGAAAGAACTGCATCGTCTACGATGGCAAGTAAAGTTTTGGTAGTGCCAGTATGAATGCCAAATGCCTCTACCGCCTGGATTTTGTTCATGGCATATTGGTGACCATCTTTAAAGCTAGGGTCATTTGGAGAACGATCAGGGTCGTTTGGAGAAACCGAGGTAACATAGTAAGGTACGCGCTCAGCATATTCTACTTCGGGCATCATGTTTAACTCCAGCAATAACTGGGTCAGTTTGCTTTCGTTCTCAACTACTACTTCGTAGGTGTTTTTGAAAGCGGGAAGTTTAGGTGATCTTGGCAATTCTGCTACACGAGTAGCTTCATAACGTTGCACTGCCAAGTTAACCAAGTCTGATGCAGCCTTATCTTGTTTTGATGCCTTATTCTCAAAAGTCTGGAATTGGGTTTGCCCATTCTTTAGTTTCACATAAAGGCGATCAGGCCAGTATACCGGAAAATCAGATGAGCCAAAGGCCGTTGTAGTTACTGCTTTTTTTGCAGTATTTACATTAATCGCTTTACTGGTTTTTTCAGAGGTGAGCAATTTATCTGGAGATATTGCCCGTGTTTTGCTGACAGGCTTGCTGCTGTTTGCATCCTGCAGCTGCGGCTTTTGCGCCATACCTTGCCACCACAACGAAAGGAAGAGGCAGAGTAGTAAAGGTTTCTTCATAAAAAGGTTACTGTTGGTTAGTTAATAGATAAAAATTGTATATTAAAGTAAATTGGTATTTGCTCAAAAGTAGTCTGTCTTACAGTGCACAGCAGTAAGAGCAGCTATAAAAAGTATTCTAGTAATTGATAGTAATGTAAAAGTATAGTTCTATTAAAGAGAATGATATTGTTCTGTGCCTGTAATTATACTTTTAATCAGCTGTGAGATGATATACAAGTATAAAAGCACGATTCAGTTTACAATTTAAAGAATAATATATAATAAACTACCTATTTATTAATATTCGTGGTCGGCTCTTTAAAACTGATGTGGTTAATAAATTTACAATAATCTAATTACGTCAGATGTTATTGCAATCTAATAGATGCTAACTTACTTGGCTCTATTTACAATAAATACCCCCACAAGTATAACCACCATGCCCAGGTAGTGCCACAGGTGAATGGTTTCTCCATCAAAAACACCCCACATAAGTGCCACTACCGGTATTAGATAGGTAGTAGAGCTGGCAAACAGGGTTGTGGAAATATGGATAAGCTTGTTGAAAAGAACCAGTGCAATGGCAGTGCTGAATACAGCAAGTATGGCAATATACATGAGTGCCTCCCATGCTCCCGGCACATGCTGCAGCTTATATAAAAAATCAGTAGTAAAAAGGTAAACCGATGCTACAGGACCAACGGTGAGCAAAGCTAAGCTGGAGATAGCAAGAGCTTTCATGCCTTGCAGGCGGTGCTTGATAATGTTGGCGCTTGTGCCGTAGAAGATAGTCGCCAGCACAATGTATAAACCATAGTACATGTTGTCTAATTCAGCGTTGCCGTTTCCGGTAAAGATAAGGATGGCTGTGCCTGCAATACCGATAATGATGCCAAGCATACGCATCCAGGTAATAGATTGGCTAAAAAACATAGCACCTACAAGCAAGGTGAAAAGCGCCGTAAGAGAATTGAGTACACCAGCCAGGCCGCTGGCCAGGCGCGTTTCGGCAATGGCAAAAAGAAAAGCAGGAAAAAAATTGCCGAGAAGGCCGCTGCCTAATAGGAACTTCCATCGGCTTGGTTCCACTTTGCGCAGGTTTTTTATAGCAAACGGCAGCAGCGCAGCGCAGGCAATTACCATGCGCAGGGCACCTAGCTCATCAGATGAGAAAACCACTAATCCCTTTTTGATAAGTATAAACGAGGTGCCCCAAATAAGGGCAAGTATAACCACTAATACCCAGGCTACTGGCGGAGTAGAGGTTTCTTGAACTGCGGTAGTTGTTGCTGTTTTGATAGCTAGAGAAATAAGGAGTAAAAGTTTATCTGCAAAAGTAAGGGTTAATCTTTGTTTAATATATGATTTGCTGAACCATGGCAATTAACATAGTTGGATTTGGCTAAGGTTCTGTACACTTATACTTTTCAAGGGCAAGTACATAAGACTACTCCATAATCTCAACCCGTTTCTTGCGAATACTCCTTCTACAAAAAGGAACATCCCCTGCCGGTAGAGCAGGGGATGTTATGGAATAAGTTATTAAATTCGTCTAGGCTTTACTGCACTTCCTCATAAGCCATGGTAGCGACAATTTCATTCAGTGTGTCATAGATTTCCTGGATATCTTCGGATTGTACCAGCTTCATGCGCAGCGGCTTAAAGTGCGGCAAGCCTCTAAAGTAGTTAGTATAATGACGTCGCATCTCAAAAATACCAAGCTTTTCGCCTTTCCACTCCAGCGAGTGGGTAAAGTGCTGGCGGCATACTTCTACGCGTTCCTCTAACGTTGGGCCAGGCAAAACCTCACCGGTTTTCATGTAATGCTTTATCTCGTTAAAAATCCAAGGATATCCGATACTAGCACGGCCGATCATAATGCCGTCTATGCCATACCTGTTGCGGTACTCCAGGGCTTTCTGTGGAGAATCAATGTCACCGTTTCCGAAGATCGGGATCTTCATGCGTGGGTTGTTCTTAACCTCACCGATTAATGTCCAGTCGGCTTCGCCTTTATACATTTGCACGCGTGTGCGGCCGTGTATACTTAGCGCCTGTATGCCAATATCCTGGAGCCTCTCGGCAGTTTCTACGATATACTTGGTGTTCTCGTCCCAGCCCAAACGGGTTTTAACAGTAACCGGAAGGTTAGTAGCCTTCACAATCTCCTCCGTCATCTTTACCATCTTAGGCACATCGCGCAGCAAAGCGGCGCCGGCACCTTTACAGGCTACATTCTTTACGGGGCAGCCATAATTAATATCAATTAGGTCTGGCCCGGCCTGAGACGAAACAATGGCCGCTTCGCGCATTGAGTCGATGTCGGAACCGAATATTTGTATGCCAATAGGTCGTTCGTAATCGAAGATATCAAGCTTCTGCACACTTTTGGCGGCATCACGTATTAAGCCTTCCGAAGAAATAAACTCCGTATACATTAAATCTGCGCCATTAGCCTTGCACACCTTCCGGAACGGCGGATCGCTCACGTCCTCCATTGGTGCCAGCAACAGCGGAAACTCACCCAGTTCTATGTTCGCTATCTTTACCAAAGTAAAATCTAATTTTTCACGTAAATTTACGTCAGAGTATTTTTAAATCCTGTTTTTGGATGCGGAAAGTATGGCATCAGTTTTTGCTAAGGTCTGTTTTTGCAGTTTAAAGCTAGCATTATGAGCTAAAAAACAACCTAAGGCAGCTTACTGGCACATTTTTTCGTAGCCTAAAAACAAAATATAATTGTACTCTTTAACAAACCTAAACTTTAGTATGAAAGGTTTCATCTCCAAAGATACACACCCGATTTGGGTGCTTTTACTGCTCTTGGGCTTTATGACGGCTGGTATGTTTATCGCTTATTTCGTGTTCAGTTTACTTGTAACCTGGGTCTTTGGGATATCTATACTTGAATTCACTACCGTTGCCGAAAATCCGGCCAGCAACCCACAAGGTGCTAACATGATGCTGCTAATGCAAGGTGTGTTACAGTTTTTCTCCTTTGTAGTGGCACCTTTGTTTTTAATACGATCTTTTGGTTATAACCTCGATACTTACCTTAACTGGAAAGTAAGGCCATCTGCTTTGCTGCTGCTGCTTAGCGGAATACTGATAGTGGTGCTGATGCCGGCTAACTCTTTAGTAATAGACTGGAACGCCAAGCTGGAACTGCCGGAATTTATGCAAAACTTTGCTGAGTGGGCAAGGGCCAAAGAAAACGAAATGGCAGAGCTCACAAAGTTGATTGCCGACTTTAGCTCCGTGCCTAAGCTGCTGGTTGGTATTGTTGTGGTAGCCATTATACCTGCCATAGGCGAGGAATTAGTATTTAGAGGTATACTGCAACGCCAGCTGCACCGTTGGTTCGACAACATGCATGTTGCTATCTGGCTAGCAGCCATTGTTTTCTCAACCATACACATGCAGTTCTTTGGTTTTGTGCCGCGCATGGTATTAGGTGCTATGTTTGGGTACCTGTATTTTTGGTCGGGCCGTATTAGTGTTCCTATAATTGCGCACTTTGTAAATAACGGCTTTACTGTATTTTTGCTATACTTGCAGCAAACAGGAAAAATAAACTTTGATGTAGAAAGCACAGAGGCAATGCCTTGGATATGGGTAATCATTTCGTTGCTGTTAACAGCAGGGGTTTTATACTATCTGTACCAGCAGTTTTCGCCGCTGCCAGTGCGCCAGGCAAGTATAGCCGAGGCAGAGTCGGGCATACGGCCAAAGGAAGAAGAACTTTAACGGCTGCGGCTAATTTTAAATTGCAATAAAGGCCACAGGCCAACCTAACCTCCTTACATGAGCAACAAATTATCTACACTTAGTAACCTAAGCCAAAGAATTATTGTGGGTGTGCTGGGTGCAGCCGTATTTATAGGAAGTATACTTATTGGCGAATGGACATATTTTCTGTTGTTCCTGGGGTTAACATTGTTGGGTATCGCTGAGTTTTACAGGCTGGTGCAGGTGCAGAGTATTATGCCCCACCGGGGAGCAGGCTTGGTGTTGGGGGCAGTGTTTTATACTTCGATGTTTCTTGTGGAGAAGGAGCTGATGGAGCCTGAACTGCTGTTCCTGTCTGTGCCGCTGGTGTTTTCGGTTTTTATACTAGAGATGTACCGAAAGCACCCTCACCCTTTTACCAATATTGCCTTTAATTTAATGGGGGCCGCTTATATTGCCGGCCCATTCGGGTTGCTACACACACTTGCCTTTATAGAGGGGGACTACAGTTGGCAACCTATACTTGGCCTCATGCTGCTGATCTGGGCATCTGATACAGGAGCTTATATCGCCGGAAAGAACTTTGGTAAAAATAAACTCTTTGAGCGCATTTCGCCGGGCAAAACCTGGGAGGGTTGGATAGGAGGTACTTTGCTTGCTATCGTAGTAGGCTACGTGCTGGCACTCTTCTTTACAGACTTACAAACCTACCAATGGATAGGAGTTGCCATAATAGTGGCAGTATTCGGTGTTTTAGGAGATCTCACAGAGTCGTTGTTAAAACGAAGTTTAGGCGTAAAAGACTCCGGAACACTTCTTCCTGGCCACGGCGGAATATTAGACCGCTTCGATAGCTTGCTGATGGCTATCCCGTTCGTGGTGGCCTTCCTTAAAATCTTCTAAAATATTTTTCGTTTATCTGCTTGAGGTTGTAAGTATAATTCTCAACTTTACTGCCATAAAATCATTAATCAACGCTAAAATTTATAGTAGATGATGTTATATAAAGAGCCTGCACCGATAAAGGACAGAGAAAATCCTTTCGAATCGATGATGTCGCGATTTAATATTGCGGCTGAAGTATTGGGGCTTGACGAGGAAACGTACAATGTTCTGAAATCTCCGGCGCGCCAGGTGATCGTTAACGTACCTGTTACAATGGACGACGGCAAAGTGCGTGTGTTTGAGGGATACCGTGTAGTGCACTCTACTATTTTGGGTCCGTCTAAAGGTGGTATTCGCTATGCTCCAGACGTTTTCCTGGATGAAGTAAAGGCCCTGGCTGCCTGGATGACCTGGAAGTGTGCTGTAGTGGATATTCCTTACGGTGGTGCAAAAGGTGGTATCATCTGCGATCCGTATTCTATGTCTGCCGGTGAGATAGAGCGTTTAACAAGAGCTTATACTTCTTCTCTGGTAGATATCTTTGGTCCTGACCGTGATATTCCTGCCCCAGATATGGGTACTGGGCCACGTGAAATGGCTTGGTTGATGGACGAGTACTCTAAAACTAAAGGCTCTACAGAGCACGGAGTGGTAACCGGTAAACCGCTTGTATTGGGTGGTTCGCTTGGCCGTGTAGAGGCAACTGGCCGTGGTGTAATGGTGTCGGCAATGGCTGCCATGGATAAACTAGGCATGGACCCTACTAAGTCTACAGCTGCCGTACAGGGCTTCGGAAACGTAGGTTCGTGGGCTGCAAAACTGATGGCTGAGCGCGGTGTGAAGATACTAGGTGTAAGTGACGTAAGCGGTGCTTACTGGAACGACAACGGTATCGATATCGAAGAGGCTATTGAGTATAAGAACAACAACAATGGTCGTTTAGAAGGATACAAAGGCGCTGAGCAGATAGATCCGGATGATTTGTTGACTTCTAAAGTTGATGTATTAGTACCAGCTGCTGTAGAGGATGTAATCACAATCCATAACGTTGAAAAGATTCAGGCTAGGCTAATTGTGGAGGGTGCTAACGGACCAACTTCTTACAAAGCTGATAAGATTATTAACGAGAAAGGCATTATGGTTGTGCCAGATATTCTGGCAAACTCAGGTGGTGTAACGGTGTCATACTTTGAGTGGGTGCAAAACCGCATGGGCTTTAAATGGACACTGGATCGCGTAAATGAGCGTGCAGAGCGTATCATGAACGAGTCTTTCGAGCGTGTGTATGCTGCCTCTCAGAAGTACAATGTACCAATGCGAATTGCAGCTTATATTGTGGCTATCGATAAAGTTGCCATGACATATAAGTATCGCGGAGGCTTCTAAGAGAAGTTTTTTAGTAGAAAATTCAAAAGTTTATATAATTTTGAAGCAGGATAATAGCCCATCCACTAAACAGGATGGGCTATTATAAGTTATATAAAGTACCTGCGGATAACTGAAACTCGAATGAAAATTCACAAAGAAGGACGAAGAATTCTATTTTTTACTTTGTTGATCCTGGTAGTGCTAAACCTTTTGCTCTACAATTTCAACGCGAACAACAATACTTTTAACAGAATTTTCACAGGTGTTTCCGTAGTACTTTTTCTGCTCGTCCTGCAGTTCTTCCGTAGTCCTTATCGCACGTTGCTTTTGCACGATGACCTAATTATTGCCCCGGCCGATGGTAAAGTGGTCGTAATTGAAGAGGTAGAGGAGCCGGAGTATTTCAAAGACAAGCGCAAGCAGATCTCTATCTTTATGTCGCCGATTAACGTGCACATTACACGTAACCCGGTATCTGGCATTGTAAAGTATTTTAAATATCACCCGGGCAACTACTTTGTGGCCTGGCACCCAAAATCAAGCACGCAGAACGAGCGTACAACAGTGGTGGTAGAGTCTACTGCTGGTCCTGAGGTATTGTTCCGACAGATTGCCGGAGCAATGGCACGCCGTATTGTATGGTATGTAAACGAAGGAGACGAAGTAAGCCAGGGCGAGGAGTTCGGCTTTATTAAATTCGGTTCTCGTGTAGATATTTTTGTACCATTGGATACAGAGATTAAAGCCGAGCTAGGCCAGAAAACAAAAGGCGGACAAACTGTAATTGCTCAGCTTAAAACACCTCCGCCAACGTTGTTCGGGTAAGGTTCTGGACATAGGACATAAAATCATAAAAATGCCGCTGCAATTTATACTTGCAGCGGCATTTTTATTTATAGGCCCAGTGCGCGCAGCTCCTGCGAGCGTCTGGCAAGGATGCTTGTGCTTCATAGGGTAAGACACTCGCAGGTCATAAAGACGCCGCGAGGTTTGCTAATATCCGTTAAATGCTACCATACTTAGCTACAAGTTATACTGCCGCTAAACTTACAGCATCAAATCCTTTGTCAAGCCGTCCTTTGTCAAAAAACTAATACCAGCTTGCTACCAACTGCATCAGTTGCTCCAGGTACTTCTGGTCAACTTCATCAAAGTCGTTTAGTTTATCGCTGTCCACGTCTAGCACCAGTTTTACCTCACCATCTTTAATCACTGGCACCACAATCTCTGATTTAGAGTCGCTGCTGCAGGCAATATGGCCCGGAAAGGCTTCTACATCGGGTACAAGTATAGTTTGCTGCTGCGTGTAGCTGGCACCGCAAACACCTTTATGATAAGGTATGCGTGTACAGGCAATCGGCCCCTGGAACGGCCCCAGTACCAACTGACCTTCTTTGTTAAAGTATACGCCTACCCAAAAAAAGCCGAAGCCTTGCTTTAAGGCTGCAACTAAGTTAGAGATGTTAGCAATAAGATCTGTTTCGCCAGTTACTAGTGCCTCTATCTGCGGAAGCAATGTTTTGTATTTCTCCTCTTTGCTGAGGCTTTTATCTACTATAAGTGATTCGGCCATGAGTTAATTTTGAATGAGTGATTGACTGAATAAATTTAATTTGTTGGTGCTTTTTGAAACAACGAATGACTATGAATTCCGGTAGTGCAACAGCTGGTCGGGACCTAAGGTTTGAGTGGTGTACAGGTGTGCATCTATGAGAGGGGCTTTTATGCCTTCTTCCAGAATTTTGTGCCTGCTCTTAAATACTATAGCTTCGTCCCACAAATTTGCCTGTAGCAGGCTGTCCAGCAGGAAGGTGCCTCCCTCTACCATTACCGAAAGTATACTTCGCTGGTGCAGGTCTTGCATAATCTGGTGTAGTAAAGGCTTTTGCTCCTGTAGCTGCACAAAGTATAAGTTCTCCTGTTCCTCCTGTTTTATAAGGTTATACACCACCGTTGGTTGGGTCCTGTCGAAGAGGTGCAGGTGCTGAGGTAGCTGCAGTTGCTTATCTATTACAATGCGTAGCGGGTTTTGGCCGCTCCAGAGGCGGGTGTTAAGGCGTGGGTTATCGTGCAGCGCGGTATGCTTGCCCACTATAATAGCCTGCTCTTCAGAACGCCACTTATGCACGAGGCGCTGTGCCAACTTCCCGCTTATTTGCTCCTGTTTGTAGTCTGCTCCGGCTATAAAACCATCAGCAGTCTCAGCCCATTTCAAAAGTATAAATGGCTGCTTTTGGCTATGGAAAGTAAAAAAACGTTTATTCAACTCTAGCCCTTGTTGCTCCAGCACACCAACTTTAACCTGCGCCCCAGCATCAAATAACTTCTTAATGCCACGCCCGGCCACCAGCGGGTTTGGGTCGGTGTTGCAGATAACTACGTTCTTTACTCCATGGCTTATAAGCAGATCGGCGCACGGTGGAGTTTTGCCAAAGTGTGAGCATGGCTCCAGTGTTACGTACACTGTACTTTGGGGCAGTATACTTTTATCGTCCACGGCAGCTACGGCGTTTACTTCGGCATGCGGTCCGCCATACTTCTGGTGCCAACCCTCCCCAATAATCTGTCCTTTGTGCACAATAACGCACCCCACCATAGGATTAGGGCTGGTGTAGCCGCTACCCAACTTGGCTAGTTCCAGGGCACGTTGCATGTATAGTTCATCGGACATGGCTTAAGTTTGGGAGTTAAAGATTTAGAGAGTTTGGGAGCTAGAGAATTAAAGAGTTAACGTATAAGGTAATCCCTGTTACACACCAACACGTAATTCTTAGTTTAGAATTCATCATTCATAATTCCCAAAAACCTACTTTTGCAAAGATACCTAAATCTGAAACAAAGCAAGTATAACCGTGGCAACCATACAGCAAACTCAGCAGCATATCAGGCAAAGTATACAGGAGGCTTACCCAGAGCCGGAGGCCGGTGCCATAGCGCAGCGGCTGCTGCAGCATGTGCTACAGAAGTCGAGGTTAGAGCTTAGCCTGAAGCAGCAGGAAGAGGTGGAGCCAGCACAAGAGGAAAGTATAAACGAAGCCATAAAACGCCTGCAAGAGCACGAGCCGATACAGTATGTGTTACAAGAGGCGCATTTCTACGGGCTGGACCTTTATGTAGACAAGCGCGTGCTGATACCTAGGCCGGAAACCGAAGAGCTGGTTGACCTAATTGTGAAGGAGCATCAGGGGCAGCGTGAACTACAGATACTAGACGTTTGCACCGGAAGCGGTTGTATTCCTATTGCGTTGGCTACTAATCTAAATACGGAAAAAGTATACGGTTTAGAGGTATCAGACGGAGCCCTTGAAGTAGCAGAGATTAACGCTGCAAAGTATAACTTGTCTATTAGGTGGCTACATCAGGATGTGTTTGAGCCGCTGCAAAGTGTAGCGCCTGCCTCTTTAGATATCATTACCAGTAATCCACCTTATGTGCTTGAACTGGAGAAAGAACAGATGCGCGAGAATGTACTGGAGTATGAGCCGCACCTGGCGCTGTTTGTGCTGAATACTGATCCGCTTAAATACTACAAGCGTATTGCCGCACTTGCCCACAATTTACTGAAAGAAGGTAGGGGATTATACTTCGAGATTAACGAACGCTATGGGCAGGAAGTGAAGCAGCTGGTACTAGATAATGGCTTTAGCAGGGCTGAGGTAGTGCAGGACCTGTATGGCAAAGACCGCATAGTAAAAGCATTAAAGTAGTATAAGGCTATACCAGCTAAGATAAATTATATACAAGCTAATTATTCTATAAACTCTTATCTTTGTCGTTGTTAGCTCAGGTGCTCTACATTTTGAGACTCACACATTAATACATTAAAGTAGAGATGGATTACTTTGCGCATGAAACTGCAGTGATAGATGAGGGCGCTCATATTGGCAGCAACTCCAAGATATGGCATTTTAGTCACATTATGACGGGCAGCCGGATTGGGAATAACTGCAACATTGGCCAAAATGTAGTCGTGTCGCCGGAGGTGGTGCTGGGCAATAACGTGAAGGTACAGAATAATGTGTCTGTATATACCGGCGTTATTTGCGAGGACGATGTTTTCCTGGGGCCTTCGATGGTATTTACCAATGTACTAAACCCGCGCAGCTTCGTGAGCCGAAAAAGTGAGTTCAGGCAGACGCTGGTACGAAAAGGTGCAAGTATAGGAGCTAACGCTACGGTGGTATGTGGCACGGAGATAGGGCAATATGCTATAGTGGGTGCAGGAACTGTGGTTACGAAAAATGTATCTGCCTTTGCACTGGTTTATGGTGTGCCGGGGGTGCAGCATGGCTGGGTGAGCCGCTATGGGCATAAACTAGAGTTTAACAAACAAAATGAAGCTATGTGCCCTGAAACCGGCGAAGTATACCAACTGCAGGAAGGGGAGTGTATTTTAATATCAGAAACGATAAATTTATAACAGAACAAACTTTAAAATTTTGGCAAAGGAAAAGATACTTGTAACAGGCGGAGCGGGCTACATTGGCTCACATACTGTTGTGGAATTAGTGGAGGCCGGTTACGAACCAATTATTGTAGATAACTTCTCTAACTCAGAGGAGAGTGCTTTAGATGGCATACAGGCTATACTTGGCCGCGACATAAAATGCCACAGAATTGACTGCAACGATGCAAACGCGCTGCGTGGTGTATTTGAGCAGGAGCAAGACATTAAAGGTGTTATCCATTTCGCTGCTTACAAAGCCGTTGGCGAGTCGGTGGCAGAGCCCCTTAAGTATTACCAGAACAATGTAGGCTCTCTGGTTACGCTGCTGCAGGTAATGGAAGAGCAGCAAATATACAACCTGGTGTTCTCTTCATCGTGCACGGTGTACGGTATTCCGGATAAACTGCCGGTTACAGAGCAAACGCCTGTGCAAAAAGCTAACTCGCCGTATGGCAATACTAAAAAGATGTGCGAGGAGATTTTAACGGACCTGGCAATAAGTGTCAGCAACGTTAAAAGTATAGCCCTGCGTTACTTCAACCCAATTGGGGCGCACCCTTCAGCTAGAATTGGCGAGTTACCGCTTGGTGTTCCGAACAACCTGGTGCCGTTTATTACACAAACAGCAGCTGGTATCAGAGAGCAGCTCACTATCTTCGGCGACGACTACGATACACAGGACGGTACGTGCATCAGAGACTACATACATGTAGTAGATTTGGCCAAAGCACACGTAACAGCTGTGGAAAGATTACTTCAGAACAAGGCCGAAAGTATAGAATTCTACAACGTAGGTACCGGTACTGGCAACACAGTACTAGAGGCAGTAAAAGCATTCGAGAAAGCAAGCGGCGAAAAGCTAAATTATAAAATAGGTCCGCGTCGTGTAGGCGATGTGCCAAAGATCTACGCCGATGTAACCAAAGCCACAGAGGTATTAGGCTTTAAAACTACCAGTACACTTGAGCAAGCCATGAAAAGCGCCTGGGACTGGCAATTGTCCCTACAAAAAGAATCAGCTAAAGTATAAGCATGAAGATATTGATTACCGGAGGGGCCGGCTTCATCGGCTCGCACGTGGTGCGCCTGTTCGTCACCAGGTACCCGAACTACCAGATCTACAACCTCGACAAGCTGACCTACGCCGGCAACCTGGCTAACCTGGCAGACATTGAGGAGAAAGAGAACTACACCTTCCTGAAGGGCGACATTGTGGACGCTGCCTTTGTAGAGGATATCTTCTCAGCGTATAAGTTTGATGCAGTGATTCACCTA